>JAUNQH010000066.1 GCA_030536295.1 Clostridia bacterium | reverse complement strand
GCGCGCGATGGCCGCCCGCTGCATCTGCCCGCCGGAAAGCTCATCCGGATAGTTATAGAGCTTATTTGCCAGCCCGACCTGCTTCAGGTATTTCACCGCGATGTCCGCGGCCTCCCGCGGCGCGCGCTTCAGGATATGGATCTGCGGCTCGCACACGTTTTCCAGGATCGTGAGATGACCGAAAAGGTTGAACTGCTGAAACACCATGCCGCACTTGCGGCGAATCCGCTTCACATCGGCATTCTTTGCCGTGATCTCCTCACCGTCAATAAAGATCTGCCCGGATGTGGGCGGCGTGAGCATGTTGATGCCGCGCAGCAGCGTGGATTTGCCGGTGCCGGAGGGGCCGATCACAGCGATCACATCGCCTTCGTTGATCGTTACGCTCACATCATTCAGCGGCATCGCGTTATCATATTTCTTTGTCACATGACGAAGCTCGATCACCGGATCTCCACCCCTTTCATGATCTCCGCCCGCGGGCGGTTCTTCGTGTTCACTTTCCGCGCGAGCAGGCGCACGCCGGCCTTGCACACGGCCGCCAGCAGGAAATACGCGATGACCACCGCCAGCAGCGGGAAGATCGCGTCATAGGTGCGCCCGCGGATGATATCCCCGATCCGTGTCACATCCATCACGGTGATATACCCCACCACGGCCGTAGCCTTCAGCAGGGAGATGACCTCCCCCTGATAGGATGGCAGAATATGCATGGCCGCCTGCGGCAGAATGATCCGCATGAAGGCGTCCATATCGCTGTATCCGAGGGCATAGGCCGCTTCCTTCTGGCCGATGCTCACGGCGTCTTCCCCGGACCGCAGCAGATGGAACACTGTCAGCGCGAAAACAACAGTGAATCCGATGATCGCCACCGCCGTGCCGGAAAGCGTCGATCTCGCGAAAACAACATAGAAAAGCACCATCAGGAACACCACCAGCGGCATTCCCGTGATCAGCCAGTTCACGGCTTTCACCAGCGCGTTGGCGGCTTTGTTGCCGTTTCTGCACAGCAGATAAAGCCCGAAGCCCGCCGCCGTGCCGAACAGCACGGAAAGCACCGTGATCAGGAAGGTGATCCCGATGCCGGAAGCAAACAGCTTCCACCGGTCCTCCTCCGCGAAGGTGCGGCGCAGCCCCGCAAGCACGGTCTCCGTAAAGCCGGCCTTTTCGCCCGTTGTTTCCTGAAGCGGAAGACCCGTCCAGCCGCCGTCCAGGCGCACCAGTATGCCTTCGCCCGCCCGTCCGAACGCGTCACCGAAATTCACGGATCTTTTCCGTTCCTCCGTGATGGAAAACGCGGAAGCGCCCATGTCGAACTTGCCGGTATATACGCCCACGATGATCGAATCAAAGGTCGTATTGCGGATGTCGAGCCTGTAACCGTAAGCCTTGCAGAACTCCCGCAGGAGCTCGGCCTCAAAGCCTACGACCTCCCCGTCCTTCATGTACTCATACGGCGCGTAGCCTACTTCCACCGCGACAGTGATCACGCCGTTCTCACCCGGAAGCGCGCTTGTATCCATCACGCGGATCTCTTCCGGACCGTCGATCCATTTCCGCGCGATCTCGTCCAGCTTTCCGCTTTCCCGGAACTCCTTCAGAAACGCGTTGTACTGCCCGCGCAGCAGATCACCGCGCTCCGATTTCTGAAATATCGGCGCAATATCATATCCTTCTTCGCCGGTATCCAGCACCGTCAGCCCCTCCGCGTTCCCGGCGACAAAGCGCAGCCCGTTGTCCTCCGCGTAAAACGCGTCGAGCTTGCCCGTCTGCAGGGCGACGATCGCGTCCGGGAAGGCGGCGTAATAAGTGATCTCCGGATCCCGGAACGTTTCCGATACTTTCGCTTCCTCAATGGACCCGGTCTGCACACCGATCCGCTTCCCGTCAAACTCCGTGAGCTCCGCCTTCGGCAGCTCCGAGGCGGAAGCCGCGGCAGCCATCATAAGCAGAAGCAAAACAACAGCAAGAATACGTTTCATAGATGCCTTTCCGCGGAAGATCCCGCCCCGTATGTTCAGGTCCTTCCGCATTTTCATATGTTTCAGGGCTGCCGGATACGCTTACCCGCCCTGATGATCAAACATGCCCATCACCGCGTCCGATATATCCATGACCTCATAGTAACCTTCCGCCGCGATCCGCGCGAAATGCCGTTCCGACAGATCAATATATCTGACCTGTTCACACAGCACATATCCTTCAACAGCGTCACATTTCAAGCGGATATGAAGGGGACCTTCGGCAGCATCCTTCAGGATCGGGCAGATGATCGCCTTTCCTGAACGGTTGAAAAAATCATTGCTTACGACCATCACAGGATATTTGATCCCGTCGACTTTCATGATATTTCCCTGCTCGATCTTCTGCATTCACCATACCTCATTGCCTACGGGCTCGCCCCGGTCCGGCTCATCGGAAAGGTTCAGCTGCCCGTTATATTCCGCTGCCCGTTCCCGGAGACTGCGATGACGGAATTCAGGCGTCAGCACGATCCGCCCGTCAACGATCTCCGCGTTGAATGTATCATTGACTTTGACGCCCGCCCTGTTCAGAAACTCCTTCGTGAAGCGGATACCCGTTCCGTTTCCCCATTGTTTCAGCTGAAGCTGCATCCATATCGCCCCCTTGTTTAAACATAGTATAAACAGCATTCGGGAACATGTCAATCATGTTTCCGCCGCGCGTCGCGCACCGATTTGGTGTGGATTTATCCGCGTTACGGGTTTATAATGGCTTATATATCCGGAAAATAAAACCGGCGTGCCGTATCTCCGTATGAGAAGGCTCCGGCACCGCCGGCTGAACGTCCGTTCAACAGGAGGTTTGACCATGCTTGTAACACTGAAAAAGATCCTTGAGATCGCCGAAGAGAAAAAGATCGCTGTCGGCGCCTTCAACGCCGTGAGTCTGGCTTCCCTGAAAGCCGTGATCGGCGCCGCCGAAGAGACCGGCCAGCCCGTGATCCTGCAGTTTGCCCAGTGCCACGAACCCTACAACAGCGTCGAAGACGTCGGTCCGCTGATGCTCAAATACGCCGAACGTGCTTCCGTGCCCGTATGCCTCCACCTGGATCACGGTGAGGATCTGGCGTATCTGAAAAAGGCGCTGGACCTCGGCTTCACCGGCATCATGATCGACGCTTCCGTGCTGCCGTATGAACAGAATGTCGATCTGTCCGCCAAAGCCGTTGAAATGGCCGCCCCCTACGGCGCGTCCGTCGAGGCGGAGCTCGGCAGCATGGGCCGCCGCGAATCGGGAGACGGCGCCCCCACCGGCGTAGATGACGAGACCAAGATCTACACGGATCCCGCGCAGGCAGCCGGGTTCGTGCGCGAAACGGGGATCGACGCCCTGGCCTGCTCCTTCGGCACCACCCACGGCATCTATCTGAAAAAGCCGAGGCTGGATTTCGGCGTTGTCTCTTCCGTGCGTGAGATCACGGGCGGAATGCCCATCGTCATGCACGGCGGCAGCGGCGTTTCATCCGATGATTTCCGCAAAGCCATCGCGGCCGGCGTGAGAAAGATCAACTATTTCACCTATATGGACCGTGCCGGCGCGCAAAAGGTCAGTGAGATCCTGGCATCCGGCATCCCTGCCAACCCGCTGTTCATCGACCTGACCGCCGAAGCGGAAAAAGCGATGAAAGAGAATGTGAAGGAAGCGATCGCCTGCTTCAGCGGGCTCTGATCCCATCTTCTCCGCGGGAACAGCCTGTCGCTGTATGCCATGCGGAGATTATTTTTTTTCGTTGTCTGTGTCCTCTGCGGTTCCTTCAATCAGATTTGTAACAACATCGTTTAATTGCGCTGCGTTCTTTGCGGAAATGACAGGGACGCCGGTTCTGCTCTCAACAGCCTTTCGCGCGTCCGCTGCGGCTTCGCCGCCGGACTTGGCAACTTGAAGATTTTCCGCAAAGGAAGAAGGATTCTGCTGCCGGGATATTTCCGTTGTCGTCGCCTCTGCCAGCATATTCAGAACGAGCTCCAGGGTTGTCATGTTATCCCGGAGGTTTTCCTTTTTCAGGCCTTTCAGGTTTTTATACTGCCTTGTGCTCATACCAGACCAGGCTTTTGTGATCTCATCTGTGAGGATAGCATATTCAACGCCCTTCTGTACACCGTGTGCCTGCCATTCATCGGTCAGCTCTTTGCGGACCTGAATAGCCTGCAGGCGCTGATTGATCCATTCCCGTGTATATCCCTTTTTGTGATAGGTCTCAAGGGCACGCTCTATTGTGATCTCCGGATCGATCGTTTCTTCTATGCGCTCTCTGCCCACTTGTGCCAGCCACATTTTGAAAGGTTCTGCCTTCTTAGACGGTATGGACTGAATGATGCGGAGGACCTGTTCGGTCGTTGCAACGTCGGTAAGACGTTTTTTGCCGTCAGGTGCCGTCATTTTCAAACCGTGACAATTTGTCACGGTTTCATTGCCCTCATTCTTCAAACGCTGCTTCAGCTTGCGCCAGTAAGCTGTCGGGTCTTTACTGTCCGTCAGTACACGAACTACATCCACAACGGAAAAATACCATTCTTCTTCCGACTCGTTCCAGGCGGTACGGATCGGCTGGTTTTCATATAGTTCTATTCTCTCATTCTCTGCCATAAGTCTGCATCCTTATTTCCATAATAATGCCTATTATACAGCCAAGTTCCGGTAATCTCAATATTATAGTATCATTGGGTGAAATCTGCACATTCGTTTTATCCGAAGGGTAAACCTGAAAATAAAAGTATTTCCGTTTTGTTTTCATAGTCATTTTGATTTCCTTTTTGATTTCCACTATATTTTAGGGGAATTCAGAAGAAAAAACGAATGTATGGATCAAGAGATAAAGAAATAGCGCCAAGAGAAGCATTTCTGCCTTTCTTGGCGCGCTTTCTTTGCCTTTGCGATGCTACGGTGATAGTAATTTTGGATTACTTCCTTATTACTCCGTAGCATTCCCGGGTAAGGAGTTTTTTTCGTTCCGGCCGGCCGCCGGAATACCGTTTTCCCGATCATCGGGGCTGTGCGGGCCGGAATATCATAAGGCACACTTCCTCAATCCCCGTCTTTGATCCTGAAGATCACGCGCAGGATCGTTTTGAGGAACTGCGGGCATTTGGCGACGAAGATCTTGAAGCCTCCGGTGACCTGATCCAGTTCCTTGTCATTGAGCTCCATGCCCCGGATATTTTCATTCTGTTTCATATCATTCATCCTCCGTTCATCTCATTTCGTTTCCCCTGGTACGCCTGTATCATATCATCCCGTATGTTGCAAAAGCGTTGCACGGCAAAAAATACATCGGTCGATTTTTTCGTCCGTTTCCGCGCCGCGTGCAGGCGCAGAAAACAGCCCGTGAAGCACATGACCGCAAAAGACACGAAAACCGGCAAGAACATTGTTTATTATCCGGCCGATCCATGGTAAAATCATGAATGATAAGACCGCATTACGCAACAACAGAAAGGGATGACATAAAAATGCCGTGTACCACCATTCTCGCCGGTAAAAAAGCAACCTATGACGGCTCCACCATGGTCGCCAGAAATGAGGATTATTACTACCATGTCAAAAAGATGGCGGTGATCCTGCCGGAGCAGCAGCCCAGGCATTATAAGACCATGACCTCCCATCTGGAGTTTGACCTGCCGGATGATCCCATGCGCTATACCGCCTGCCCGAACATCATCAAGGAGGAAGGCGTGTGGTACGGTTCCGGCATCAATGCCTGCAATGTCGGCATGACGGCGACGGAGACCATCACCTCCAACGCCCTCGTGCTCGGGGCCGATCCGCTGGTGCAGCTGAAAAAGCCCGAAAAGGAAGGCGATGAGGAGATCCCCGGCGGCATCGGCGAGGAGGACTTCGTCTGTATCGTCCTTCCCTACGTGCGCACGGCCCGCGAAGGCGTGCTGCGCCTCGGCAGCCTGCTGGAAAAGTACGGCACCTATGAGATGAACGGCATCGGCTTCAATGACGAAAACGAGGTCTGGTGGCTGGAGACCATCGGCGGGCATCACTGGATGGCCAGAAGGGTGAAGGATGAAAACATCGTGATCATGCCCAACCAGCTGGGCATCGACGATTTTGACTTTGACGACGCCTTCGGCGCGCGGAAGGAATATCTGTGCAGCGCCGACCTGAAGGAGTTCGTGGAAAAGAACCATCTTGACCGCTGCACGGACGGCAGATTCAACCCGAGGATCGTCTTCGGCTCCCGGGATGATTCCGACCATGCCTACAATACGCCGCGCGGCTGGTTCATGGGCCGTTATTTTCTCCCGACGCGCTATCGCTGGGAGGGCGAGAACGCGGACTTCACGCCCGAAAGCGATAATATCCCATGGACCTTCGCGCCGGAGCGCAAGGTGACCGTTGAGGATATCAAGTATGTGCTCTCCTCCCACCTGCAGGGTACGCCGTATGATCCTTACGGAAAGGACGCGCAGCGGGGCAAATACCGCAGCATCGCGGTCAGCACAACAGGGCATACCGCCATCCTGCAGATCAGGGGCTATATGCCGGACGCGCTGAAAAGCATCCAGTGGGTCTGCTTCGGGGCCGCCATTTACAACAGCCCCATCCCCGTTTATACCTGTGCCGGCAGGGTGCCTGAATATCTGAACAATGTCACGTCGGACATATCGACCGATAACTATTACTGGAACTGCCGCATCCTGGCAGCCATGGCGGATCCGCATTTTGCCCTCTGCATCGAGGATGTCGAGTCCTTCCAGAAGCGCACCGCGGCCGAAAGCCACCGCCTGCTCAATCTCTGGGATGAAAAGATCGCGGCAGCGCGGGATCCCGCGCTGTGTGACGAAGCAAACGAGCAGATCTGCGCGATGGTGAAAAAGAACATGACGGAAGTGCTGAACAAGGTGATCCTCACCGCCAGCAAACAGATGAAGGACAACTTCCACAGATACGGCTGAACGGACACGATCGGAGGTCAGTTATGAGAGCAAGAGATTTCGGCATTCCCTTCGCGGGCGAATGCGGCCCGTATAACGCGATCACGGATGTGCCGGGGGTCGAAGTGGGATTCTGCACGGTAAGCATCGGCGAACCCTCCCCCGACACTGTCTACGGCAGTGATTTCGCGCGGACCGGCGTCACCGCCATCCTGCCCCGCGGCAAAAAGCGCAGCGCGGTATTCGCCGGCCTGGCGGATCTCAACGGCAACGGTGAGCTCACCGGGACCCACTGGATCACCGATTCCGGCTTTATGCACGGGCCGGTCATGATCACCAACACAAACAGCGTGGGCATCGTCCGGGACACCGTATCCAAATGGATGACCGACCATCATTACTTTTACCCCGCCTATGACCGCGGGCAGGAGATCCCGGGGCTCGGGTTCTTCTATCCGGCCGTGGGCGAGACCTATGACGGCACGCTCAATAACGTGAACGGCTTCAAGGTCCTTCCCGAGCATGTGATCGAGGCGCTGGACAGCGCGAAAACGGGCCCCGTGGCCGAAGGCAATGTCGGCGGCGGAACGGGCATGTGCTGTCTCGGCTTCAAGGGCGGCACCGGCACGGCATCCAGGGTCGTGACGACCGCCTACGGGGAAAGATTCACCATCGCCGCGCTGGTGCAGAGCAATTTCGGCACGCGGAACGAGCTGACGATCAAAGGCATTCCGGTCGGCAGGCTCATCCGCGGCTGTGAAAGGAACATCGTCTGCCCCTCTCCCAAGGAGGGCGAAGGCTCGATCATCGTCATCTTCGCCACGGACGCGCCGCTTCTGCCCTGGCAGCTGACGAAGATCGCGAGGCGGGCCGCCATCGGCATCGGTCGGGTCGGCGGCGGAAACCATTCCGGTTCCGGGGATATCTTCCTCGCGTTCTCTACCGCGAATGAAAACGGCTACAGCTATACCAAAACAAACGTTGAGCTCCTTTCCGACCAGGAGATGGACTGCCTTTTCCCGGCAGCCGCGGAAGTGGTGGAGGAGTCCATCCTGAACGCGCTCGTCGCCGCGGAAGACATGTACGGCCGCAACATGAACTTCGTTCCCGCGCTCCCCCATGACCAGCTGAAAGAGATCTGCGATCGGTATTCGGATGTTTTCGGGCTTTGGTAACACACCGTTCTTAATCCATGTTCACACACAGCACCGCCCAGGTGTATCCGCCGCGGTTCACAAGGCTCCTGTATCCGTAGCTGAATCCCCGGCTGTTTTTCCAGCGTTCGCGGAGCGCGGAAAGCAGGGCTTCATTGATCTCATCGCCGCTGTAAAGGCCGTTGATCCTGACCTCGATCATCGTCTGAGCGTCTCCGCTGTTCTCCGCCGTGTACCGCGCGGCGTCCGCGGCCGAATCAAACACGCTGCCGAACAGGCCGCTGCCGTAATTCAGGCTGTCATTTTCGGCAAGGGCCCAGTGATCCGGAACGGCTTCCTCTTCCCACACGTAGCTCCGGAAGGCGGTCTCCTTTCCGGTATTGAAGCAGAAATGAACAGGGATCTCCCTGTCCGCGCTGTCATTGGTCACATCCACCATATACCAGGTGATGCCGCCGTCCTGTGAAACAAGGTTCCACGCGTGTCCCTTCATCGCGCCCGACGCCGGGTCCGCCATATAGCCGATGACCGTTCTCACAGGAATACCGGCCAGTGAGCAGAGCAGAAAGAACGCGTCCGAATATCCGTCGCAGTCGGCCTGACCGTTCAGGAGCGCCCCGACCGCGGTATCATACGCGCCGAAAGCGCCCTCCGGACCCGTTTGATACGTGACCGTG
>JAUNQH010000022.1 GCA_030536295.1 Clostridia bacterium | reverse complement strand
GCGAGCCCGGCACCAACGGCCAGCACTCCTTCTACCAGCTGCTCCATCAGGGCACGGACATCATTCCGCTGCAGTTCGTCGGCTTCAGATCGAGCCAGCTCGGCACGGATGTCAGCATCCAGGGCAGCACCAGCCGCCAGAAGCTGTGCGCCAATGTGGCTGCCCAGATCATGGCCTTCGCCTGCGGACGCAGGAATGATGACCTGAACAAAAACTTTGACGGCGGCCGTCCCTCCTCCATCATCATCGGTCAGCAGCTGACGCCCGAAGCACTCGGCGCGCTGCTGGCACACTTTGAAAACAAGGTCATGTTCCAGGGCTTTGTCTGGAACGTGAACAGCTTCGATCAGGAAGGCGTGCAGCTTGGCAAGATCCTGGCGAAACAGGTCCTTGCGCATGAGACGGACGGCGCGCTGAAGGTCTTCAGCGACCTGCTGGACATCTGATTGTACAAACCGTGTTTTTCGCTTGACTTTAGCACATTCATATGCTAAAGTGTCCGCATCAAACGCGAGGATGGAGACTTAAGTAAGCTTCCGGTTCTTTCCTCCAGAGAGCCGCCGGTCGGTGCGAGGCGGTGGAAAACGGTTGCCGAATTACACTCCGGAGCGGCAAGCTGAACCCCTTTCGGGCAGTAGGCGCAGCCGGGAGCGCCCGTTAAAGCGCTGAGGATATGTAAGTATCCGAGAGGTCATTCGTCCCCGCGAATGATAAATTGAGGTGGTACCGCGGAAGCAATTTCGCCCTCAGTGTTCTTCAGGAACACTGAGGGCTTTATTCATCCGGCGGACCCCGGAAAGAAGGTCGTATTATGGATCTGGTAATCAAAATCGGTATGCTGGTTCTCTTCTTTGGCGTAATGATCGGTGTCGGTCTGTACTGCCGCCGTCATGCCACGGATGTCAACGGTTTTGTGCTCGGCGGCCGCTCCGTCGGTCCCTGGCTTACCGCTTTCGCTTACGGAACCTCCTATTTTTCCGCTGTGGTCTTCGTCGGTTATGCCGGTCAGTTCGGCTGGAAGTTCGGTGTCGCCTCCACATGGGTCGGCATCGCGAACGCCGTGCTGGGTTCACTGCTGGCCTGGGCTGTTCTGGGCAGACGGACGCGCATCATGACACAGCATCTGAATTCCGCCACCATGCCGCAGTTCTTTGAGAAGAGATTCGACAGCAAAACGCTGAAGATCCTCGCCTCAGCGATCATCTTTATTTTCCTCATTCCCTACACCGCGTCCCTGTACAACGGACTGAGCCGTCTGTTCGCGATGGCTTTCGATGTGCCTTATGAAGCATGCGTGATCGTCATGGCGCTTCTGACCGCGGTATATGTCATTGCCGGCGGCTACATGGCAACGGCCATCAACGACTTCATTCAGGGCATCGTGATGCTGGTCGGCATCGTGGCTGTCGTCATTGCCGTACTGAACGTGAACGGCGGATTTGTGGGTTCTCTGACCAAGCTTGCGGAGGTCAGTGATCCGGAGACCGTGAACGGCACCGTCCCGGGTATCTTTGCTTCCTTCTTCGGTCCGGACCCGACCAGCCTGCTGGGCGTTATGATCCTGACGAGCCTCGGTACCTGGGGTCTGCCGCAGATGGTCCAGAAATTCTACGCGATCAAGAGCGAAAAAAACATTTCCAAAGGCATGATCATTTCCACCCTGTTTGCCACTGTGGTTGCCGGCGGATGCTACTTCCTCGGCGGTTTCGGACGGCTGTTCATGACTGACGCGGAAAGGATCGCCCAGGGCGGTTTTGACGCGATCGTGCCCAGCATGCTCCAGACGCTGTCGCCTTTCCTCATTGCCGTTGTGATCGTGCTGGTGCTGAGTGCTTCCATGTCCACACTGTCCTCTCTGGTGCTGGTTTCCAGTTCCACCCTGACGCTGGACTTCCTGAAAGACCTGAAAAAGGAAAAGAAGATGGAAGAAAAGCAGCAGCTGCGGACCATGCGTGAGCTGATCGGCGTCTTCATCGCGATCTCCGTTGTGCTGGCCATTTTCCAGTACAACAGCACCGGTTCCAACTTCATCGCCCAGATGATGGGCATCTCCTGGGGCACGCTGGCCGGCGCCTTCCTGGCACCCTTCCTGTACGGTCTGTACTCAAAGCGCGTCAATACCGCGGGCTGCCTGAGCTGTTTCTTCTTCTCCGTGGTCGTGATGGTGCTGGATACCTTCTGCCCCGCCATTTTCCCGGCCATCCTGAAGAGCCCCATCAACTGCGGTGCCTTCTGTATGCTCGCCGGTCTGATCATCGTGCCCGTTGTCAGCTTTGTGACAAAGAAGCCGGATCAGGATCTCGTAAACCATGTGTTTGCCTGCTATGACCGCAAGGTCACCGTTTCCGTCAAGGAAGCCATCGGCGACGAAGAATGATTCCGATATAACACGAACCGGGAATGAGCGTTCATCACGCATCATTCCCGGTTCTTTTTTTATTGTCCCTGCTGAAAGCATATACCGCATGGTCCGCGGAGTCCGTGTCCGTTCTACACCATTTCTTTCAGGGCTGCCGCGTTCACTTCCTCCGGTGTCCGGAAGGTCGGTACGCATCGGTGAAGCGCCTCGCGCACCCGGTCATTGTCCCCGGTGCGCAGCGCGGCGCGCAGCAGCTCCAGTTTCTCGTCGATCGCCTGCCTGCTCAGCGGCTCATCCTTCTCGATATAGATCTTCCTGTTCTCCGTTCTGCTCAGCGTCTCACTCTTAACCAGCAGTTCCTCATACAGTTTTTCTCCGTTCCGCAGGCCGATCTCCTGAATGTCGATATCCTTGTACGGTTCAAAGCCGGTCAGCCGGATCATGCTTTCCGCCAGTTCCAGGATCTTCACCGGCTCGCCCATATCCAGCACAAACAGTTCCCCGTCCTTCGCCATAGCACCGGACGTCAGCACAAGCTGGCTTGCCTCCGGGATCGTCATGAAATAACGAGTGATCCGCTTGTCCGTTACCGTCACGGGACCGCCCTCGGCGATCTGCCGTCTGAACAGCGGGATCACGGAACCGTTTGACCCGAGCACGTTTCCGAACCGTGTCGCGGAGAACTTTGTTTCACCGCCCGTGCGGCTCTGAACGATCATCTCGCACATCCGCTTTGTCGCGCCCATCACATTGGTCGGGTTCACGGCTTTATCCGTCGATACCATGATGAATTTCTTCACCTTGTATTTTTCGGCGGCATCCACCGTGTTCAATGTTCCGAAAACATTATTCGCGACAGCCTCCGCGCAGTTGTGTTCCATCAGCGGCACATGCTTGTGCGCGGCGGCATGCAGCACAACATCCGGTCTTTCCGCGGCGAAGACGCGGTCCAGCGCTTCGCGGTCCGTCACACTGAGGATCTCCACATGCAGGTCCAGCTGCGGACCGCAGGCGATCTTCAGTTCCTGCTGGATATCATACGCGCCGTTTTCATAAACATCGAGGATCGTCAGCCTCGCCGGCTTCATGCGCGCGATCTGCCTGCACAGTTCGGATCCGATAGACCCTCCGCCGCCGGTGATCAGCACGCGTTTCCCCGTATAGTAACTAACGGTCGCCTCGTCCAGAAAATCCTGCGGCGTACGGAACAGCAGTTCCTCAATGTCAAACTCACGCATCGTGCGCCTGCCGTTCTCGGTCGTGGCAGCCAGCGGATAGTCATATACCTTGAGGCGGCAGCCGGTCTGCTTATAGTGCTCATACAGCACACGTTTCTTCTCCGGGTCGGTCTCCGGCAGCGCGAACACGATCTCCTGCACGGGATACGCGCCCAGCGTTTCAGCAGTCGCCCCTGCCTCACTCAGCACGCGGATCCCGCTGATGGTCCTGCCGACCTTCTCCGGGTCGATATCCACAAAGCATACGGGTTTATAGGCCGCGTCCGGATTGCTCAGCAGTTCTTCCGCAAGCGCCGCGCCGACACGCCCCGCGCCGACGATCGCGATATTGATCTGCCTTGTCTTGTCACCCGATCCGGCCGGACTGACCTCCTGTCCGGTCAGCCGCTGAAGCACGCGCCGCAGAAAGCAGGCCGGCTTTGAATCGGCGCTCCTTGCCTGATACAGATACTGATAAATGAGCCTCGACGCGATGCACAGCAGCAGATCGGCCGCGATCAGCCCGGATGTGCGCATAAAGCTCAGGCGTTTGAACGGGAGCAGCATCTGGATAACAAAGTACGCCGCCAGCGCCGCGGCATCCGCGAAGATCAGATTCAGATACGTGATCGTATCCGCGTAGCGCCAGACTTTTCCGTAGATCCTGAAGCAGGTGCGGAAGCCGAATACCGTGACGATCGTCAGTATGATCTGAAGGAGGATATTCCACGGTTCCAGTTTCGTGATGTTGCTCGGATAGCAGATCAGGAGCAGTACATCCGTCACAAGCAGGATCAGGAGGTCGATCAGGATCAGCACCATCCTGCGCCCGGTTTTCCCCGTTTTCATGATCGTTACCCCCTTCCGCCGAAAAGCTTCAACTTTATAAGTATATCTGTTTTTGACTTTATTGGCAATCTCACCGCACTGAAAAATCATCCCGCTGAAGTGAAAAATCATCCCGGACCGTATGTTGTTCCTGTGCTTGCATACTCCGCTTTATCAATGGTATAATAAATTGTAATGCTGTCTTTTCCGAAAGGAGCCTGTACGATGAAGAAAACGCGGATCATCTTCGGGATTCTGGCCGTTGTGATGGCGCTCACGCTCACAATGCTCGTTGCCTCTCCCGCCATGGCGGATGTGGTTCCGCTGGATATTGACTATATGACCCCCGGCCGTCCCGCGATCGCCGGGAACTGGATCTCCGTATCCGGCGCGGACGCGCTGAGCGATGAGGGCGTTCTTTCCTTCGGTACCGCGCAGCCGAAAGTGCTGGTCTACAACGACAAAACACGCACCTGGACGCCTTCGGAGGATGACGCGAAAGTGTCCGACTTTGCCTGGCAGCGCTATGAGGACGAGTCCATCTCCGTGCGCTGTGAATTCGCGACGCTGATCCCCGCGTATAAAAAGAAATCGGTACAGTCCTCCATCACCTATATCCGGATCGCGGACGCGTCACAGATCCGTTCCGCGGTCAGCAAGGATACCTATACCGGCCGCGCCTATGTGGAAGCCGCCGACATGGCAAAGCATGTCAACGCGATCGCCGCCGTGAACGGGGATTTTTTCAAGTATCACGCGAAAGTGGGCTATGTTTACCGTCAGGGTCAGCTGTACAGGGACGCGCTGAACGGCAAACGCGATCTGCTCCTGATCGATTCCAACGGTGATTTCCACGCGATCTATGCCGCCTCATCGAAGGATGTGAAAGAATACTTCAACAGTCTCGGCAGTGACCTTTCCATCGTGAATACCTATACGCTCGGACCAGTGCTTGTTGAGAACGGTGAGGCGCGCGTGATCAAAGAGACCGTTGTGGCAAAAAGCGGCGAATTCCAGTGGTGCTATCCGCAGCAGCGCGTCGCGATCCTGCAGACGGGGCCGCTGGAATACGCGGTCGTGGAGACCTACGGCAAGACCGATTCCTCCAAAGGGCTGACCCTGCAGGAGTTTGCCGATTATATCGCTTATCTTTTCCCGGACTGCGTCATGGCGTACAACCTGGACGGCGGCGGATCCACCAACGTTGTGCTCAACGGTGAAAGGATCCACACCACCCCCGGTCACCGTGAGATCTGCGATATCATTTACTTTGCGTCTGCATATACGGAGTCTGCCGAATGAATACGATCACACTCGGGTCTCTGACCCTGTATCCATACGGGATCTGCATCGCGGTATCCGCGCTTCTCGGTCTTTTCATCGCGATGGCGCGGACCGGCGACGCGAAGGAAAAGAACGCGATCGCCGTTTTCGCGGTACTCGCGTTTCCGCTCGGCTTCCTGTTTTCCCGGCTCGGTTACTGCCTGTGCCTGCTGGACTGGATCTCCGATGATTTCATCGGTAATTTCCTTGCCTTTACGGACGGCGGCTTCCTGTACTACGGCACGCTGGCCGGCTGTCTGATCGCGCTGCTCATCACCTGCAGGGCGGAGCATATTTCCTTCGGTGTGCTGGCTGACAGGCTGGCGTTTCCGGCCGCTGTCACAACGGCGCTATGCTGTGCCGGCGCCGCGCTGGCCGGTCAGGGCTACGGCTGGGGCGTAACGGACTGGTTTACCGAGGATGAAGGCATGAGCCTTTTCGTGCTGGAAAACAGCTCCTTCTTCACGCGTTTTCCTTTCGCGCTGTCTGATTATTACGGCACCGCGCGCTGGGCGGTATGCTTCCCGGAAGCGATCATTATCCTGCTGTTCGCGCTTTTCCCGCTGCGCCGTGAAAAAGCGTCCGGTTCCGGTTCCGCCGCCTGCCTGTTTCTGATGCTGTATGCTTCCGCGGAAGTGCTGATCGAGAGCATGCGTCAGGATGACGTGCTTCGCTGGGGTTTTGTCAGGATCAATCAGATCCTGTCCGTTTCCCTTCTGATCATCCTGGTCCTGATCCTCTGGAAGCGTTACGGTCTGAAAGCATCCGTACCGGTCCGTTCCCTGGCGGGGATCCTGATCGGCGTGATCCTTTGCGGGCTCATGGAGTTCGCGCTGGAGAAAAAGATCTCGCTGATCGAGTGGATGCCGATGGATATCTGTTATCTCATCTCCGCGATCGGCTGCGTGATCATGTTCCTGTCAGCGGACAGAACGCGCCGTGCGGCTTTCCGGGCTGAAAGGAGCTGATCATATGATGAAGCGTCTGATCGCGTTGCTGCTCGTTCTCTGCTGCCTGTGTCCCGCGGCGCTTGCGGATGGTGAACTGCGCGTATGGGACAAAAAAGAAGGCTATGTCTATGTCACGCTCGGCGCCTATCCGCAGAGCATTGACGGCGGCATTCCGGAAAAGGGCAACAATACCTGGAAATGGTCCCACGCGCACATCGACGATCCGTCCGCCGTCACCATCAGCAGGGATCCCCTGCTCTGGCGGGTGCTTGCCATAGATGAAGAGAAGATCTACCTCTGCAGCGAATATATCCTTTTTGCCATGCCGATGCATGTCAATTATACGGAATACAAGACCATCGGCGCCGATTTCGGCAACACGGAGCTGTCGCACTATCTGAACGAGACCTTTGCCGCGGACGCGTTCACGGAAGAGGAGCTGAGCATGCTCCTGCCCTGTGAGACCTACGGAAAGGTGTTCCTGCTCGACTCCGAGGACGTCAAGAACAAGAAGATCGGCATGGGTACGGGAAAAGGGCTCAAAGCCTGGGCGACCGAGTACGCCGTGCGCGTGACCGGTGTTTATGTATTCAAGGTCCAGTACGGCGCGCACAGTGCCTACTGGGTCCGCAACCAGTCCACCACGGACAAGCGTCACGCGCGCTGCACGAAGGACGGCGGTCAGCTCGGCCACATCATTTCCGACCGCGAGAATGAAGGCGTCCGGCCGGCCGTTTATCTGGCAGCCGACGCGTTCGATATTGCTTCCGGCAGCGGAACAAAGACCGATCCCTACGTTATCGTTCCGAAAGCCGCCGCGGAATGATCCGCATTTCAGCGTACAGACAGGCAGAGCCTCTCCGGCTCTGCTTTTTGCATGCCCGGCTGCCGTTCCGTGCAAAAATACCCTGAAAGAACGCCGCGCGGGCCGTTTTCTGTTGTACCTTCCGGCCGTTTGTGATAAACTTTCTTTTATCGTTCCGCACCTTTTCATGGCGGACCATTGTCATCAGGATGTTATATTCCGAAAGGAGTCACCTGCTATGAAGCGTATTGAAACCCTCTGCGTTCAGGGCGGCTATACCCCCGGCAACGGCGAACCCCGGCAGATCCCGATCATCCAGTCCACGACCTTCAAATATGATACCGGCGAGGATATGGCCAAACTGTTCGATCTGGAAGCGGACGGCTATTTTTACTCCCGCCTGCAGAATCCCACCTGTGATGCCGTCGCGGCAAAGATCTGCGAGCTTGAGGGCGGCTCCTCCGCCATGCTTACCGGTTCCGGTCAGGCTGCGAATTTCTACGCCGTATTCAACATCGTCTCCGCGGGTGATCACGTTGTAGCTTCCTCCGCGATCTATGGTGGCAGCTACAATCTGTTTGCCGTTACCATGAAGAAAATGGGCATCGATTTCACCTTCGTCAGCCCGGACTGCACCCGCGCGGAGCTCGACGCGGCTTTCCGGCCGAACACAAAGGCGCTCTTCGGCGAAACGATCGCCAATCCCGCGCTCACCGTGCTCGATATTGAAATGCTCGCCAAAGCGGCCCATGCGCACGGTGTCCCGCTGATCGTGGACAACACCTTCGCCACGCCGATCAACTGCCGTCCCATCGAATGGGGAGCCGATATCGTCACGCATTCCACCACCAAATACATGGACGGCCACGGTGCCACGCTGGGCGGCTGCATCGTGGATTCCGGCCGGTTTGACTGGACACGCTATCCGGACAAGTTTCCCGGTCTCACCACACCGGATGACAGCTATCACGGAGTCATTTACACAGAGCGCTTCGGTATCGGAAAAGCCTTTATCACCAAGGCCACCAGCCAGCTCATGCGTGACTTCGGTTCCGTGCAGAGCCCGCAGAACGCCTTCATGCTGAACCTCGGGCTTGAAAGCCTGCATGTCCGTGTACCTCGCCACTGCGAAAACGCGCGCGCCGTTGCGGAGTTCCTTTCAAAGCATCCGAAGATCCTGCACGTCAATTACTGCGACCTGCCCGGCGACAAGTATCATGACCGTGCGGTCAAGTATCTGCCCAATGGCTCCTGCGGTGTTGTATCCTTCCGGATCAAAGGCGGCCGCGAAGCCGCGGAGACATTTATGCGTGGTCTGAAGGTCGCCTCCATCGAGACGCATGTGGCGGACGCGCGCACCTGCTGCCTGCATCCTGCCGGCACAACGCACCGCCAGATGAATGATGATGAACTGGCTGCCGCCGGCGTCTGGCCGGATCTGGTCCGGCTTTCCTGCGGTCTGGAAAGCAGTAAAGATCTGATCGAAGATCTTGCCCAGGCACTGGAAAACGTATAAGAAAAGGGGTGATCGCCCATGCCTATCAAGATCCCGAATGAGCTGCCGGCATTCAAAACGCTGACGGATGAGAATATCTTCATCATGAAGGAGACCCGCGCCGTCACGCAGGACATCCGTCCGCTGCAGATCGCCATCGTGAACCTCATGCCCACCAAGATCGACACGGAAACGCAGCTGCTGCGCCTGCTGGGAAACACATCCCTTCAGGTGGAAACAGAGCTGATCATGATGAAGTCGCATGAGTCGAAGAACACCTCAAAAGAGCATCTTCTCGCCTTCTACAAAACATTTGACGAGATCCGCGACAGGCGCTTCGACGGTATGATCATCACCGGCGCGCCGGTGGAGAACATGCCTTTTGAACAGGTGGAATACTGGAACGAGCTGTGTGAGATCATGGAGTGGAGCAAAACGCACGTTCATTCCACCTTCCACATCTGCTGGGGCGCGCAGGCGGGGCTGTATTACCACTACGGCATTCCGAAATATCCGCTGGAAAAGAAGCTCTTCGGCGTTTTCCCGCACAGCGCGGAACGTAAGAATTATATCCTGCTCCGCGGGTTTGACGATGTTTTCATGGTTCCGCATTCCCGCCATACGACCGTTCACCGTGAGGATGTGGAAGCCTGTCCCGATCTGAAGATCCTCGCCTCCTCGCCTGACGCCGGTCTCTATGCCGTCGCCACCGATAACGGCAAGCAGGTCTTCATCATGGGTCACAGCGAGTATGACCCGCGCACACTGGAAAAGGAATATCTGCGCGATAAAAACGCCGGTCTGCCCATCGATGTTCCCGCCAACTATTACCCGGACAATGATGACACGCGGCCTCCGCTCGTCACATGGCGCGGGCACGCGAACCTGCTGTACGCCAACTGGCTGAACTATTATGTCTATCAGACCACGCCGTATGACCTGAACGAACTGAAATAGCCGAAATGGCACCGGATCACAGATCCGGTGCCATTTGCATATCGTGCCGCTTTCCGTTTGGTCCGGAAGCGGATCTTTTATTTCAGCATGCTCTCTTCCCAGCAATCATAGGGTTTGATGCCCAGCAGACCCGCCACGGTGGGGGCTACATTGGCCAGGCCGTAGGCGCCGTCCTTCATCTCATGCTTCGCGTCCGCGTCATGGATGATGAAGGGAACGGGATTCAGGCTGTGCGCGGTACGGGGCGCGATGTTGCCCTTCTTGTCCTTTTCAAGCATCTGATCGGCATTGCCGTGATCGGCCGTCACGACCAGGATGCAGCCATGCTCGTCGCAAGCCTTCAGGATGCGGGTCAGGCACAGGTCCACGCTTTCGACCGCGATCTCGGTCGCCGGCAGGCTGCCGGTATGGCCGACCATGTCGCCGTTCGGGAAGTTGCAGCGGATAAAGCCGTACTTTTCGCTCTCGATCGCCGCGATCACCAGATCGGCGATCTCCGTGCCCTTCATCCAGGGGCATTCGTCAAAGGAGCGCACATCGCTCGGCACTTCCTGCCAGGTCTCCAGTTCCTCGGAGAACTTCTCGCTGCGGTTGCCGTTCCAGAAATAGGTCACATGGCCGTACTTCTGCGTTTCGGAGCAGGCATACTCGTTGATGCCGTTTTCCACCAGCAGCTCCGTCAGTGTGTGTCTGATCTCCGGCGGATTCACGAGGAAGGAGCGCGGGATGCACAGGTCTCCGTCATACTGCAGCATGCCGGCGTACTTCACCTGCGGCACAGCACCGCGGTCGAAGTATTCAAAATGCTCGTCGCCGTCAAACGCCATGGAGATCTCCAGCGCGCGGTCACCGCGGAAATTGAACAGGATCACGCTGTCGCCGTCATTCATCGCGCCGACGGGCTTGCCGTTCTCGGCGATCACGAACGCGGGCAGGTCCTGATCGATCACGCCCAGTTCGGCGCGGAACGTGCCGATGGCATCCGCCGCGGAGGCAAACTGACGGCCGTTGCCGTGGACATGCGTTTCCCAGCCGTCCTTCACCATGCCCCAGTTGGCCTGATAGCGGTCCATGGTGATCTGCATACGTCCGCCGCCGGAAGCGATGCGTCCGTCAAAGGTATCGTCATTCAGCGCCGCCAGCGCGTCTTCCAGCTGCTTTACATATTCCAGAGCCGAAGTGGCGGGCACATCGCGGCCGTCCAGCAGGATATGGCAGCAGGCCGTGCGGATGCCTTCATTCTTGGCTTCCTTCAGCATTGCCAGCAGATGGCCGATATTGGAATGCACATTGCCGTCGCTCAGCAGACCGATAAAGTGCAGCGTGCTGTTGTTTTCCTTCACATTGGCGGCGATCTCCTGCCACGCGGCGGAAGCGTAGATCTTTCCGCTCTCGATGGATTCATTCACCAGCTTGGCGCCCTGGGAATAGATCTGGCCGCAGCCCAGCGCGTTGTGGCCGACTTCGCTGTTGCCCATATCATCGTCGGAGGGAAGACCGACCGCGGTGCCGTGCGCCTTGATGATCCGGAAAGGATCTTCAGCTTTCAGTTTGTCCAGGGTAGGCGTATTCGCCTTCATGACCATATTGCCGAGCTCGGCGGGCGTTTCGCCCACGCCGTCCATCACTACGAGCACAACGGGTTTCTTCATCGGTAGTTCCTCCTGTCGGATCTTTTCTGACCGTGTGACAAAAATTTCACACAGTGCATAGAATAGAACAAATGCGCTGAAAAGTCAACCGCATCAACCGCTTTCCGAACATCTTCCCGGTGGTTTTTTTCATGCCCCTGTGGTATACTGAATCGGTTATATATCCGGCGGCGCGGCATACCGCGGCCGGCCGGAAGCGCCGAAGGAGACATGGATAACATGAGCAAGACAAAAGACCGCATGCGTGAGAATGAGCTCCGCTACAGGCACTCGCTCGGGCAGAATTTCATCTATGATGACGATCTTCTTGCCGGGCTCGTCACCGCAGCCCGCGTCACGCCGGAGGAGGATGTGCTGGAGATCGGGCCCGGATGCGGCAGCCTGACAAAGCACCTGTGCGGCAGCGCCGCGCATGTCACATCCGTGGAGCTGGACGAACGGCTGATCCCGCTGCTCGGTGCGTTCATGGCGGACTATCACAATTTCACGCTCATACAGGGCGATGTTATGAAGCTTGATCTGGCGAAAGTCACGGAGTCCATGAAAAAGCCGTTCGCGGTCGTGGCGAATATTCCCTATTACATCACCACGCCGCTGATCACGATGCTGCTCTCCTCCGGGCTGGCGTTCAGCCGTCTGGCGCTGATGGTGCAGAAGGAAGTGGCGGACAAGATCCTTTCAAAGCCCGGAGATGACGGATGGGGGCCGCTGGCGGTCCGCTGCAGCTATCTGTGCGAACCGTATCCCGCGATGGATGTGCCGGCTGCCTGTTTCACGCCGCAGCCGAAGGTCGACAGCGCGTTCATCGTTCTTCCGCGGCGCGCGGAGCCTGCCGTCACGCCTGCGAATGAGGATGATTTTTTCAGGATCGTATCCGCGGCTTTCGCGCTCAGGCGCAAGACCATGACAAACAACCTCTGCGCCACGTTCCGTCTGGACCGTGACACGGCCGTCTCCCTGATGGAGAAAGCCGGTCTGGATATCCGCGTCCGCGGTGAAACGATGACGCTCGAAGAACTCGCGTCCCTGTCGGACGCGTGGACCGCATACCGGGAGGAACACTGATGAGTATCGCACGTTTTCTGCATGTATCCGAAGCGCGTTATCTGGAGGATACCGCCGGGCTGGCCGGCGCGATGCCGGTCGCCGGGATCCCGCTGCCGAAGCGCGCCACCGCCGGAAGCGCCGGCTATGATTTCGTTTCCCCGGCCGATGTGACGATCGCCCCCGGCGGAACGGCGCTGATCCCGACAGGCATCCGCGCGCAGATGCAGCCCGGCTGGGTGCTGGTGCTTTTTCCGCGCAGCTCGCTCGGATTCAAGTATGGCATCCGTCTTTGCAACACCGCCGGCATTATTGACAGCGATTACTTTTCCGCGAAGAATGAGGGGCATATCCTTGTCAAGCTGAAGAATGACAGTGACATGCCCGTCACGATCGCGCGCGGGGACCGTTTCTGTCAGGGGCTGTTCCTGCCATACGGCACAGCCGAAGAGGAAAACAGCTTCGCGGAGCGCACCGGCGGGCTCGGTTCCACCGGGCTCTGATCCGTTTCCGGCATTCCCTGTTTTATAAAGTGAGGAATATATATGATTGAACTGATCAAAGCTTCTGCCGCCGATCTGCCCGTTGTATGCGACCTGTACCGGCGGGTCGCGGAGCATATGGTCGGGACCGGGCTCACACAGTGGATCTGGGGCAATTACCCTTCGGAGGCGGTGCTGCGTGAAAGCATCGAAGCCGGCGAGCTTTATCTTGCCCGGGAGGATGACGTGATCAAGGCCGGTGTCGCCGTTCTGATCGGCCGGCAGGATCCGGAATATGAGGATCTCAACTGGAAACTCGGCCTGAAATACGGTCTTTTCCACAAGCTCGCGGTCGATCCCGCGTATCAGGGGCAGGGCGTCGGCGGCCGTGTACTGGACAGGGTCGAAACGATCCTGACCGAAGCCGGCTGTGAGGCGCTTCGGTGTGATACGAGAAAAGACAACACCCGCGCGCTTTCACTTTATCTCCGCCGCGGTTTCGCGCCTGTGGGCGGGCTGACGTGGGATCACGCGCCGGGCAAAGCGTATATCGCGCTGGAAAAGCCGCTCACGGACGCGTGTCCCATGCTGCCTGTGCGCATGCATCCGGCGTTCCGCGCGGGAAAGCTCACCCCCTGGGGCGGCAGTAAGCTGCGTACGGAGTACGGAAAAGACATTCCGTGCGTACCCACCGGTGAAAGCCTTGAAGTCAGCTGCATTCCCGGGCTGGAGAGTACGGATGACGCGGGCGTGAAGCTACCGGAGCTGATCAGCCGCTATGGGGAACGTTTCGCCGGGCGATACGCGCGCGCGGCTTTTCCGCTGCTGCTCAAGCTGATCGACGCGTCCGAAAGTCTCAGCGTACAGGTACATCCGGATGACGCATATGCCGGAGCGCATGAAAACGGCAAGCTCGGCAAGACCGAAGCATGGCTGATCCTGGACGCGCCCGAAAACGGCGAACTGGTCTACGGCATCGTGCCCGGAACGGATACGGCGTCACTGCGCGCCGCGTGCGAGGCCGGAAGCGCCGTGTCTCCCCTGTTGCGCCGGGTTCACGTGAAGCCGGGGGATGTCTGCTATATCCCGGCGGGATGCGTGCACGCCATCGGTGCGGGCATCATGCTGTATGAGATCCAGCAGTCATCGGATGTCACCTACCGCTTCTATGACTGGGATCGTACCGACGCGCAGGGCAACAAGCGCGAGCTGCACCTCGATAAGGCGCTGGATGTGACTGACCTTTCCTTCCGCCTCGATCCTGTCTCCGCGGATGAAGGCAGTTGCGTCCGGGTGCTGGACAAACAGTTCTTTACGCTCGATCTGATGAATGTCCGCGGTTCCGTTCAATTGCCGCCCGTCCGGGATCTCGGTCTGCTCACGGCGCTCACCGGCGGTCTGAAGCTGTGCTGGGACGGCGCGTCGATGGATCTTTCCGCGGGTGAGAGCCTTTATCTCCCGGCAGCCTGCCCCGCGCTCACGCTGTCCGGAACGGGACGCGCCGCGCTGAGCATGCCGAACTGACACCGGAAATACATACTGCAAGAGGAAAACGATGAAGTATCTGACACACGGCAATACCGAAGGCGTCCGCGATTCCATGCTGGCAAAGCTGGATGAACTGATGACCTTCTCACTCGAGGAAGATGAGTTCCTTCCGAAGGAACTGATCAAATATCTCGCGGAATACTCCTGCGCGCTGAATCGTGAGATCGCGCTCTATATCACCCGGGACGGCGAGATCGTCGATGTCTGTATCGGCACCGACTGCGATGTCGAACTGGTCGATTACAGGCTGCGCCGCGATACAAAGCGCCTTTCACGCGTCCGTTGCGTCCATACCCATCCCAACGGGGACGGGCACCTGAGCGACGTGGATCTGAGCGCGCTCAGGATCTTCCGGTATGACGCGATGGTCGCCGTCGGCGTGCTGAACGGCGAACCCACATGGATCCAGACGGCTTTCCTGGAGGAGAACGCCGAGCCGGTGCTGACGGACCCGGTACGCTGGTATAAGCTGGATGACAGAGAGCTGCTGCAGCGGATCGAGCAGTCCGACCGGCTGGTCGGTCATGACGAGGCGGATGTCATATCCTCCGGCCGCGAACGCGCCGTGCTCATGGGCATCGAGAGCGTTTCATCGCTGGAGGAGCTTGCGCGTCTGGCTGAGACCGCCGGCGCCGAAGTCGTCGGTTCATTCCTGCAGAAACGTGACAAGCCGGACGGCGCGCTGTTCATCGGAAAAGGCCGTGCGGATGAACTGGCACGGGAATGTCAGGCGCTGGAAGCGGATCTGTGTATTTTCGATGAGGAGCTGACCGGCATTCAGATGCGGAATCTGGAAAGCATCCTCCGCATCAAGGTGATCGACCGGACCATGCTGATCCTGGATATCTTCGCCGGCCGCGCGTCCAGCGCGGAAGGCCGGCTGCAGGTCGAGCTGGCGCAGCTGCAGTATCAGTCCACCCGTCTGATCGGGCAGGGGCTCGTGCTCAGCCGTCTGGCCGGCGGCATCGGTACGCGCGGTCCCGGTGAAAGCAAGCTGGAGATGAACCGCCGCAGGATCCGTGACAGGATCACCGACCTGCGCCGCCGTCTGGATGAGCTGGACAAGCAGCGCGCCATCCGCCGCAGAAGCCGTGAGCGGAATGAGATCCCGGTAGTCGCGCTGGTCGGCTATACAAATGCCGGTAAATCCACGCTGCTCAACACCCTCACCGGGTCAGACGTCTATGTGCAGGATCAGCTGTTCGCCACGCTTGACGCGGTCTCGCGCCGTATGACCACGCCCGAAAATACGGAATATCTGCTGACGGACACCGTCGGCTTTATCCGGAAGCTGCCGCATACGCTGGTCAGCGCTTTCCGCTCCACCCTGGAGGAAGCGGTCCTCGCGGATGTGCTCGTCATCGTGTCGGACGGCAGCAGCCCGGATATGCTCAGGCAGCATGATACAGTCGAACAGGTGCTGACCGAACTGGGCGCTTCGGAACAGAAGCGGATCGAGGTCATCAACAAATGCGATGCCGCGGATCCGCCGCCCGCGTTTCCGGGAGCGATCATGGTCTCCGCGAAAACGGGCAGCGGTCTCGGCGAACTGAAGGCCGCCATTGCCGAAGCGCTTCAGGAATCATGCGAGAGCGTAACGGTCTTCATGCCGTTCTCAAAAGGCGGCGAGCTCAGCAGGATCCGCGCCATGGGGCGCGTGACCGGTGAAGTGTATACCGATGAGGGGACCGAACTGACGCTCGTCATCGCCAAAGCCGATAAAGAAAAGCTCCTCCGCCGTTACGGCGAAGAAGCCTTCAGATAAGCATTTCAGGAAAAGACCGCGGATCCATCTCCGCGGTCTTTTTGCCGTCCGGCGGGTGTTATTCTCCCTTCAGTGTCCGGTAAATGCTGTCAAAGGATGTTTTGATCTGATTCCTTTCCGTCAGCAGACCGCCGAAGGGGCTGTTCAGCTTCCACGAATACTCATTGCCCGCGTTTCTCACGGGAATGTCGTTGATGCCCCAGATGCACACGGCGGTCAGCGGCGCGCTTTCCTCCGTGTTGATGCTCATGAACATACGGAACAGTTTCGCGTAGAACGCGGCGTGCTCCGTTGCCTTATCCTGTTCATAGTTACGCACGGCCATCTCGGTGATATGCACCTGCATGCCCGCCTTGGCATAAAGCCGGATCGCGCGTTCGATCAGGTCGATATCCTTCTCATTCAGGCACCCGCTCTGTGTACCGTATCCGCCGATATAGCCCTGCATGCCGATACCGTCGATCAGCTTCCGGTTTTTCCCTTCCTCGTTCTGCGCGTAGGTATTGATGCTCTTGATCAGCTTCAGCGCGGGGATCAGCTTTCCGTCGGAAAACATGTTGTAATCGTTATAGAACAGCTTGATATCCGCCCCGAGGGCATTCACCGTATCCTTCGCGCACAGGAAGGAATATTCCACATAGTCATCGCCCACATGATCGAGGAACAGATTGGAAACGCCGCTGCGCGTTGTGCGGATATGCCGCTCGTCACTCACACGGTATTCTCCGTTGCCGTCTCCGATGGCTTCGTTCACTACATCCCAGCAATAGATCACGCCCGGATAATTCGTTTCAAAATGCGTAATGACCTGTTCGATATAGCTCTTCAGACGCGCGCGCATGGTCTCCTGATCCGCGAAGGGCTTGTTGTTGTCATACCCTTCATGGAAGAACCAGGTGGTCATATACGCGTCCCATACCAGCACATGCCCGCGCACGGCAACACCGTTTTTCTGCGCCCACTCGATCATGCGGTCGGCATTCCTGAAGTCCATCCGGGGCATACCATCCTCGGCAGCCTTGCTCTTGCGCTGATCCAGCAGTGAATAGGCCTTTGTCTCATTCGTACAGGTAATGAAATTGAAATGGCGGGCCATAAAGTCCATATAGGTCTTATCAGCTCTCTGATTAAACGAGAAGCATCCGCCGAGTCTGAACCCGTATTGCGCGGCCAGCCCGCACAGGCTCTCGTAGTCCTCACTGTTTTTTCCGCTCACTTCGGCGCAAGCGGGGATCAGCCCCGTGCACAGAACAGCGGCAAGGATCAGCGCGATCATCTTTTTCATACGCATCCTCCATTTCAGATCATTGCGTATACATAGTATGCGCCGGACGTGTCCGTGTCAACCTTCCGGCATGTTTGCCTTGTGTTTTCCCTGTATAGATCCTATAATAGAAAGGTTGAAAGGAGGTGTTCCCGATGCCGATGGACGGTCTGATGACCGGCTTTGCCGCGCGTGAGCTGAACGCATGCCTCACCGGCGGCCGCGTTGACAGAGTCACCCAGCCGGAGCGCGACACCATAGTCCTTCTGATCCGCGCCGGCAGCGAGAACTTCCGTCTGCTGCTGTGCGCTTCACCGAATAACGCGCGTCTTCACCTGACCCGTCAGAACTTTCCCAATCCGCTGGAGCCGCCGGCGCTGTGCATGCTGCTCCGCAAGCAGCTGATGGGCGGCCGCGTGCTGTCCGTCACGCAGATCGGCGGAGACAGGATCGTGCATATCGATCTGGATACCGTGAATGAAATGGGCGATCACGTTGCCCGGCGTCTGGTTCTGGAGATCATGGGCCGCCATTCCAACCTGATGCTGCTGGATGAGAACGACCGCATTCTCGAGGCGTCCCGCCACGTCAGCGCGGACATGAGCCGCGTCCGGCAGATCCAGCCGGGGCTGACATATGTGCCTCCGCCCGCGCAGGATAAGCTTGCCCCCGATGACATCACAAAGGAATCGCTGAAGGAACGCCTGCTCCGCGAAGGCGATATTCCGCTGGCAAAAGCGCTGGCCGCGTCCGTCAGCGGGCTGAGCGCGTGCACCGCGCAGGAACTGGCGAAGCGTGTCCTCGGCCCGGCCGGTGACCGGATGACCGACCCGGAAGACACCTGTGTCCGTCTCCGGGACCTGTTCAGGCGTCTTCCCGGCATGACGGACCCGCGCGTTCTGACGGATGAAAACGGCGATCCGGCCGATGTGTTCCCTTTCCCCTATCTCATCCGTGACCTGTCGGATCAGGCTGCCTGTGCCTCCGTTTCGGAGGCGCTTGAGCAGTATTTCGGTTCCCGGGACCGGCAGGACAGGCTGAACCAGAAGAGCGCTTCCATGGTCCACTTGCTGAAGGGTCACATCGAGCGCTGTGAGAAAAAGCTCGCCCTGCAGGAAGAGGAGCTGGCCTCCGCCGCCCGCATGGAAGAGTACCGTATCATGGGCGAGATCATCAACGCCAATCTGTTCCGGCTGAAGCAGGGGCTGACCGAGGTCACCCTTCCCAACTGGTATGATCCGGACGGCGGGAGCATGACGATCCCGCTCGATCCCAGGCTGACACCGTCAAAGAACGCGCAGCGCTATTTCAAAAAGTATCAGAAGGCGCGTTCCGCAAGGCAGACAGCCGCTGAACAGAAAGAAAAGACGACCGCCGAGCTGAACCTGCTGGAAGGCATGCTGCTGGATGTGGACAAATGCGTCGGCGAAAGTGAGCTGGAAGAGATCCGCCAGCAGCTGGTGCAGGCAGGCTATATGAAAAAGAACACCAACCGCCGGCAGCAGCGCGCGCTTCCGCAAAGCAAGCCCTACCGCTACCGTTCCTCCGACGGGATCGAGATCCTCGTCGGCAAGAACGCCGCGCAGAACGACAGGCTCACGACCGGCGCCGCGCCGGGGGAAATGTGGCTCCATGCCAAGGATATGCCCGGAAGCCATGTGATCATCCGCATGACGGGCGATATCCCGCTGCAGACGCTGAAGGAAGCTGCCATGCTGGCCGCGTGGTACAGCAAGGGACAGGGGTCTTCCTCCGTGCCGGTGGACTACACGCTCCGGAAGCATGTAAAAAAGCCGTCCGGCGCCGCGCCCGGCATGATGATCTATACGGATCAGCACACGGCATATATGACCGTTTCCGAGCAGGATATCCGTTCCATAACGCTGCTGGAGGCATAAATATGAGCAGGATCTGTGTTGTCGGCGCTGTGAACGTCGATATATCCGGCACGCCCGATACCGGTCTTCTGGCCGGAGACAGCAACCCCGGCAGTGTCATGCTGTCCGCGGGCGGTGTCGGCCGCAACATCGCGGAAAATCTCCGGTATCTCGGGCACGATGTGGAGCTTGTCACCCTGCTCGGCGAGGATCCCTATTCCGAAATGATCCGTGAAAACTGCATCCGGATCGGGATCGGTCTTTCCCTGGCGCGCGTGATCCCCGGCGGTCATACATCCACTTATCTGTGCGTCAATGACGAAAGCGGCAATGTTGCCGCCGCGATCGCCGATATGAAGATCTATGAGCGGATGACGCCCGCGCTGCTGGCGCCCGTGATCGGAGAACTGAACAAAGCCGATCTTGTCGTGCTTGACGCGAATCTGCCGGAAGCCGCCATCGCTTACCTCTGTGAGCAGCTCACCGTACCGGTCTTCGCGGATCCTGTCTCGGCAAAGAAAGCCGTGCGTCTCCGTTCGTCCGTCGGTCGCCTGACCGCGGTCAAGCCCAATGTGCCGGAAGCCGAAGTGCTGACCGGTATCCCGATCCGCGGTGATGAGGATCTCTCAAAGGCAGCGGATCATCTGCTGTCCGCCGGTGTCCGTCTCGTGCTGATCTCGCTCGGCGCGCGCGGTGTTTATGCCGCCGATGAAGAGCACAGGGGGATCTATCCCTGTATCGGGTCACCGGTGATCAATACCAACGGCTGCGGAGACGCGCTGCTCGCCGCCGCCGCGGACGCTTATCTCAGGGGCTGTGATTTTGAAGCCGCCGTTCACCGCGCGCTGAGCGCGGCCGCCGTCACGGCCGGTTATCCCGGCGCGGCCTGCCCGGCGCTGCGTGAGTTGCTTTCGTGACCGTTTTGTCTGAAAGGAGTTATCATATTATGGATCTGTCAAAGTATCTGTCCGTTTCACCCGAGGTCAAACAGGCGCTGCAGGAGAACAAACCCGTTGTCGCGCTGGAATCCACCATCATTTCCCATGGCATGCCCTATCCCCAGAACGTGGAAACGGCTCTCTCCGTGGAAAAGATCATTCGTGAGAACGGCGCCGTTCCGGCGACCGTTGCCATCATCGGCGGAAAGATCACCGTCGGCTGTACGCCCGACCAGATCGAATACCTCGGTAAAAAAGGTCTTGCCGTGACCAAGGCGTCCCGCCGTGACCTGCCCGTTCTGCTTGCCCGCGGCGAAGACGGCGCCACCACGGTCACGACCACCATGATCGGCGCGGCGCTTGCCGGCATCCGGGTATTCGCCACCGGCGGCATCGGCGGCGTCCATCGCGGCGCCGAAACCACCATGGATATCTCCGCCGATCTGGAAGAGCTTGCCATGACGCCCGTCATGGTGATCTGTGCCGGCGCCAAGAGCATCCTTGACCTCGGTCTGACACTCGAATATCTTGAAACGCGCGGCGTCCCGGTCATCGGCTACGGCACGGAAGAGCTGCCCGCCTTCTATACCAGAAGCTCCGGCTTCAAGGTCGATTACCGGCTGGATACGCCGGAAGAGATCGCCGACGCGTTCCGCGTCAAGCTGGATATGGGGCTTGCCGGCGGTATGCTGGTCACCAATCCGATCCCGGAAGAATATTCCATGGATCCGGACTATATCAGCGCCAATATCGATGAAGCCATCAGCGAGTGTGAACGTCTCGGCATCCACGGCAAGCAGACGACCCCGTTCCTGCTGGACAAGATCCAGAAGCTGACCGGCGGAGACAGCCTGAAGGCGAATATTCAGCTGGTCTTCAACAATGCCCGTCTCGGCGCGGCCGTCGCGAAAGCGCTCTGCCGCTGATCTACAGCAAACGAAAACGACGGATCAGAATGATCCGCCGTTTTTGTTTGCATTTCGGTCCACATACAGCCGCAAAACCGGACCGGTCAGATCTGCCTGAGATGATCCGCCAGCAGCAGACCGGCTTTTCTGTTCCATTCGGCATTCGGATGATATCTGGCGCCAAGATCATCCGGTCCGTAATCCGGCAGCGCGAAACAGCTCAGACCGGTGATCCCCTCCGCGATGCAAGACTCCACGGCCCTGCGTCCGATCTCCGGATGCGCGTCCGTGCCGGGCAGTATCCACACGATCTTCGCCGTCGGATTATTGCGCCGTACCTTGCGGATCAGCATTCTGCATCCTTCGGTCACGACATCGCGGTCCGTCTCATAGCTGTTTTTCGCGTTCATGCCGTTGTTGTCATTGCTCAGCAGACGGATGCACACGATATCCGGCTGCCACGCGGCAAAATCATTCATCTTGTCCAGCCCGCGCGCGGCCGCGGCTTCCCCGTGCATCACGCCGGCGATCTTTTCGTAGCCGTCTGTCATATTGTTCATTTCAATATGCTGCCAGTCCCAGCATACACCGTAGCCGCTCTGGCTCAGCACACGCCGTTCGGCATTCAGTTCACGGCACGCGTACCAGGAGTAATTGCCGCGGCATGAAAACCATTGTGTGATCCATTCCTCATTGCCCCTGGGCGCCAGCGCGCCCTCCCCGCTGGTCAGACTGTCCCCGATGAATTCGATCTTCATGTCATAGGGCGGGAGTTCCTCCAGGGTGCCTTCCCCTTTCAGGGAAACGGCGAACACAGTCGCCTCCGGGTTGGACGGCATAGCCTGCGTTTCCTTCAGCAGCGACACAACGCGGCATTTATCCGCTTCCATGCCCAGCACCAGCGGATAAAAACGTCTTCCCTGTTCCACGGGAAAGCGCCCCACGGGACATCCGTCCGCCAGCACGATCATCCACATCACCGGAGACGCGGCCGGCGCTTCAAGTTCTGCCCACAGATCCGTACCGCGGAAGTTCACTTCCAGCCCGGATCCGGTCCAGTCAAACGCGGGATGTTCCTGTTCCCTGTCCATCCGTCCGAGCAGGCGCAGCTTACCGCTCCCGGTGATCTTCATTTCAAACATGCTTTCATCTCCGTTTCTGAAAAGGGTCGCCCGAAACCGGGCAACCCTTTCCGATCATTTATTTATTCATTCTCGTCTTCGTCTGCCGTACCGGCATCTTCCTCATCCGCTTCGCCGGCGTCATCCGCTTCTTCGTTTTCCGCGCCTTCCTCCGCCTCCTCAGCTTCTTCGGCCAGTGCCGCGGTCTCATCATCCTCCGGCACTTCGCTGTCGGGGATCACGATCTCTTCTTCCGGCTCATCCTCGTGCTCGGCACGGCATACGCCGATCACCTTCGCGTTGTTCACCAGCCGCATGATGCGCACGCCCTGGCTCGTTCTGCCGCACAGGCGGATATCCTTCACCCTCGCGCGGATAATGGTGCCCTGGTCCGTGATCAGCAGGATATCCTCATCATCACGCACCAGCAGCATCGCCGTCAGTTCGCCGTTCTTCTCGGTCAGGTTGATGGCGCGGATGCCCTTGCCGTTGCGCTTCTGCTCACGATAGGCATCCGGTACGGTCCGCTTGCCGTAACCCAGGGTCGTGATGCACAGCACATCGGTCTCCGGCTCCAGCACGGAGATGTCGATCACTTCGTCATCTTCGCGCAGGCGGATGGCGCGCACGCCGATGCTGTTGCGGCCCATGGTGCGTACATGCTTTTCGCTGAAGCGGATCGCCATGCCGCTGCGGGACGATACAAACATCTCATCCTCGCCGGTCGTCAGGCGTACACCGATCAGTTCATCCTCTTCGCGCAGCGCGATGGCGATCAGGCCGTTCTTCCGCAGATTGCGGAACTCATCCAGCGCGGTCTTCTTGATCATACCGTTCCGTGTCGCCATCACGAGGTTGAAGTCGATACCTTCGCGTTCACGCGGCATCGGCAGCATGGTCGATATCTTCTCGCCCGCGGTGATCTGCAGCAGGTTGATGATCGCGGTTCCGCGGGCCTGCCTTCCGGCCTCCGGGATCTGGAAGCACTTCAGGCTGTACACACGGCCGCGGTTGGAGAAGAACATGATCTCCTGATGCGTGTTCACCACGTTCATCTGCACCGTATAGTCCTCATCCCGCACGTTCATGCCGGACACGCCGCGTCCGCCGCGGTGCTGTGCCTTGTATACGGAGGCCGATACGCGCTTCACGTATCCTTCGTGCGTCATGGTGACGACCATGTCCTCTTCCTGGATCAGGTCCTCAACATCGATCTCGTCCTCTACGATGCCGATCTCGCTGCGGCGTTCGTCGCCGAATTTATCGCGGATCTCGGTGATCTCGGTCCGGATGACGTCCATCAGCAGCTTCTCATCCGCCAGGATCGCGGTCAGCCGTTCAATGGTGCGCTCCAGTTCGGCGTATTCCTCCATCAGGCGCTCGCGCTCCAGACCGGTCAGCCTTGCCAGACGCATGTCCAGGATCGCCTGCGCCTGCTTTTCGCTGAAATCGAAGCGGGCGATCAGGGCTTCCTTGGCGCTCGCGGTATCCGCGCTTGAGCGGATGATCGCCACGATCTCGTCAATATGGTCCAGCGCCTTGATCAGGCCTTCCAAAATATGCGCGCGGGCTTTCGCCTTGTCCAGCTCAAATCTGGTGCGGCGGGTCACAACATCCTTCTGATGCTCAAGGTAATAATACAGCAGCTCGCGCAGATTCAGTACGCGCGGCTTGCCATCCACCAGCGCCAGCATGTTCGCGCCGAAATTCTCCTGCAGCGGGGTATGCTTATACAGGGTGTTCAGCACCACCTGGGGCTGTACATCGCGTTTCAGCTCGATCACCACGCGCATGCCCTGCCGGTCGTTGGACTCGTCGCGGATATCACTGATGCCCTCGACCCGCTTGTCGCGGACCATTTCGGCGATCTTCTCGACCAGCTTGGCCTTGTTCACCTGATACGGGATCTCGGTCACCACGATGCGGCTGCGGCCGTTCCCCATGTCCTCGATCGTGGACTTGGACCGTACCGTGATGCGCCCGTGGCCCGTGAAATAGGCTTCACGGATACCGCTGCGGCCCATGATCAGGCCGCCGGTTGGGAAGTCCGGACCCTTGATGTGCTGCATCAGGTCATCGATCGTGCAGTCCGGATCGTCGATCATGCAGATCACGCCGTTGATCACTTCCGTCAGGTTGTGCGGCGGGATATTGGTCGCCATACCGACGGCGATACCGCTGGATCCGTTCACCAGCAGGTTCGGGAAACGGGCCGGCAGCACAGCCGGCTGCTGCAGCGTCTCGTCAAAGTTCGGATAGAAATCGACCGTATCCTTGTCGATCCCGTCCAGCATATGCATGGTCAGCTTCTGCAGGCGCGCTTCCGTATAACGCATCGCGGCCGCGCCGTCGCCGTCCACCGAACCGAAGTTGCCCTGGCCTTCCACCAGCGGATAGCGGATGTTGAAGGGCTGCGCGAGGCGCACCATGGCATCGTAAACGGAGGAGTCGCCGTGGGGATGGAATTTACCGAGCACGTCACCGACCACACGCGCGCTCTTGCGGGTGGGCTTATCGGGCGTCATGCCCAGTTCTTCGCTCATGTCATACAGGATCCGGCGGTGTACGGGCTTCAGGCCGTCGCGCACATCCGGCAGCGCGCGGTCAACGATGACCGCCATGGCATAGGAGATAAAGCTTTTCTTCATCTCCTGCTCCAGATTCATCGGGATCAATTTATCGTGGATCATAGCTTTTCCTTTCCCTTTTTACACGTCCAGATCCTTGACCAGATCACTGTTCTCCTGGATAAACTGCTTGCGGGGCTCCACCTGATCGCCCATCAGCAGCGTGAACAGCCGGTCGGCTTCCATCGCGTCCTCAGGGGTGATCTGCATCATCATGCGGGTCTCCGGGTTCATGGTGGTATCCCACAGCTGCTGCGCGCTCATCTCGCCCAGACCTTTGTACCGCTGGATCTCCGGCTTCGAATCGCGGCCGATCTCATTCAGCACGCGTTCAAGCTCGTCATCGTCATACACATACTGTGAGAATTTCCCCTTCGTCACCTTATACAGGGGCGGCATCGCGGCGTATACATATCCCTTTTCGACCAGCGGCCGCATGAAGCGGTAGAAGAAGGTCAGCAGCAGGATACGGATATGGGCGCCGTCAACATCGGCATCCGTCATACACACGATGCGGTGATAGCGCAGCTTTGTCTCATCAAACTGATCGCCGAAGCCGCAGCCGAACGCGGTGATCATTGCCCGGATCTCCGCGTTTTCCAGCGCGCGGTCCAGCCGCACCTTCTCCACATTCAGGATCTTGCCGCGCAGCGGCAGGATGGCCTGTGTCTTGCTGTCGCGCCCGCCCTTGGCGCTTCCGCCTGCGGAATCGCCCTCGACCATGAAGATCTCACACTTCGAAGGATCACGTTCACTGCAGTCCGCCAGTTTGCCGGGCAGCGAGGCAGTTTCAAGCACGGTCTTGCGCCGGGTCGCCTCACGGGCCTTGCGTGCCGCTTCACGCGCGCGCTGCGCGTCCACGCAGCGCCCTACGATCGCCTTCGCGACCGTCGGATTCTCCTCAAGGTAGGTGCTCAGCTTCTCGCCGACCAGAGAGTCAACGGCGCTTCTCGCCTGCGCGGAGCCGAGCTTGCTCTTGGTCTGGCTCTCAAACTGCGGATCCTCCATTTTGATGGAAACGATCGCCGTCAGGCTCTCGCGCACATCCTCGCCCTTCAGGTTCGGCTCGGTGTCCTTGAGCAGCTTGTACTTGCGGCCGTAATCGTTGATGGACCGCGTCAGCGCCGTATTGAAGCCCGTCAGATGCGTACCGCCGTCCGGCGTCGCGATGTTGTTGGTAAAGGTGTATACATTCTCGGCGTAGCTGTCATTGTACTGCATGGCCATTTCCACCAGGATCCCGTCACGGATGCCCTCGGCGTAGATCGGCTCATCAAACAGTACGGTCTTGTTTGTATTCAGGAATTTGACGAATTCCCGCAGGCCGCCTTCGAAGCAGAAGTCATTCTCCTTCGGTTCCTCCGGGCGTTCATCGCGGAAGGTGATGCGCACGCCCTTGTTCAGGAACGCCATCTCGCGCAGCCTGTTCCGCAGCGTATCGTACTCAAAGTCGCCCGTTTCAAAGATGCCCTCGGGGTTATCCTCGCCCTTTACATCCGGCAGGAACTGTATCGTGGTGCCGGTGCGGTCGGTCTCTCCGATCACTTTCAGGTCATACAGATACTTGCCGCGGGAATACTCCTGCTGATAGATCTGGCCGTTCTGATATACGGTCACGGTAAAATGGCTGCTCAGCGCGTTGACCACGGAAGCGCCCACGCCGTGCAGGCCGCCGGATACCTTGTATCCTCCGCCGCCGAACTTGCCGCCGGCATGCAGCACGGTCAGGCACACTTCCACCGCGGGGCGGTGCATCTTCGGATGCATGCCGACCGGGAAGCCGCGTCCGTCATCCTGCACGGTCACGGAACCGTCCTTATTGATGATCACATGGATATTTTTGCAGTAACCCGCCAGCGCTTCGTCAACGGAGTTGTCCACGATCTCATACACCAGATGATGCAGTCCTCTGGCATCGGTCGAGCCGATATACATGCCCGGGCGTTTCCGTACGGCTTCCAGACCTTCAAGCACCTGGATCTGATCTTCACCGTAATCGGAAGTGACCGTTGTCGCTTTTTCGATCTCCTGCTCAATTTCCTGTTCAGTTCCGAGTTCCGTTTTTTCAGTCATTTTGCACCTCATAATCCTCTGTCGGAGGGTCCGGGATGAAATGTGTTTTCCGTTCATTCCGGAACCATATTTTCAAGCCCTCAACTGCTTGAAAAATCTACATTCTAAGCCCTTTTTATTATACCAAAAAAACGTTCGGAAATAAAGCTTTTTTCACAAAAAAAGAGGCTTCCGGGAGCTCTTTTTCCGGGTTTCCGAAGCCCGCATAGCATTTTCTTTTTCTCCCGCGCGCGGTTTTGCCGGAAAAAAGTAAAAACGCCATGGATCGCTCCACGGCGTTTGTCAATATTTCGGTTTTTTGCCTTATTTGACCGCTTCCGCGCCTTTTTCCATCGCGATACGGTTCACCGGCAGCAGGTGCTCCTTTTTCGGGCCGAAGGTCGCCTTCAGGGCTTCCATGGCGCTGTCGATCGAGATCACCTTTGTTTTCTCGATGATCGCGCCGAGCATGACCATATTGGCCGTGCGCGCGTTGCCCGTTTCCTCGGCGATCGCGTTGCAGTCGACCGGGATGGCGATGATATCGTCCCGGTCCGGGGTGATGTCGATCAGCGAGGAGTTGTACAGCATGACGCCGCCCTTTTCCATCGCGGGTGTGAACTTGATCATGCTGGGTTTGTTCATGATCACGGCAAAGGGGATCTCCGTGACCAGCGGGCTGCCGATGGGCTCATCGGAAATGACCACGGCGCAGTTGGCTTCGCCGCCGCGCATCTCGGGTCCGTAGGAAGGCATCCAGGAAACGTTCATGCCGTCATGCATCGCCGCCTTGGCCAGCAGCTGACCAATCAGCAGCACGCCCTGTCCGCCGAAACCGGCGATCAGAAATTGAGCTTCCATGGCTTATTCGACCTCCTTCTTCACGCCCAGCGGATAATAGGGGATCATTTTCTCCTCCACCCACTTCAGGGCTTCCTGCGGCGTCATGCCCCAGTTGGTCGGGCAGGCGGAAAGCACTTCGACCAAAGCGAAGCCCTTGCCGGCGATCTGCATTTCAAAAGCCTTCCTGATAGCCTTTTTGGCTTCCATGATGTGCTTCACATCATGCACGGAAACACGTGCGATATAGGCGGGGCCGTCCAGCGTGGCAAGCATCTCGCTCACCCGGATCGGGTAGCCGCACAGCGCGGGATCGCGGCCGTACGGGGAGGTGGTCGTCACCTGGCCGGGCAGCGTCGTCGGCGCCATCTGGCCGCCGGTCATGCCGTAGATCGCGTTGTTCACAAAGATCACGGTGATATTCTCACCGCGGGTGGCGGCGTGCGTGATCTCGGCGGCGCCGATGGACGCAAGGTCACCGTCGCCCTGATACGTGAACACGACATTGTCGGGGTTCACACGCTTACAGCCGGTCGCCACGGCCGGCGCGCGGCCGTGAGCCGCTTCCATCATATCACAGTTGAAATAGTCATACGCGAACACGGCGCAGCCGACGGGCGCGATACCGATGGTCTTTTCCTGCACGCCCAGTTCGTCCAGCGCTTCCGCAACCAGCCGGTGGATAATGCCGTGGGTGCATCCGGGGCAGTAATGAAGGGGTTTGTCCGTCAGAAGCTTCGTTTTTTCATAAACTACAGCCATGGCTTATTTTCCCTCCTTCGCAAGATTTTCGACTTCGGTGATGATCTCGCGTACGGTGGGCACGATACCGCCGGTACGTCCGAAGAAGTGAACGGGCTTTTTGCCCTCAACGGCCAGCTTCACATCATCCACCATCTGACCCATGCTCATTTCCACGGTCAGGAAGGACTTCGCGTGTTCCGCGGCACGGGCGATGGGCGCCGCCGGGAAGGGCCACAGCGTGATGGGTCTGATCAGGCCGGCACGGATGCCTTCTTCACGCAGCTTGCGCATTGCGGAGCGGGCGATACGGGCAGTCGTACCGTAGGCGACGATCACATAATCGGCATCTTCGGTCATTTCTTCCTGCCAGCGGCACTCGTTTGCTTCCATCGCGGCATACTTCTCGTACAGATGGTTCACATGCTTTTCCAGCACGGCCGGATCGATATACAGGCTGTTGATGATGGCGCGGTCCCTGCCGCAGCCGGGCTTCCAGCCGGTTGCCGCCCAGGTCTTCTCAGGCAGTTCCGGATCCTTCTGATAGTCCGGCATTTCAACGGGTTCCATCATCTGACCGATCAGACCGTCGCCCATCACCAGCACGGGATTGCGATACTTGTCCGCAAGATCGAACGCTTTCTGCGTCAACTCCACCGCTTCCTGCACGGACGCGGGAGCCAGCACGAGCATGCGGTAGTCTCCGTGTCCGCCGCCGCGGGTGGACTGATAATAGTCGCTCTGGGCAGGCTGTATGGAACCGAGGCCGGGGCCTCCGCGGACCATGTTCACGATCACGCAGGGAAGCTCGGCGCCAACGATATAGCTGATGCCTTCCTGCTTGAGGGAGATCCCCGGGCTGGATGAGGAAGTCATGACACGGGCGCCCGCGCCGGCCGCGCCGTAAACCATGTTGATGGCCGCGACTTCGCTCTCGGCCTGAAGGAAGCATCCGCCCTCGATCTTGGGCAGACGCTTGGACATATATTCCGGAATCTGATTCTGGGGCGTAATGGGGTATCCGAAGAAGAAGCGGCATCCGGCCTGGATAGCGGCTTCGGCAATCGCCTCATTCCCCTTCATGAGCATTTTCTCACCCATGAACGCGTTCCTCCTTTTTGTTACTTTTCGACCTTGATCACGGCGTCCGGGCACATCCGCGCGCAGAAAGCGCAGCCGATGCACTTATCCTGTTCCGTGATGGCGATGGGATGGTAGCCCTTTGTATTGATCTCCTTGCTCAGCGCAAGCAGATGCTTCGGGCAGGCATCGGCACACAGACCGCAGCCTTTGCAGATCTCACGGGCGATGGTCAGCTTGGCCATGTTTCCGCCTCCTTCCTGATCTTTCGGGTTAAACGATATTATACTCTTTGCCGTTTCCGACCGTCAATGTCTGAACAAAACGAAAACAGCGCATATGCCGCTTTCCGTTCGTGTTTTTGTACCGTATCTGTTCTTTTTCACATTTTTTCGTACGTGTTTCCGTGAACCGTGATATAATTTTAACGATGTGTGTGCGCATCGGCCCGAACATGTTGATTTTATTGATACGGCATATTTTTTGTTCTCCGCTGCGCCCCGCATGCTTTTTTGTCGTGTTTTCAAAAAAGAGATCGGAGGTAAAAAATGAACCCTTTCAATGTTGCGGAGAACCGTCGTATTCTGTCCGAAAATCTGAATACCGGAACGCTTTTCAACATCATGCGGGCATACGGCGATACGCCCGCCGCGCTCTGGCTGGAGAACGGCGAGGAGCGTTCCATGTCATTCGCCGAAATGACGGAGCGCGCGGATGACTACGCGGTCATGCTGCGCTCGCTCGTTCCGGAAACCTGCTGGGTCGCCGTCGCCGTGGATACGTGTGTGGAATGGCCCGCCGTTTACTGGGGCGCAAGCAGGAGCGGTCATGACGTGCTGCTTCTCGATGCCGCCTCATCCGACGAGATGCTGCAAAGCCTGATGGATGACGCGGGCTGTACGGTGCTGATCACAAAGAAGCCCCGCAGGCTGAGCGCGAAATACCGTCAGATCAGCTTCGCGGACATCATCTCCGCGCCGCACGCGGAAAACGATGAGCCCGTCCGCGGCAGGTACACCGCCATGTGCACGAGCGGCACCACCGGCCGCAGCCGCGTCTTTGTGTATGATGAGGAAGCACTGTGCCGGCAGGCGCTCAGCAGCGTTGTCGTGCATGATGAGAACCTGCGTTTCATCGGCGACGGTCCCCGCCGCTTTCTGGCGTTTCTCCCCTTCCATCACGTGCTCGGCTTCATGGCCAATGTGATCTGGGGCGCTTATCTCGGCATGACCAACATTTTCCTGAAGGACCGCACGCCGGACAGTATCCGTTCCGCATGCGCGCATTTCAAGCCGGAGCTGGTGGTCGTCGTTCCGCTGGTCGGCACCAATCTCTGCCGCGGGCTTGAAAAGGAACTGCGCAAGCAGAGCGTGTTCCGCCGCGGCATGTTCAAAGTCATGAAGGGCTTCAGCCTTGCCATACAGACCGTCGCGCCCGATGCCGGGCTGAACTTCGCCATGAAGAAAATGTTCCGTTCGGTGGACAGCAAGCTGCTCGGCGACGAGATCAAATGCGTGATCTTCGGCGGCAGCCACGCGCCGCGGGAAGTGCTGCGCACCATGAACGCGCTCGGTTATTACACGACCTCCGGCTTCGGTATGACGGAAACGGCCATCACCAGCTTCGAGATGAGCATGTCGCTGCGCAAGCGGCTGAGCGGAAGCGTCGGCAAGCCGCTCTCCACGATCGAATACAGAGTGCTGGACGCGGACGGAAACCCCTCCTCTGCCGGTGAAATGAGCATTCGCGGTTCAAGCATTCATTCCGGGCGGATGGCGGACGGCAAAATGCTGCCGCCCGATACCAAAGACGGATGGTATGCCACGGGAGACATCGTCAGTATGGACAAGGACGGACATATTTCCATCGAAGGCCGTCTGAAGGATGTGATCATCAACGAATCCGGCGAGAACATCTATCCCGACGACCTCGAGGATGCCTTTTCGGTCCTCCGTGATGTGGATCAGCTGTGTGTGCTGGGCGTACAGCGTTCACGCAAGAACCAGAACGAGGACGTCACGCTGGTGATGAACGTCGGCGACCGCTACGGCGATGACGCGTTCCTGGATGATCTGGCCGATCGTGTCGCCCGCGTCAACGCGAAGCAGCCGGTCTCCCGCAGGCTGAACCGTACGCTCGTAACGAACACGGCGCTGCCGCTGGTCAACGGCATCAAGGTGAAACGGATCGAGCTCAAGCGCATGCTGGCGGAAAATGCCATGGCATATAAGGAGCTGGATCTTCACGCCCGTTCCGTCGGTGCGGAGACCGTTCCCGTCCGTGAAAGCGGCGCGACCGTACCGGACAAAGAGATCATTGCGAAAGTCCGCAGTCTTTTTGCCGAAACACTGGATATTCCGGAAAGCAGCATTTCCGATACCGCCAACTTTGTTGATGATCTGCAGGGCGACAGTCTGCAGGTGCTGAGCATGGCCCTCCGCGCCGAAGAAGAATGGGGCATCACCATTCCCGCGGAAGAATACGGCAGCTGCGCCACCGTGACTGACATGAGCGCGATGATCGCGCATCTGCTCAGCGGTGAGACGCAAAGCGCCGTCTCTGCCGAACGTATTCCCGTAAAGCCCGTTACCCGTTTTGAGGATACGGAGGAATATCAGCATTTCGTTGCCCGTCAGCAGGCACTGATCGGCACAGGCGACAATCCTTACTTTGTCTGTCACGAGTCTCCCCTGCTGGATACGGGCATCATTGACGGCAAGGAAGTCCTTGAGTTCGGAAGCTACAACTACATCGGCATGTCCGGCCGCAAAGAAGTGAAGGAAGCCGCGAAAGCCGCGATCGACAAATACGGTACAAGCTGTTCCGGCAGCCGCCTGCTTGCGGGTGAAAAGCAGATCCACAAGGAGCTGGAAGCCGCCATCGCCGAATGGAAGCATACGGAGGACGCCATCGTCTGTGTCGGCGGTCACAGCACCAATGTTACTTTTGTCGGCAACTTCTGCGGCAAAAAAGACCTGATCCTGTATGACGCGCTTGCCCATAACTCCATCGAGCAGGGCTGCCGGCTGAGCGAGGCGACCGCCCGTCCCTTCCCGCACAGCGATATCGGCGCGCTTGAAACGATCCTGAAGGCGCAGCGTTCCTATTATGAAAAGGTGCTGATCGTCATCGAAGGCGCCTACAGTATGGACGGCGACATCGCTCCCCTGCCCGAATTCGTCCGCGTAAAGAAGGAGTACGGCTGCTTCCTCATGGTGGACGAAGCGCACAGTGCCTGCGTCATCGGCAAAAACGGCGGCGGTGTGGATGACTATTTCGGTCTGGCGCCGGACGATATCGATATCAAATACGGCACACTGTCCAAAGGTCTCGGCACATGCGGCGGTTATCTGGCCGGCAGAAAATGCCTTATTGAATATCTGCGCTACAACCTCCCCGGATTCGTTTTCTCCGTGGGTATCTCGCCCGCGCTGGCAGCCGCTTCCCTGGAGGCGATCCGCCTTCTGCAGCGTGATCCGTCCATTATGGAAGGCATGCGCACCGCGATCAAAGCCTTTGCCGACAGCGCGAAACGGCGCCGGCTGGATATCTGCCTTGCGGGTGAGACCGCCGTGCTGCCGGTTCTGGTCGGCAAGGACGAAGATGCCTGGCTGCTGTCCAATGAATTGAAAAAACGCGGCGTCAGCGTTCCGCCTGCCATGTATCCCGCTGTTCCGAAGGGCAAGGCAAGGCTCCGCTTCTGCGTGATCAGCGAGCACAAGCCCGAACAGATCGAACGGGCGCTTGACATTCTGGAGCAGACGGCAAAGGATTTCGGCATCGAACTCCCGCGCCGAGATTATTGACGATAAAACGCAGCGGGCG
>JAUNQH010000021.1 GCA_030536295.1 Clostridia bacterium | reverse complement strand
CTCTGCCTGAGATGGTCTCCTGACAAAAAAACTCCGTAACAACTTGACACGGACTTTGATAAAAAACTCCTTGACCCGGCCCGCGAACTATGATATACTCCATCTTGCACCAAATATGGTGGCATGGCTCAGTCGGTAGAGCACATCGTTCACATCGATGGGGTCGTTGGTTCGAGTCCAACTGTCACCACATGAAAAAAACCATCCTTCACGGATGGTTTTTTTCATGTGATTCACAGCCGGATGCCGAACCAATGATCGCAGGAGATGTGAACACATCGACGGGGCAAACGAAGGGAGCGTCTCCCCTGCGGGGAGTGCCGAAGGCAAGCGACCTGAGTTTGTTAGCGCGAAACGAGTACAGCCGCCGCTCCAAGGCGGCTGTACGACGATTGAGCGATCGGACGTTGGTTCGAGTCCAACTGTCACCACATGAAAAAACCATCCTTCACGGATGGTCAGACTGTCAACAAACCCCAATAGAAAAAAGCCTCTGAAAAATGGCTTTTCAAAATCGCCAATCAGAGGCTTTTTTCATGCAGTTCACCGGTAAAGTTCCCACTAGGTCTTCAAAAATCACTTCTGAAAGTCATCTGGAGAAGCTATTTCTTTAACAATTTTTCCTGCTTGACTTTGTCGATGGTCTGACCATCCTTCACGGATGGTTTTTTTTCATGTGATTCACAGCCGGACGCCGAACCAATGATCGCAGGAGATGTGAACACATCGACGGGAGACCGTATCCCGCCGCCGCCAGTGGCGGATGAAGGCGGGAGAAGGTCCAATGAGCAAAAGGACGCGGCGAGCCGGTCCCACCCGGCGAAGACGCATCCTTATTGCGAATTGCAGACCGTTGGTTCGGGTCCAACGCTGTTTATTATCTTTACTGTTCCTTCCACACCACGGTCCCGCTGTGATCAATATACATCAGCTTTTCTTCCGAACCTTTCGATCAGAAGCCGAGCTCCCGGATCGCTTCCACCAGATTTCTTCCGTACACTTCCGCGCCAAAGCAGTTCGGATGCAGGTTATCCAGGAAATACTCCGGCAGATGCGGAACCAGCTTGAATCCGTCCACGATCTTCACATTCGGATATTTCCCCGCGATCGCTTTCACATTCTCACAGAACCTTGTCAGCGTGGGAAGCCCGTCCGGAACATCTCCCCGCCACAGCGGCGTGACGCACAGGATCGGGATCTCGTTTCCGTAGATGCCGATCAGCGTCTCATAATACTCTTCAATATCCTTCATGGATTCCGTTCCGAACTGGTTGGTACCCAGCGCGACAATGATCTTGTCCGGATCATAACCCTCCATTTTCATCAGGGAATTCTTGTCATACACATAGCCGCCGATCCCCTGGTTGATGATGTCATAGTTCATCAGCCGGTTGACGACGCTGACATAGATGCATGAGGAGCGCAGGGGTCCGTAGCCCTGAGTGATGGAATCCCCGAGCCAGAGCACTTTCTCGTTCTTCTCCGGACGGAATACGGCCGCGTTCGCTTCAAAATTCCGCAGCAGCACCGTGGCGTCCGCCGGCAGATAGATGATCACATTCTTTTTCCCTTCCGGGAAGGTAAAGCTGATCTTTCCTTCTTCCTGCAGGTCCTTCATATAGCGGATTTCCGTGATCTGCCCGTCGACCGCGGCTTCAAACGAATCCGGCGATCCCAGCCAGATCCTTTTGTACTCAAAGGTGACCTCCGTGGCTTCCGTGATGAATTCCAGCGTTTTTGCCGTCGTCGCGATGCACCTGTCATACCAGAAATCCAGACCGCCTTTAAAATAGTCCATCTGCGGCTGAGAGTACTGGAATGCCTGCAGCCAGCCGTCCTCCGTTTCACTGAATGAATACGCGCCGAAGTAGATGTTCCGCAGTTCCTGATTTGTCATATTTACCCCGCCTTTTTTCTCTCAACAGAGAGTTGTTTTTTAAGTAATGCCCGCAGCTGCTACGGGTCTTTCCGACAGACACAGAGGGATCCCGCGCGCCGGATGATCACGGATGACAGGATGCGTCAACGGTACCGATCGCTTCCTCCGCCGCCTTTGTCGCGTGCAGGACCGTCGTATCATAGACCTTCAGCGCGCTGTCGGTCCCGGAGATCAGCATACCGATCTCAGTGCAGCCCAGTATAACGCCCCCGGCTCCCTTCTCCGCCATGCCGGAGATGATCCTCTTCAGTTTCTCCCTGGAGAGATCAAGGACTTTCCCATGGCATAGCTCATTGAAGATAATGTCATTCACGGCATCGATATCCTGCCCGTCCGGAACGATCACTTCAAGCCCCGCCGCGGTCAGCCGGTCCCGGATAAAGCCCTGCGTCATAGTGACCTTCGTCCCCAGCAGACCGACTTTGCCGATCCCGTCCCGCTTTACGGCTTCGGCCGCCGCATCCGCGATATGAAGGATCGGGATGCCGATCCTTTTTTCGATCGCGGGTACAAGCTTATGTATGGTATTCGTCGCGATGACAATAAAATCCGCGCCGGCTTTTTCCAGCCGCATCGCGGCATCAGCCAGGATCTCCGCGTTCGCGTCCCAGTCACCGCATGTCATATTTGCTTCGATCTCGGCAAAATCCACATTGTACATCAGGATCCGGGCGCTGTGGAATCCTCCCAGCTTTTCCGCGGTGATCCTGTTCATCAGTTCATAGTATGTTACAGTACTCTCCCAGCTCATGCCGCCGATCAGTCCGATCGTCTTCATCGTCATCCATCCCTTCGTATACGTACCGTTTTTGCCGGTACCCCGCTAAAGGATCACAGATTCGCCTGTTCCCATTCGCGCTTCAGCAGCCGGTATTCCAGACGCGTTTTCATCTTTCCGTCATGCCATTCATAATCAAGGTGTTCAGCTTCCTTTATCATTCCGTTCTTCTGCATCACGCGCTCGGAACCCCGGTTCTCCGCCAGGCAGCCCGTGGTGACCCTGTAAACGCCGTTTTGTGTGAACGCGAACGCCAATAGCTTTTTCAGGGCCTCGGACGTATATCCCCTGCCCCAGAACGCCGGATAGGTGAAATATCCCAGATGGACCAGTTTCCCGACCGGTGTATCGGCCATAACGGTATATCCTATGCTGCCGACCTGTTCACGCGTATCCTTCAGCTCCATATGCAGGAAGTAGAACCGTCGGTCCGGCGAATCCATATCCAATAATACCTGCTCAAAATCCGTCTTTCCTTCCTCCGGCGAATGCAGCTGTATATCCTGCAGATAATACATCGTTCGCGGGTCTGTTTTCAGCCGCAGGTAATTTTCAAAGTCATCCGGCAAATAGTCACGCAGTATCAGCCGGTCTGTTTCAAGATATATCATCCGCGCTGCTCCCTCCGGTCCGGTAAGCCGGTTTGTACGCCTGTTCCATGGTCATTCCGGAAAGTCATGGTCTCCTGTCCGGTATTATAGCACATCCGCGGAAATTGAACAGCTGCAGCCGCGGAAATTGTTTTTTCCATGCTTCCGTGATCAATGCCTCTTCCTATGAAGGAACGTCAGCATTCCCATCGAATATACAGAATGACCGCGATGCGTATCCGGACACGGATGAACGCTTGCGCGAGATCTTTCCGGAGGTGTGTTTGCCATGATCTTCCGTCTGCCGGAGCCCTGTGATGAGACCATCCTGCATGAATACGTGCTGGAGCATCAGCATGCCGGGGAATCCGGCATCAGTGCCAGCCTCGGATTGTCATCTTCCGTGTATTCCGAATGGCTGGAGAAAATACGGAACAATGCCTCCGCCGGCAATGAGGACTGGGGCAGGTCATTGCTGTACCTTTGCTTTGACGGAAACAGGCTGGTCGGTCTGCTCAGCATACGGTATGAGCTGCCGAAGGAACTGTCCGGCAGTATCGGTGATATCGGTTACGGCGTCAGACCTTCCGAGCGGAATAAAGGCTACGCGACCGCCATGCTCCGCCACGCGCTGTCGGTCTGCAGGGAAAAAGGTATGAAAGCGGTCATCCTGGGCTGCTATAAGGATAATACAGCTTCCGCGGCAACCATACGGAAGAACGGCGGCGTTCTGACCGATGAGAGCTGCAGCTACAATGAAAACAAAGTCAGTCAGTATTACACGGTCACCCTGTAGAACGGCTCTTCCGCGCGGCTGTCATGGCACACTGTGCCGTTTTTCGGAAAACTGTTCCCGTTCGTTTCATTCAGAGCAAAACAGCATGAATGGAAAAATAACTTGATATATCGTTTGAGGAGTCTGTTCGGATGATTTCATTTATCGCGGCTGTAATCGCGCTGATCCTCGGCTTTCTGCTGTACGGAAAGATCGTTGAAAAAAACTTTGCCCCGGATGACCGGGAAACACCTGCCGTCGCCATGCAGGACGGGGTGGACTATGTTCCCATGCCGACATGGAAGGTCTTTCTGATCCAGCTGCTGAACATTGCCGGCACCGGACCGATCTTCGGCGCGCTTTCAGGCGCGCTGTTCGGCCCGGTGGTCTATCTGTGGATCGTTTTCGGATGTATCTTCGCGGGCGCCGTCCATGACTACGGCATCGGCATGATCTCCATGCGGAACCGCGGCTGCAGCGTATCCGAGATCGTCGGCGATCACCTGGGCGGCGGCATGCGGCAGGTGATGCGCGTCTTTTCCGTCATTCTGCTGATCATGTGCGGCGTGGTCTTCACCAAGGGCCCCGCGGATCTGCTCGCCATTCTGACAAACAACGCGCCCGGACCATCCTTCTGGTTCTGGATCGTTCTGCTGTACTACTTCATCGCGACCTTTGTCCCGATCGATAAAGTCATCGGCAAATTCTATCCCGTGTTCGGCGTGCTTCTGATCGTGATGGCGCTCGGCGTCTCCGGTTCCATGCTGTTTTCCGGCAGTTATGAGATGCCGGAGCTGTGGGATCACTTTGCCAATGAGCATCCGGAAGGGATCGGCGTATGGCCGTTCATGTTCATCACGGTCGCCTGCGGCGCGATCTCCGGTTTTCACGCGACCCAGTCGCCCATGATGGCGCGCTGCTGCAAAAATGAATTTGTCGGCCGCAAGGTGTTCTACGGCGCCATGATCGCCGAAGGCATCATCGCGCTGGTCTGGGCCGCCGCGGGCGTATCCTGCTATGAGTCCGGGCAGGCCCTGCTTGAAGCCGGCGCGGGCTGTTCCGCCGTTGTGTACACCGTTTGCCGGAGCACGATGGGAAAGATCGGTTCCGTGATCGCCCTGCTGGGCGTGATCGCCTGCCCGATCTCCTCCGGAGACACCGCGTACCGTTCGGCGCGCCTGACCCTTGCGGACTGGTTCAGATCCGATCAGGCCAGTTTCAAAAACAGGCTGATCATCACCGTTCCGCTGCTGGTGACGGGATTTCTGATCAGCCGGATCGATTATACCGTTGTCTGGAGATACTTTTCATGGTCCAACCAGACACTGGCGATGATCGGGCTCTGGGCATGCTCCGTATATCTTGCCCGCTCCGGAAAAAAATGGATCATCACCGCCGTTCCGGCGGTCTTCATGAGCGCGGTCACGGTCAGTTATTTCTTCATGGCGGATGAATGCCTCGGTATGTTATGGAAGTCGCTTTCCATAGACTCAAAGATCTATACGCCCGCTGCGGCCGGTCTCGGGGCCGCGGCCGCGATGGCGTTTCTGCTCCTGTTTATCCGGAAAAAGGGATCACAGCAAACAGACAGGCTATGAACATGATCCGCCTGCTCCATACAAAAAGCTCCTCCGTATCATCCGTACAGGTCATACCGTATCGATCACGCGTTGTTTCCGGCACCGCGGCATTCACGCGGCCACAATGGACACCGGTATCGCTTTATGGTATACTTGCCGCAGTATATGGATCCGGCAACAGGATCAAAACCGCTCCGTCCGGCGGATAACAGCACGGCAGACGCCGCAGCGATCATGAAAGGCAGCTGAAAACAGATGAACAGCACTCCGGAGATCGATCCGTCCAATCTTGATTTTACATACCGTGCACGCGCGTCCATTCTCGATACGGTCAAGGATCCGTACTTCCTCAATAATGATTATGACCTGATCTATGATCTGCTGCGGGAAAAAATGCAGCTTGTTCAGTTCGGTGATTTCCTGAAGCGCTATATTTATGAAAAAGCCGACATGGACGGTGATTACCGCGATATTCCTCTGGCCGAGTATCAGTCTGTGATCTGTGCCGAGTTTGCGGATCGTCAGACGCCGTGTTCCTTCACGCCCACCTCCGTCCGGCTGAAAAACGCGGCAAAGAATTGGCTGGAACAGCAGACCGTCAGCAGAAACGTCGTGCTGATCCTGGGGTTCGGTCTCGGCATGAGTGAGAAGGACGTGAACATGTTCCTGACCAAAGCGCTGCAGGAATCGGAACTGAATGTCAAAGATCCTGTTGAGGTCATTTGCAGCTACTGTTATCGCAACGGTTTCGGATACATCAAATATGAGGATCTGTGGCGAAAATATCAGACAGGCGCGGACAAAACATACGCAGGCGGTATATCTCTGGATGAGACCATCGGCTATAAAACGCGTTTTTCGGAGATCACGGATGAGAACGCGCTGATGCGGTATCTCGCCGAACTTCCGATCGTTCAGGGCAGCAAAGTGCAAAGCGTGACCGCGAGAAAAAGATTCAACAGCCTGTACGACCGTTCCCGGGAGCTTGCGGCCGGGATCCTGACGGATTGCGGACAGGAATCGGCACAGACAATGGCCGGCCGGCTGGCCGAGAGCCTCAGCAGCAACGATCAGCTTTATGATTATCAGAAGCTGCAGAAGATCATGAATGAAAAAGGCAATTTCAGAGTATATAAAGCTGATGATATCACTCCCGCGGACATAGAGAATATCATTTTTGCCGCCGTGCCGAAGGATGGCAACGGAAATCTCGCCTCCATGAAGAATTCAACGCTCAACCGGCAGTTTGCCGGCAAAAGGCTGAGCCGCCAGCACCTTGGTGAAGTCCTGTCCGGGAAAGCCCAGATCACGCGATTCGATCTGATCACCCTGAACTTTTTTATCTGCTCGCAGGATCAGGAGCTGTCCGGGCGGAAGCGGTATAACGCGTTCATAGAGTCCACAAACAAAATACTGACCGAATGCGGCATGATTCCGATCTATGTCGTCAATCCGTATGAATGTTTTCTGCTGACATGCATGCTTTCGGAGGATCCTTTGGGTACATACGCGGACGTGTGGGAACTTTCATACGAAAACCAGTGATACACCGTACTCCGGACCGTGAAAATCCGGATTACGGCATCCGGATCCGCAGTCATATAATTGCATGGTACAAAGGGAAAGAACCGTGAAAGAAGGTTTGACAATGTACCGTGTTCAATATGCCTGTGTTTGTCAGAAGGGGAAAATAAGGAAACAGAATCAGGACAATATTGTCTGGAAAGGGCAATGCCTTTCCCCCGGAAGTGACGGTCTCACAGATCCGGTCTCCGGTAATGAGCCGATTGCCGGTCCGATGCTCTTCGGTGTTTTTGACGGTATGGGCGGTGAGGAGCGGGGTGAGGCCGCCGCGTATATTGCCGCGCGGGCGGCAGCCGAATGTGAGCCGACGGGGAACGCGGAATCCATGCTGATATTATGCAGCGATATCAATCGTGAGATCTGCGCGTTTACAAGCGCGCACAGATTGTCCGCCTGCGGCACGACCGCCGCCATGCTGCTGATCGGTCCGGACAGTATTGCCGGCTGCAATATCGGCGACAGCCGCATCTACCGCTGCAAAGGGCATATCCTCACGCAGTTATCGGAAGACCACGTCTGGCCGATGTATCCCGGGAAAAAGCCGCCCCTGCTTCAATTTCTCGGCATGCCGGAAACGGAAATGATCATTGAACCGTTCTGTTTCACAAAAAGAACGTTCCGTGCCGGTATGTACCTGATCTGCTCCGACGGACTGACGGACATGGTGCCCGACAGCACGATCGAGGACCTGCTGTCAGAGAAGAACAGCATTCCGGAAAAAGCGAAGCACCTGCTTGATGCCGCGCTTTCCGCCGGAGGCAGGGACAATGTCTCGTTCATCCTGCTTGATATCGGCAGTGAGCCGGATCCGTAAACAGCTTCACAATAAATATGAAAAGAAGGTGTCATCATGAAAAAAGTTGTGATCATCTGGTCCAGTCCGAACACGGACGGTCTGACAGCATCCGCGAAAGACCGTTTTGCCGCGGGGCTTGCCGCCGCCGGCGCGTCGATCGACGAGATCCATCTGAACATAAAGCACCTTGAACACTGCCGCGCCTGCGGCAACGGCTGGGGCACCTGCAATAAGACCGGCAGCTGCGTGATCCGTGATGATTTCGCCGATATCTATCACGCGCTGACGGAGGCGGACGGCATCGTATGGATCAGCGCGGTCTACTGGTCGGAGATGACCGAATGCTTCAAGGCTTTCTTTGACAGGCTCCGCCGGTGTGACGCGGCATACAGCCATCTGCTTTCCGGGAAGCGGTGTGTGCTGGTCGCCTGCGCGGGCGGCACCGGAAGAGGCACGCTTGAATGCCTCACACAGATGGAAAGAGGCCTTACACATATGGGCATGCGCGCCTATGACCGCATTCCGGTCGTCCGTTACAGCGCGGACTACATGCTGCCCGTGCTTGAAGCGGCGGGCCGGACCTATGCCGAACGCCTGGAGACCGGGTTTGATATGTATTACTGATGCCGCGCGGCGGATCTCACGAAAGATGCCATGTCCCCGTTGACACGGCATCTTTTGTTGTTTATGCTGTATATATCACCCCGCAGGGAGGAAAAATATGGAGAATAACCGTTTGTTTGATACATCCCTCAATTTTGATGAACGTGCCCGTCTGCTGGCTGAAAGTCTGACGCTTGAGGAAAAATTCGGCTGGATGGGATCCTTTATGCCCGGATGCGAACGGCTCGGTATTCCGCCGTTCGGGCTCGGCGGAGAAGCCGCGCACGGCGTGGAAGGGCGCAATGACCAGTTTTTCACCTCTGACCCGGATATTACGACATCTTTCCCCCAGCCCATCGGCATGAGCGCCACATGGGATCCTGATCTGATCCGGCAATGCGGGGAGGTCGTCGGTACAGAGGCGCGTGTGATCTGCAAGCGTCACGGCGGGCGCGGTCTCAGCCGCTGGGCGCCCACAGTCGACCTGCTGCGTGATCCGCGATGGGGCCGCAATGAGGAAGGCTACGGCGAGGATCCCGTGCTCACCGGCAAAATGGCGGGCGCGTACATCAGCGGCATGCAGGGCGATGATCCGAAGTATATCCGCTGCGCGGCGACGCTCAAGCATTTCTACGGCAACAACACGGAAGCCGGACGCGCCTGGAAGAACGCGACGATCGACCCACGCAACAGGTATGAACTGTATCTGGAGCCGTTCCGCCGCTGCATTGAAAACGCGGATGTTCAAGGCGTCATGACCGCCTATAACCGCATCAACGGCAAAGTCGGCATCCTGAACAGTGAAGTCAGGAAGATCCTCAAAGACGAATACGGTCTGACACACGCGGTGGGCGACGGCGGGGCGCTGAGTCTGGTGGTGTCCGGGCAGCACCGCTACGGCAGCGCCGCCGAGGCGATCGCGGACGCGCTTCACGCAGGGGTGGACGGCATGAGCGACGGGCCGGCATATATCGGGCCGGCCGCGCGCGAAGCCTTTGAGCTCGGGCTGATCACGGAAGAAGACATGGACCGCGCCATCATCGCGAAAGCAAAGGTCATGCTGCGTCTGGGGCTGCTGGACGGGGACGCGTCGCCTTACGCGCGCTATACGGAAAACGATATCTGCACGCCGGAGGCAGACGCGCTGGCATTGCGCTGCGCGGAGGAGAACCTTGTTCTGCTGAAAAATGACGGGATCCTGCCGCTTGACAGGAGCAGGCCCGCGGCGCTGATCGGCCCGTGGGCGGACGCCTGGTATAAAGACTGGTACGGCGGCGCGCCGAACGGTATGAAAACGATCCGCGACGGGATGGACATGCTGAATGTCCCCTGCGATGTCTTTGACGGCTGGAACCGCGTGCGTATCATGTTCGGAAACAAAGGCATCGCCGCCGCGGAAAACGGGCAGGCTTATCTGTCGGAATCCCCGGACACATTCATCATGGAGGACTGGGGCGAGGAATACTGCACTTTCCGCTGTGTCCGTACGGGCAAGTACCTCGGGCTGCCGCATCAGGGGCAGGCTCCGGCGGACAGCGGCAATCTGTATATCACGGCTGATGAACCGTTCAACTGGTTCGTTCTGGAGCTGTTTCATCCTGAAAAAGCGGATGGCTGCCTGTTGCTGACAGACTGCTTCCACTGGCCGGTCACAGCAGAAAACGATACGCTCATATCCGACAGGGAACACAAGGGCACGCCCGTGACTCTGGAGATCGTTGAAGACGGCATTGAGCGCGCGGCGAGGATCGCCGGACGGAATCCCGCCGCTGTTCTCGCGCTCGGTCAGTGTCCCATGATCCCCGCCAAGGAAGAACGTGACCGTCATACCCTGCTTCTGCCGGAACACCAGCGCAAGCTGATAAAAGCCGTTCATGAAGCCAATCCGCGCACGGTGCTGGTATTGTGCGCCAACTACCCGCACACGCTGCCATACGCCTCGGAGCATCTTCCCGCGATCCTGCTGTCCGCCACGGGGTGCCAGCAATTCGGCACGGCCGTTGCCAACGGTCTGTTCGGCATCTGCGCGCCCGCCGGCAGGCTGAACATGACCTGGGTCAGGTCGGACGATCAGCTGCCGGATATCGACGATTATGATATTATTCAGGGCAAACGCACCTACAGATATTTTGACGGGGATGTACTCTATCCCTTCGGGCACGGTCTCACTTACTCTTCCTTCAGCTACCGCGATCTCAGCGCCGCACTGGAAAACGGCGTGATGACCTTCACGTTCACGGTGGAAAACACCGGTAATACCGCAAGTGACGAGGTCGCGCAGGTATATGCTTCCGCGCCGCCCTCCCGCGTGAGGAAGCCCCTGCGCCAGCTGCTGACCTTTGTCCGCCTGCACGGTATGCAGCCCGGGGAGAAGCGCACGGTCACGCTGACCGCGCCGGCAGAGGAGCTGCGGTTCTATGACGTGATCACCCGCCGGCTGACAGTCGAGGCTGGCCGGTACCGTTTTTTCGCCGGCGGTTCAAGCACGGACGAATCGGTCAGCGCCGTTCTGGATATCCCCGGTGAGACCGTTGTGCCCAGAACCATGTCGGACCGGACACCCGCCGATTGCTATGATGAAAGTGAGCATATCGCGATCACGGAGGGCACTCTCGGCTTTGCCTGCGTCGGTCCGCGGCCCGGCGAGGAGACCGCGTCCGTCATTTACCGCGACTGCCGGTTCAGCGGGGAAAGCGAACGTCTGTCCCTGCGGCTGATCAGTGAAACAGGCGGCCGCGTCACCGTATTGCTGAACGGACAGGTGCTCGGAACCTGGTCCGGCGATACGCGCACATCAGAGCACAATTCCTTCCCGGCTATGGACCGCTACGCGCACCTGGATATTGAGGCGCGCGCCCGGGAGCGCAGGCCCGTATGGGAAGACATCGATTTCCCGTGTCCGGAGGAAGAGACCGAAGGCACGCTCGTCATCCGCATGGAAGGCGATATACGCTTAAGCTTTTTCAGGGTCAGACCTGCAGCCGGCGCGCGGAAGATCCGCACGGGCATCGCGAACTGACAACAGCGCCGCGGCCGGGATCCGGCCGCGGCGCTGTTCATTTTGCCGTAAACTGTATCAAAACGCTGCGGAAGCCATGCCGCGCGATCACTCAAAAGGTTCCCAATTCCCGGTCTTCAGCATCCGGATATACTGTGTATACCGCGGATGATTCCGCCACCCGTCCGATGTCGCGTCCTTCGTTTTATATTTCACAACGCAGTCCGGATGGATCGCGGCAAAAGCATCCTTTGCTTCCTGCCCGATCTTATTGCCGGACGCCCACAAACGTTCCAGCTGCGCGCATCCGTCCAGCCCGGTAAGATCCGTCACCCGGCATGTGGTTATATTCAGGTCCTTCAGCTCCGTGCAGGCGGACAGCGGACTCAGATCCGTGACCTTGTTCATGAAGATCTCCAGATACTGCAGATGCTTCAGCGAGCTCAGCGGCGTCAGGTCCGTGACACGGTTGTCGGCCAGCAGCAGCACCGTCATTTCCGGGAACCACTCAACAAAGGAAAGATCCGTCACACGGTTATGCCCCAGATCCAGGGCCTTCAGTCCGGTCACATACTTCAGCGGTTCCAGGTCCTTGTCGGTCAGCCTGTTCGGATCCGAACTTTTCCGGAAGGTCGAAAAGGCCGTGGCTTCGGTCGACACGGAATACTGACCGCCCAGCAGAACCAGCCAGGCGAAATGGATCTCCGGATATTTTTCAACCAGCGGGATCATGATCCGGTTCCGCGCTTCCCGGTGTTTGTCCAGCGTGATCTTTTGCAGCCCGGGCATGACCGAGATCATCGCCTCGAGTATTTCCGCGGACAGCTTTGATGTACCGCCGTTCAGATCGGCCTCCGTATCCCGGTCCGTAAACACGGCATTGCAGAAACGTTTGCTGAAATGGAGCGCGGCGTCCCCGCTCATCAGCGATCTCAGCTCCGCCAGCTGTTCCCATGTAAAATCGGTCTCACCCAGATCCAGCTCCGCCGGACACTCCGTTTCCACGCGCTGCCTTGTTTCCCTGTACACCGTTTTGGACGACGCGAACGCGCCGGAAAAGCACAGCATGGTCAGTACGGCCGCGGTCAGAAAGGCCACGATCTTTTTACCCATCTCCGGTTTCTTCCCTTCCGTCAGAAAAAGCCATGGCACACATCGCCATGGCTTTTGTTCCCATGCGGGAATCATTTATCAGTCAATGTTGATCACGTACAGCGGGTCGACCATCACGGTGCGGCCGTCGACCACATAAGCTGTGTAGGTGCAGCCGACCTGAGCGCCGATCTTCGCGGCATATGCCTTCACCGGACGGACGATACCGTCGACCGCGGCAAGCATCAGGTCAACATCATCATACGGGGTCAGCTGAGCGGCACGCACAGTCGCGCGGATCGCGGCATTCGCGGTATTGACCATGCCCTTCAGCGTGGCCTTCTGAATTGAACTTACAGAACAGGCGGACGCGCAGGCAACCGTCATGATCATCATAACTGCAAGCAGTACGCAAACCATTTTCTTCATTGAACCGTTCCTCCTTTGCCATAAACAACCGTATTCCGTAAACCGCCCGATCACTCGTCAGCGGTCATCGTCTATCCATACCTTAACATAAACAATATCTGATGTCAATATGCGGGGTCTGTTATTTTCGTGATATTTTCGGTTATTTTTCAAGCTTTCGAGCCGCTTGTGGCCTCCAGCGTTATGACGCCGCTGCTGACAAGTTCCACCAGAGCCGCCGTCACAATACTGTCGTATTTCTCCGGCATCGCGGCCAGCTCCTGCGCGGCCTTCTCCATAGGTACCGCTTTCTGATAGACCCGGTCACGCGTCATCGCGTCAAACGCGTCCGCTACCATCAGGATCCGCGCCTCAAACGGGATCTGATCACCCTTCAAGCCGTCCGGATATCCGGAACCGTCAAGCCGTTCATGATGCATACCGGCCATGACCGCAAGCTTTTCACCGAATATCGGCTCCAGGATCCGTCTGCTCGCGGCGGCATGCTTCCTGACGATCGCGTACTCTTCATCCGTCAGCCGCTCCGGTTTGGAAAGGATCGGCCCGGGTACTTCACATTTACCGATATCATGGAACAGCGCGCTCATCGCGAACGTATTGTTGTCAAACTCCGGACACTGCGCGTGCAGTTTCTCGTACAGACGGAAAGCGATGAACATCACAGACTGGCTGTGAGACAGCGTATAGTGGTCCTTTTCATTGATCTTGTCCAGCTGTTCGTTCCATGTGCGCCGCCAGTATTCCAGCTCATTGAACACGGGGGTATTGGAGATACACAGGAGCTTTACCTTTTCCAGGCAGCGCATCTGCACTTCCTTCTTCAGCCCGCTGATCCCGAACGAATCGCCTTCACTCAGCGAAACAACGGTACCGTCGCCATCCGAAAGCTCGATCTTACCGCGAAGCACATAATAAAACTCAAATCCGTCTTCTCTCTCAGGCGGATACAGCCACGCGGCTGACCTGTCGCTGATCTCCTGCGTCATGATCTCCAGGTCCCTGTGCTTGGCCAGCAGTACAAGATCGGGCTGTTTGTCATGAGCCAGTCCCTTGCCCGCGGTATGAATATACAAACCGTTCACAAAAAAGCCCCCGTTCCCGATCAGAATCGCTGCATATTCCGCGTTTTTCTCCGGTTTCAGCATACCGCGTTCTTGCCTTTTTGTCAACCGCGGCACACGTTTTCCCAAATAACTCACAAAAAAACGGAGCACCTCACGATGCTCCGTCAGACAGCCGAACAGAAGAGTCAGATCAGTTTTACGCTTTCAAGCACCGGCAGGAAATCCGGTTCCGCCATATTGGTGAATGTGAAAAGGATCAGATGACCGTTATCATCGCAGGTCATGAACTGACTGATCTCACTTCCCATGACTTCCGCGTCCAACCTGTACCATTCCAGGTCACCGATCTGCTCGATATCATAACAGACAATACTGTCCTCCGCCGCGCCCAAAGCCGCATACTGGCTGATAAACGCCTGATCATACGCGGTCTTCAGAAGCTTGATAAGCTCCATTGTCACTCCGGAGGCATCCTGTGCAACAAGGTTCAGATTGCCGGTCATGGACGCGGTGAACACCATATCCATCTGTGAAAGATCCACCTGGCTCATCGCCGCTTTCGCGTACGCGATGGCCTGTTCATCCAGGCCCGCGCTCGCAAGCGCATCGTCACCGATCAGTTCAAAAAGCTCATCGATCATGCCCGGCTTCATCACAAACCAGCGCGACGGAACATCAAAAGTCACCAGTCCGGTCACAGACTCCACGGTCTGCATGTTAGCGGCGGTCTTCGTTACCTGTACGGCTTCCTCCGCGCAGGCGGCGCCTGCCAGCAGCAGCACGGCAAGCAGCAGAGCGATCAGTTTCTTCATATCGTTCCTCTCTTTCATTCGATCCGGACCGGCAGGAAAATGCAGGCAGCTTCTGTAAGCATATGCATGCCGGCCGGCCATAATATACTCAGACCGTTCGGGCTCATGCAGTCCCGGGCGCTATACATACGCTTTCCGTTGCGGAACGCCCGGACGCGCCAAAGGCTTTCCCGGCTGAGAGACATCAGTTCATCATATCCTTTTTGATCCGTCCATGTCAAGCAGACACCTGACGAAAAGGCATTTGGTCTCACACTGCACGCGATCGCGCTGCTCAATGCCCGGCGGAAGCGCTGTCATACAGCGCCGTGACCTCCGCGGACGGTTTTTTACTGAGCAGGGTCGTGATGACCGCGGCGATCATGCCGGCGGCAAAACCGGGAATGATCTCATACAGTCCGGTATTGCTCAGGAAAGCCAGCCAGATGATATCCACAGCCGCGCCGGCAAGGATGCCCGCCACCGCGCCGCTGAAGGTGAAGCGTCTCCAGAAAAGGCTCAGGAGAATAGCGGGACCGAAAGCCGCGCCGAAGATGCCCCACGCGTTGGAAACGAGCCCCATGATCGATTCGCAGTTCGGGTCGGACGCGATCATGACCGCGATCACGGCGATGATCACCACAACGATCCGGCCCACCCAGCCGATCTCCTTATCGGATGCCTTGTTCTTGCGGATCACCGGCTTGTATACATCACTGGCAAAGGCGGAAGATGCGCAAAGCATCTGGCTGTCCGCCGTGGACATGGAAGCCGCGAGAATGGCAGTGAGCAGAATACCGGTGATGATCGTCGGGAAAAGCGTGCGCGCCATGCTGATAAACACGTTTTCACGCAGGTTTCCATCCATCAGGGTATCCGCGAACATCAGCCGTCCGAGGCAGCCGGCCGCCAGGGAGAAAGCCACGATCAGCACGTTCCAGGAAATGCCGACAGCCGCGGATTTCCTCACTTCCCTGTCGCTCCGGACGGACATGAAGCGGACGATGATATGCGGCATACCGAAATATCCGAGTCCCCAGCCCAGACCGGAGGCCACGGTCTTCCAGTCGGGGAAAAGATCCCAGTAACCTGCCGGCAGCTGATCGGCCGTCATCTGCGTGTTTCCGTCCCCCAGCCACATCGCGGCAAAGATCGGCGCCAGCAGCAGGGCGGCCAGCATCAGCATGCCCTGGAAGAAGTCCGTCCAGCACACGGCCTTGAAACCGCCCAGGAAGGTATAGACCAGGATGATGCCCGCCGCAATGATCATGGCGACCTGCGGATCGATCCCGGTCACGGCGTTGAACACGGTCCCGCACGCCTTCACGGAGGAGGCCGCGTAGATCGTATACGCGAACAGGAAGATCACGGCGCAGATGATCTGCAGCGACTTGCTGGCGCTCAGAAAGCGGTTGGTCAGGTACTGCGGAATGGTAATGGAGTCATCCGCGGCGACAGAGAACCGGCGCAGCCTCGGCGCTTCAAGCATCCAGGCAAGCGCGTATCCGATCGCAAGCCCGATGGCGATCCATGCCTGCCCGATACCGAGCGCGTAGATCGAACCGGGCAGACCCATCAGCACCCACGCGCTCATATCGGAAGCACCGGCGCTCAGGGCGGAGACCCAGGGGCCCATCTCACGGCCGCCGAGAAAATAATCCTTCTCACCGCCGTTTTTCGTTTTTACAAAGAAGTAGATCCCGATCCCGAGCATGAACATCAGGTAAATGATAAAGATCACAAGCTCGACCGTATTCATCCGGACACCGCCTTCATAAAAAGAATAAATGTCAGTGGAAAACCATGACCTGTTCATTATACAGACCGGTGCGGCACGAAACAAGAAAGCGGACGGTACTTTTGATGTTTTACGGTAACGTGCTATCATGTTAAAGTAAATATGCCCGCACTTTCATTTGGAACGGAAATGTGATAAACTGAAAAGGCATTCATGCATACAGGAGGAAAAACACATGGCTGATGAAAAGAAAAAGGGATTGTTTGCCCGTCTGCGCGAGGGGTTGAGCAAGACCCGCGGAAATATGACCGACAAAGTCGATGAGATGGTCCGTGAAAACCGTAAGATCGATGAAGACTTTTACGAGGAGCTGGAGGATATCCTGCTCATGTCCGATTGCGGTCTGAAAGCCACCACCGTTATCATAGACGAATTGAAGGAACGCGTTAAGAAGGGAAACATCAAGGATGCCTCCGCCGCCCGCGAGATCCTGAAACAGATCATGATCGAGCAGATGGACATCCCCCGTCCCCCGCTGAAATGGCCCATGGTCATGCTTGTCGTAGGCGTCAACGGCGTGGGTAAGACCACCACCATCGGCAAGCTCTCGCTCCGCTTCCAGTCCATCGGGCGCAAGGTCATGCTGTGCGCCGCCGATACTTTCCGTGCCGCCGCGGCGGAACAGCTCACCGTATGGGCGGAACGCGCGCGTGTTCCGATCGTAAAGCATGAGGAAGGCGCGGATCCCGCCGCCGTTGTCTTTGACGGCATCAAGTCCGCCAAGGCGCAGAAAGCCGACCTGCTCATTATTGACACGGCCGGCCGCCTGCATAATAAAAAGAACCTGATGGATGAGCTGAACAAGATGCGCCGCGTGATCGACCGCGAGTACCCCGAAGCTGACACACGATGCATTCTCGTGCTGGACGCCACCACCGGGCAGAACGGTCTCGCCCAGGCACGCGCGTTCAAGGAAGTCGCCGAGATCGGCGGTATCATTCTCACCAAGCTGGACGGAACAGCCAAGGGCGGCATCGCGCTGGCCATCCGTCAGGAGCTTGAAGTGCCGGTCTGGTACATCGGTGTCGGCGAAGGCATTGATGACCTGCAGCCCTTCAGCGCGAAGGATTTTGTGGAAGCGCTGTTCTGATACGATAAAACCGGGGCGCAGCCTTATGACAGGCTGTACCCCGGTTTTTGCAAAAGAAAGCATAAAAACCGCCGCATTCCCGCGGAACCGATCATTATTCACGGTTCCGCTTTTGTTTGTCCCCGGCGGCAGAAGTGTTCCGTTTACCGCGCCATTTTCCGGTCAGTCTCTTCTGAAAAGGTCACGCGTGTATACCTTTTCCGATACATCATCCAGGCAGTTTTCATAGCGGTTCGCGACGATCACCCGGCTGATCCTCTTGAATTCTTCAAGATCGCCGATCACCCTGCTGCCGAAGAATGTGCTTCCGCTTTCAAGCGTCGGTTCATAGATCACGACCGTCGCGCCCTTCGCCTTGATGCGTTTCATTACGCCCTGAATGCTGCTCTGGCGGAAATTGTCGCTGTTGCTCTTCATCGTCAGCCGGTATACGCCGATGATGACTTCCTTTTCCTTGCTGATATTGAATTCTTCGCTTCCTTCATACGCGCCGGCCATTTCCAGCACGCGTTCCGCGACAAAATCCTTTCTTGTTCTGTTGCTTTCCACAATGGCGCTCATCATGTTCTGCGGCACGGCTTCATAGTTGGCCAGCAGCTGTTTGGTATCCTTCGGCAGACAATATCCGCCGTAGCCGAACGAAGGATTGTTGTAATGCGTTCCGATACGCGGGTCAAGGCATACACCGTCAATGATCGCTTTGGTATCCAGACCCTTCATCTCCGCGTATGTGTCCAGCTCGTTGAAATAGCTTACCCGCAGAGCCAGATAGGTATTGGCGAACAGCTTGACCGCTTCGGCCTCGGTAAAGCCCATAAACAGCGTCTCGATATTCTCCTTCTCGGCGCCCTCCCGCAGCAGTGACGCAAAGACCTGGGCCGCCTTTACCAGCCTTGCGTTCCGGGTATCCGTGCCCACAATGATCCTGCTCGGATACAGGTTGTCGTACAGGGCTTTGGACTCCCGCAGGAACTCCGGGCTGAAAAGGATATTGTCACAATGGTATTTTTCACGTACAGCTGCCGTAAACCCGACCGGAATCGTGGATTTGATCATGATGATCGCGTCCGGATTGTTCGCGATCACCATCCGGATCACATCTTCCACCGCGCCGGTATCAAAAAAGTTCTTCCGGCTGTCATAGTTCGTCGGCGCGGCCACAACAACGAAGTCCGCATTTTTATACGCGGAAGGACCGTCCAGCGTGGCGGTCAGATCCAGCTCTTTCTCCGCCAGATATCTCTCGATATACTCATCCTGGATCGGCGAGATCCCGTTGTTGATCTTTTCCACCTTTTCAGGCACGATATCGACCGCTTCAACATGGTTATGCTGAGCAAGCAGCACAGCCAGGGAAAGACCCACATACCCCGTACCGGCGACCGCGATATTCATCGGCATTCTCCTTTTTCAGCTTTGTCTTCTTCACGGAGCCATATCATCCGCGGGAAACGGATGTTCCCGTCAACGGAAGAGGGGCTGCCTCTTTTTGATCTTTTCAGATCATCATGAGACAACCCCGTCATCTTCAGCTCAGAACTTCATCCGTTCCTCTATGTACTTGCGGATATCGGCGATCGCCACCCGCTCCTGCTGCATGGTATCACGGTCACGGATCGTTACGGTCTGCGTCTCTTCGGTATCAAAGTCGACACAGATGGAGAACGGCGTGCCGATCTCATCCTGACGGCGGTAGCGCTTGCCGATGGAACCGGTCTCATCATAATCCACGGGGAAGTATTTCGCCAGTTCGGCATGGATCTCGCTCGCGAGCCCGCCCAGCTTGTTCTTCTGCAGGGGCAACACGGCGGCCTTGAAAGGCGCCAGCGCCGGATGGAAATGCAGCACGGTACGGACATCTCCGCCTTCGAGCTCTTCCTCCTCATACGCGTTGCACAGGAAGGCCAGCACGGCGCGGTCAACACCCAGGGACGGCTCCACGCAATACGGCACGAATTTCTCGTTGGTCACGGGGTCCAGATACTCCATGCTCTTGCCGGAATGCTCCTGATGCTGTGTCAGGTCATAATCGGTACGATCCGCCACGCCCCACAGCTCGCCCCATCCGAACGGGAACAGGAATTCAAAGTCAGTGGTCGCCTTGGAATAGAAGGCCAGCTTTTCGGGCTCATGATCGCGCAGGCGCAGGCGCTCTTCTTTCATGCCGAGGCTCAGCAGCCAGTCGCGGCAGAAGGAACGCCAGTAATTGAACCATTCCAGATCCTCACCGGGTTTGCAGAAGAACTCAAGTTCCATCTGCTCGAACTCACGCACGCGGAAAATGAAGTTGCCGGGCGTGATCTCATTACGGAAGCTCTTGCCGATCTGCGCGATGCCGGCGGGCAGCTTCTTGCGGGTGGTGCGCATCACATTCTGGAAGTTGACAAAGATACCCTGCGCGGTCTCGGGGCGCAGATAGATCTCATTGGTCGCGCCCTCGTTGACGCCCTGGAATGTCTTGAACATCAGGTTGAACTGGCGGATACCGGTAAAGTCCTTTTTGCCGCATACGGGGCATACGATATCATGATCCGCGATATAGCTCTCCAGTTCGGCATTGGTCCAGCCGTCGCCGGTCTCTTCACCCTTGGTGAAGTCTTCGATCAGCTTGTCCGCGCGGAAGCGGGCCTTGCAGGCCTTGCAGTCCATCAGGGGATCATTGAAGCCGCCGACATGCCCGCTGGCGACCCACACTTCACGGTTCATCAGGATCGCGCAGTCCAGCCCGGTATTGTACTTGCTCTCCTGCACAAACTTCTGCCACCACGCCTTTTTCACGTTGTTTTTGAATTCAACGCCCAGAGGACCGTAGTCCCAGGTGTTCGCGAGGCCGCCGTAGATCTCGCTGCCGGCAAAAATGAAGCCGCGGTTCTTACACAGCGCGACGAGTTTATCCATTGTCAGTTCGCCCATTGTTCTCTCCTCCGATCAATAATGCTTGAAACAAAGCCTATCATAGTAAGCGGACGTTGATTTGTCAAGCAGTTTCGCCGTTCGTCCCCACCCTTCCGGCCGCGCCGGCCGTTTCCGTGCTGATCCGGATGCCGGACAGGAAGCGTTCACGGCTGTCCGCGGCAAACAAAAACCGTCCGCGTGCAAACGCGGACGGCAGATATCGATCTACCGGATCACTTCAGATAGGCAACCATCATATAGCCCTTCACGCCGCCTACCGTAACGGTGGCCCACTCGCCGTTGATCGCCGAGACGGAAACCTTGACGCCGTTGTCAATGAACTTGATGATCGGCTTATCCTTGCCCGGACCCTCGCGCAGAGCCAGCCGCTTCGCGGCAATGACCGTCATGGTCTTGGGCCAGGGATTCTTGACGAACTTCATGGTCTTTGAGAATGTGAAGGTCCTGCCGTCCAGCCCGGACTTCACGGTCGCGGTGATCTTGGCGGAACCCGCGCTGACGCCTGTCACTTTACCGGTGGTGCTGACCTTGGCAACAGCGGTGTTGCTGCTGGTCCATGTGACCTTATCGGCGGTGGTGGCATTCTTGACCGACAGCTGATAGGACTTCTTCGTGTAGTAGGTGCCGCTGGGCACGTTGAGCGCGTAGACCGTCACTTTGCAGTTCAGGGTCTGGGTGCCGACCTTCAGGGAGATCGTCGCTGTACCGGGTGCCTTGCCGGTCACAACGCCGGAAGAACTGACGGTAGCGATACCGGTGTTGCTGCTGGACCATGTTTTGGTCTGTCCACCGGCATAGTTGGATGTCAGGGTGAACGAGTTGCCTTTTCTGAGGGACATCTTGGTCTTGCTCAGTGAAGCCGTATATTCACCGGAAACATTCACCGTGTAGATCAGGTTCTTCGCCGAGGCGCCGGTTGTGATCTTGACCTTGATCGTTCCGGCTTTCACGTTGGTAAAGGTCTGTGTGCTGGAGGTCTTGCCGTCCAGCGCGTCCAGCGCGACCTGGCTTCCGAGGCGCTTTCCGTCCGGACCGAGGACCTCATACTTCAGGCGGTAAATATCCACATCCTTTTCCTCGCCCGTGACATTGGATGTGATCTTCACCGTCACCTTCAGCGATGCCGCCTTGGTGGCAAGCTTGTAACTCTTGGTGACCGTTTGCGCGCCGTTCAGCGTGGACTGCGCGGTCGAGAACTTGAATGTGCCCTTGGCCTCTGCAGCCATGGCTGTACTTGTCATACCGGCCAGAAGCGTCAGTACCAGTACAACAGCCAGGATCCTCGCAAGCTTCTTCATTTAAATTACTCCTCCCGTTCTCATTTTACGGAACCGAAAACAAAGCATCCTCTCAGATCGCGCACTTTGTTCCTGTCCCGGTAAAAGCTTACCTGATAAGTCTGAAAAGACATTACCGATGTTTGCATTATAGAATGTTTTGGCTGTCTTGCCAACCCTGTACAGCCGTTGCAATCATTAAATTTCACTGAATAATTTGCACAAAATATGCCAAATACCGCCGTGACCCCGCAGAAATAATGCATACCGAAAAGCGGATATGGTGGATAACTTTTCCCCAACAACATCATCTTGTGGAAAACCGCGCCTGTTTTTATTGCAAATTTATTACAATTTTATTGCATTACTGTCTTCCGGTTTCTGTCATTCGGCGGGACCAACTTTTTTCCGTTCCGCCCTGGTAAGTGATTTGCGTCCGGCGCCCGGTTCGTGTTATACTCTCTTTCACGCGGTCCACGGGAACGCAGTGCAAAAAGCACGCGGATGCCCTTCGCCGCGCATATCATCAGCATATCACTGAAGGAAACGGAACAACAGCTATGAATTTTGATGATTTCGGCCTTTTGCCGATACTACTGAAAAACGTTGAAAACAGCGGGTATACAGAGCCTACGCCCATTCAGCGGGCAACCATCCGTCCCGTGCTGGAAGGCAGGGACGTCCTCGGATGCGCGCAGACCGGCACGGGGAAGACCGCCGCTTTCGCGCTGCCCATTCTGCAGCGGCTGAAGGAGACCCCTTCCCCGGTTCCCGGCGCGAGGGTCATCCGCGCGCTGGTGCTGTCCCCCACCCGTGAGCTGGCAATGCAGACATACGAAAGCTTTATGGCATTCGGCAAAGGAACGCGTCTGGAATGTGCCGTCATTTTCGGCGGTGTCGGTCAGAACGGTCAGGTCGACGCTCTGCACCGCGGCGCGGATATCGTCGTCGCCTGTCCCGGCCGCCTCATGGATCTGATGGGTCAGGGGTTCGTACGGCTGGATCATGTGGAAGTCTTTGTGCTGGATGAAGCGGACCGGATGCTGGATATGGGGTTCATCCATGATGTACGCCGCATTGTCCGCTGCCTTCCGGAGAAGCGGCAGACGCTGCTGTTCTCCGCCACTATGCCGGCTGAAGTGGAAAAACTCGCCATGGATCTTCTCACCGAACCGGAAAATATCAAAGTGGATCCCGTTACATCCACCGTGGACGCGATCGATCAGTGCATGTATTACGTGGATAAGGTCAACAAGCGTCATCTTCTGGCAAAACTGCTGAAAAGCGATGATCTTGAAAACGCTCTCGTTTTTTCACGTACGCGCCACGGCGTGGACCGCATCGTTCGCGATCTCGGCCGTGACGGTATTGACGCCGCAGGTATTCACGGCGACAAAAGCCAGGCGGCCAGGCAGACAGCGCTGAACCGGTTCAAAAGCGGCGAATGCAAAGTACTTGTGGCAACGGATATCGCGGCCCGCGGCATCGATATCGCCGGTCTGAGCCACGTGATCAACTTTGACCTGCCCAACGAACCCGAATCCTATATCCACCGCATCGGCAGAACAGGCAGAGCCGGCCGGACCGGCAAGGCGGTCTCATTCTGCTGCATTGATGAGGTAAAGCAGCTCAATCAGATCGAGAAGCTGATCGGAAAGCGGCTGCGTGAGGAAACGAGCGAATGGCCCATGGAAGTGCTGACGCCGAGCGAACCGAAGGTCAGGGAGCCGCGTCCGGAAAAACTGAACAGATCCGGCAACGCCGCGCAAAGCAGGAAGCCCGCCGGCACGCCTGCAGGCAATAAAAGCGTTTCCCGGCCGAACACGGCAAAGAAAAAACCGTCCCCCGCGGGGAACGGCGGCAAAAACACTTCCGGACAGCATACGGCGCAGAAGATCGTGATCGGCAGGGACGGAAAAGCCCGGCCCGCCGGTCTCGGCCAGGTCGTACGCAGGATCAACAGATCACGGTAGCTCCCGGAATCCCATCACATCGGCATCCTTTGCCTTCCCGCCGAACATCAGCTTGAATGTCTTCTTTCCCCGGTCCCGGCACAGCAGCGCGGAGGAAGGACCGCCATCCAGATCATACGCCCATTCCAGGTCAAGCCGTTCCGTCAGAAACCAGTTGCACTTGCGCAGTGTCAGTCCCGTTCCGCCTTCGTTCGTTACGGACAGGATGATATAGTTGTTCTGATCCACCTTGCCGATAATGGTGCGCCGCGCCGCCTTGTCGGCAAAGTCCCATTCCTCCGGCAGGATGTCCTTTCCGTTCAGCACCATGGGGCAGCCGTCATAAAAGCTCCATGTCTGCGTGGGTTCCGCGGCAAGCACTTCATCATTATCCGCCCCGATATACATATGCAGACCGTCCCTTTCCAGCGTGAGCCCGGTAAAAGGCACGCCGTCCAGCCTGCGGTAAAGCTCACCGTTCGTCACCGTCAGCGATCCGAGCGGCGTATAGTAATAATCCTCATTCGTTCCCGGATAGTTATCCGGGATCCACGGATACGTCGGGCTCACGTATCCGCTGCCGTTGATGACCAGCGCGGCATCCGGGATCCGTTTTGCCATGACACCGGGCAGCTGTATGTTTTTTTGCCACTCCGCGGTCTCCTTGACGATCTGCCGGCCCGGGTCCCGCATCCAGACTTTTGTCAGATAGCAGACCACGCCGCCCATTTTGAATTTTTCCACCCGGTAGATCAGGGTATCCGAATCATATTTCCGTTTGACGGATGTACCCGTAAAAGTATATTCCGCGAAAGGCAGAGCATCGGAACCGTCCGTTTCCTCCGCGGATACATATACCGGCAGAAGCAAAAGACACAGCACAAGACACAAAAAACGTTTCATTTTCATCCCTCCGGGATCTCGGTCTCCCCGGACAGATTGTATCATAACGTCCCCGCGGGTGCAAACACTTGTCATATTCAAAGGTTTTGTGTATAATAAACAGACTGCATTTACCAACATTTCAGGAGGTAACACTCTGTGACGGGAAAGGAACGGATGCTGATCACCGGCGGGCGTACGCTCGAAGGTCAGGTTCGCGTAAGCGGCGGAAAAAATACCGCCGTTGCCGTGATCCCGGCAACGCTTTTGAGTGATGATGTCTGCACCATCGAAAACCTGCCCGATATTGAGGATGTCCACGCGCTCGTGGATATTCTGCGCGAACTCGGCGCGAAAGTGGATTACGAACCGGGGCGTTTCATGACCGTGGATCCGCGTCCCGCGAGCGGGTATGAGGTCTCCTATCATAACGCGCAGCGTCTGCGCGCCAGCTATTATCTGCTCGGCGCGCTCCTCGGCCGCTGCGGCAAAGCGCATGTGCCCACTCCCGGCGGGTGTGAGATCGGTTCCCGGCCTGTTGACCAGCATCTGAAAGGGTTCCGCGCGCTCGGGGCCGAAGCGGACGAGGTCGGAGGCATTATCAGGGTCGAAGCCGAACAGCTGACAGGCAGCGGCGTCTTCTTTGATATCGTAACAGTCGGCGGCACGGTCAATGTCATGCTCGCCGCCGTCAAGGCAAAGGGCACCACCATTATTTACAACGCGGCAAAGGAGCCCCATATCGTTGATCTCGCCAACGCGCTGAACAGCATGGGCGCGCGCATCAAGGGCGCCGGCACGGATACGATCCGCATCCGCGGCGTACAGAATCTGCACGGCACCAATTACGCCGTCATCCCGGACCAGATCGAAACAGGCACCCTGATGATCGCCGCCGCCGCCACCCACGGTGACGTTGTGATCAACGGCTGCATACCCACACATATGGACGCGCTCAGCGCCAAACTGCTGGAAATGGGTGTCATGGTCACCGACTATGACGACGCGATCCGCGTTCACTCCACCGGTATGCACCGCGCCATCAACATCAAAACGCAGGTCTATCCCGGCTTCCCGACAGACCTTCAGCAGCCCATGAGCGCATTGCTCACCACAGCCCGCGGAACAAGCATCATTCAGGAAACGATCTTCGAGCAGCGTTTCCGTCATCTGGATGAGATCCGCCGGATGGGCGCGCATGTCCGCGTAGCGGACCGGATGGCCATCATCGAAGGTGTGAATGAGCTGTATGGCGCGCCGCTGACCGCTTCAGACCTTCGCGCCGGTGCGGCGCTGGTCATCGCGGGGCTGATGGCGCACGGCGTCACCGAGATCTATGAACCCGGATACATTGACCGCGGGTACGAGCATATCGAAGACAAGCTCCGGTCGCTGGGTGCGGAGATCAGCCGGGAGACCGGCCTGTAAATCCGGAGGCATCATTGTGAAACACCCGTTTGAGGTGCTTGGTCTCCGATACAGCGCAGACGCGGATGAAGTCCGCGCAGCGTACCGTAAAAGAGTCAAGCAGATCCATCCGGACCAGTTTACGGACCCGGATCAGAAAAAAGCCGCCATGGCGGAAATGGTGGAGCTGAATCTCGCGTACGAGGAAGCCATGAAGCTTGCGCTGCCCCGGCAGCACGCCGCGTTCAGGCAGTCGCTTCCCGGAAGCGAAGCCGTGCGTCTTGCCGAGAAAATGCTGGAACGCGGCACACCGGAGAGCGCGCTGCGCCAGCTCAGCCGTACCGCCGAGCATGACGCTTCATGGTATTTCATCAAGGGCCGCGCCCTGATGATGCTGGAGCGGTACAGCGAGGCGCACACCGCTTTCCGTGAAGCCGTCCGGCGCGATCCGGACAACAATGACTACCATGCCGGCGCGCTGGAAGCCGCGATGGGCGTCAAACGTGAAGCGACCCTGCAGGGAAAGATACACAAGCTGTTCAGAAACATCCGTAACAACAGCAAAAAATAACGGCCCGCGGTTTTTGATGATCCGCGGACCGTTATTTTTACCGGATATTATTCGGTGATCTCCTCATGCTCCGCCTTTTTGAAGTATTTCCTGCCGACACCCAGGAAAAGCGCGCCGCACAGGAACAGCAGGATGATGCTCAGAATGCCGAAGCATGCCTTGCCCGTGATGCCGTAAAACAACTCATAAAGCGCGGGACCGATCACGCACGCGAACTTGCCGAAGATATCCATGAACCCGAAATACTCGCCGCTGCGTTCCGGCGGGATCAGCTGACCGAAGTAGGAACGGCTCAGTGCCTGTATACCGCCCTGTACGGTACCGACCAGTGTTGCCAGCACCCAGAACAGTACGCTGCTGACCGCGACCGCGCTTTCCATGGTCAGGCCGACAGCTTCGTTATAGTCGACCAGGAAGCCCATCACAAAGCCGATCACAGTAATGAACGCGTATACGAAAACGGAAATGGAGATCAGCGTCAGTGAACCGATCTTCTTGCTCCACTTGCCGAACAGGATGGAAAAAGGCATTGCCACCAGCTGCGTCACGACAAGCGCCAGCACCATGCCGATGGAACCCAGGCCGAGCGTATCGCCGTACTTCGTCGCCATGGAAATGATCGTGTCCACACCGTCGATATAGAAGAAATACGCCAGCAGGAAAAACAGCACGGCCTTGTCCTTCAGAATATGCCTGAATGTGCTCATCGTATTTTTCCAGGCGATCCGGCCCAGTTCCTTCGGCGGGGTATCCACATAGGACACCTGATGCACGTTCCGCATGAACGGGAAAGAGAAGACAAGCCACCACACGGGCACGATCAGCACGCCGATCCGCATGCTCAGATCGCTCATGTTCATGACCAGCATGACGGCGATGGAGATCAGGAAGGGGATCGTCGATCCGCCGATATAGCCCATCGCGTATCCCCATGTGCTCACCTTGTCCATTCTCTCCGGCGTTGTGACGTCCGTAAGGAAGCTGTCGTAGAACAGACAGCTTCCGCTGAAGCCGATACGGCTGATCACAAAACCCAGCAGCATCATCTGCCATGAGCCGAAAATGCCCATCACGGCGGTAAACACGACACCGATCAGCATGAACACGGTCCACAGCTTCTTTTTCATGCCGCGGAAATCCGCAATGGAGCCCAGATACGGCGCGAGCACGGCCACCAGCAGGTTCGCCAGCGATATGGCATATCCGTAAAGGATATCAGCGGTCGTTCCGCTGCCCGCCACATGTGAATACAGGATCGGAAAGATAGCCGCGGAGATATTGGTCGCGTATACGGAGTTGGCCCAATCATAGAAGATCCATGACCATTCCGTTTTGGAGAACAGTTTCGCCTTTTTGCCCATGACCGCAAAGTCCTTTCAATAGAATACCCGTGCTCTTATTGTAACCCATATGGCACGGCAAAGCAAGAGGAGACGCCGTCCTTTAAGGCGTCTCCCCGCTGTTTTCCGTTTTTCCGTGCCCGCGCGCCGGTATGTCATGCCGGCTTTCCTGTCATGCCGCCGGCTCCGCTTCCGCGGCGATCTCAGTTTTTCGCGGCCATATTGAGCAGCTTGCCGGAGCGCTCCAGGAAAGCGGTGATCTCTTCCGCTTCAAGCGGACGCGCGGCCATCCGCGCCAGATCGTAGACCTGTTTGCACAGCAGACCCGTCATTTCATCCTCCGGATCCCTGTCCGCAATGAGCTTTACGGTCTCGTTCCTGCGGTTCAGCACCAGCGTAAAGCGATCCGGGATCGGGAAATCCTGCCCGTACAGCCGGCTCATTTCCTTGTAGCGGCGCATCTGCTCATCCTCTGTCACCATGGCGATCAGATCCGCGTCACCGAGGGCTTCGGTCTTCACTTCCAGATCATCCGTCGCCAGCGCCTTGCGGAACAGTTCCTGCAGTTTATCGCCGTCCAGCTCCGATCCCTCGTCGCTCTCCTGCTTCAAGCCGTCCACATCCGCGTCCACGCGCGCGAAGGCGATCTGATCCTCCTCGTTGCCCTGATACTCCATAAAGCTCATGAAGTTGCCGTCGATCAGGGTATTCATTACCGCGACATCGATCCCGCGATCCGTATACAGCTTCACGGAAGCGGCCTGCCGTTTTTCATCCGCGGTGTAATACACCTTCTTCGATGTCTTTTCAAAGTTGTCGGTCTTATACTCTTCAAGCGTTTTATAGGTGCCGGCGGTCGTCTTCAGCAGGATCGCCGTCTTCACCATTTCATGGAACTTGCTGTCCTTGAGGCATCCGTACTTCACGAACGGAGCGATATCGTCCCAGTATCCTTCATAGGTCGCGCGTTCGGTGTTCATGAGGCTGTTCAGCTTGTCAGCCACCTTCTTGGTGATGTGCGCGCTGATCTTCTTCACATAACCGTCATTCTGCAGGAAGGAGCGGCTGACGTTCAGCGGCAGGTCGGGGCAGTCGATCACGCCCTTGAGCAGCATCAGGAACTCCGGAATGACTTCCTTGATATTATCGGCCACAAATACCTGACCGGCAAAAAGCTTGATCTGTCCTTCATGGGTGCCGAAATCATTTTTCAGTTTCGGGAAATACAGGATGCCCTTCAGATTGAAAGGATAATCCACATTCAGATGGATCCAGAACAGCGGTTCCTCATAATCCATGAACACCTTGCGGTAGAATGCCTTGTAGTCCTCATCCGCGCAGTCGCCGGGCTTGCGCAGCCAAAGCGGATCAGTGTCATTGATCTGTGACGGCTTCGGCATTTCAAGGATCTTCTCCGTCTTCGGCGTGCCGTCCTCATTCTTCTCATCGCCGACGGGCACATCCTTTTCAACGGGCTTCGCGTTCGCGTCCTCCAGCATCACGGGATAGGACATATAGCCGCAATAACGGTTCAGCACCTCGCGGACACGGTATGTTTCCAGGAATTCCTTTTCCTCATCGCTCACATGCAGGATAATATCCGTTCCGTGCGTTTTGCGCGCGCCTTCGGACAGCTCAAAACTCATACCGTCTTCAGACTCCCAGTGCACGGGCTCCGCGCCTTCGGTACTGCTCAGCGTTTCGATCTCGACCCTGTCGCTCACCATGAACACGGAATAGAAGCCGAGACCGAAATGACCGATGATGTCATTCTTCTCGTCCGGCTTTTCCTCAAACTGCTTCATGAACTCGCTCGCGCCGGAAAACGCGACCTGATTGATATAGCGGCGCACTTCATCCGCCGTCATACCGATACCGGTATCCGAAATACGGATCGTTTTCTTTTCCTTGTCCACAACGACAGCGACGGTCATCTTCTCCTCCGTGCCGGGATTCAGCATACGGAACTTGGTGATGGCGTCACAGGCGTTTGACACCGCTTCACGAAGGAAAATATCCTTATCCGAATACAGCCAGCGCTTGATCACGGGCATAATATTCTGCGCGTCGATCGATACGGAACCGTTCTCTTTTGCAATTGCCATGGTACAGACCTCCTTCAGCACAGGTAAATGACATCCGCCGTCACAGGACGGCGGATGGAAAAAGCGAAACATTTTCCGTATGCTATTGTATCACCCGAAAAATCGAAATGCAAGCAATTTTTAGCACTCATCTTGTGAGAGTGCTGATAAGATCATTCTTCGTCCCCAAGTTCCATCTCCAGCAGCGCGAGATCATCCTCTTCCTCAGAGGACTGGACCTTCATGGCTTCCTCATCCTCAGCGGCGTTTCCCTGCCTCTTCGCGAACAGGTTGGCGCGAACAAGCGCGTCGATCTCGGCAAACAGTTCCGGATGGTCCTTCAGATACTGACGCGCGTTATCGCGGCCCTGTGCCAGCCGTTCACCGTTATAGGAGAAATAGGCGCCGCTCTTGTGGATGATCTCCTGCTCCACGGCCAGATCCAGCAGCATGCTGTCCGCGCTGATGCCCTCTCCGAAAATGATATCGAATTCAGCCGTGCGGAAAGGCGGAGCCACCTTGTTTTTAACGACTTTCACCTTGGTATGGTTGCCGATCACGTTCTTGTCGTCTCCCTTGAGCGCTTCCCCTTTCCGTACATCAAGGCGCACGGAGGAATAGAACTTCAGCGCGCGGCCGCCGGGCGTGGTCTCCGGATTGCCGTAGAACACGCCGACCTTTTCACGCAGCTGGTTGATAAAGATCGCGACGCATCCGGTCTTGCTGATGATGCCCGTCAGTTTGCGCAGCGCCTGGCTCATCAGGCGGGCCTGCAGGCCGACGAAGGAATCACCCATTTCGCCGTCGATCTCGGCCTTCGGCACAAGCGCGGCAACGGAGTCGATCACCACCACATCCAGCGCGCCGGAACGGACCAGCGCTTCGGTGATCTCCAGCGCCTGCTCGCCGGTATCCGGCTGAGCCACATACAGCTCGTCAATATTCACGCCCAGTTTTTTCGCGTACGCGGGATCCAGCGCGTGCTCCGCATCCACGAACGCGGCAATGCCGCCCTGTTTCTGCGCCTCAGCGACGATATGCAGCGCAACGGTCGTCTTGCCGGAAGATTCCGGCCCGTAGATCTCGATGATCCGTCCGCGCGGCACGCCGCCCACTCCCAAAGCCGCGTCCAGCGTCAGGCAGCCGGTGGAGATCACTTTGATATCCTTATTCACGGAATCACTGCCGAGCTTCATCACGGCACCCTTGCCGAACTGTTTGTCAAGATCGGCAAGCGCGTGCTCAAGCGCTTTCAGTTTCGCTTCCTGCTCCTCATTGCGTACGGCAGTTTCGGTTCCGGTCTTTGCGGTCTTTTTCGCAGCCATGTGTTTCGTCCTCCCAATCTTTCGTTCATTCATCCGTCAGCCGGATGTCCTTTATTTACCTGTTCATGGTATCACTGACGGATCAAAAATACAATCCCGCGTCTTAAATTTCTTTGCGTTCGGGCACATACCGGAATGTCCTCACCGCGCCCGCCGCGTCCGTTGTGAGCACGGTGTCTATATCCTGCTCGGCGATCCTCACGCTCAGTGTCAGCTCCGGATATCTGCGGCTTCTGCGGAAGGTCTGCTCCGCCGTGAACACACCGTCCTCCATATGCCCCAGCTCCCACGATTCCAGTGAATCCTCCGGCGTGTGTTTCGCCGGGAAAGCCTTGTTTTCCGCCGTGATCCCGTATACATGCAGTCTTCCGCCGTCATTGTCATACCCGCACAGCAGCTCCGCCTTATCCTTTGACTCCGGACAGATCACCGTCATGTTGTCCGGCTTCAGTCTGGCCTTTGCCACAGCGATCGCTTCCGGGCTGAGATCCATCGCGGCGAACCTGCAGCCGAGCGCCTGCGCCGCCGCCGCCGCCGTTCCGCTGCCGCAGCAGAGATCCGCCACGATATCCCCCGGTTCCGTGACCGGTTTCAGCAGCCGTTCCAGCAGCTTAAGCGGTTTCTGCGTGGCATAGCCTGTCCTTTCCGGATCACGCTGCTGCAGAAATCCGATGTCGCTCCACACATCGCCGGGATACACGGGTTCGTCGTCATAGTACCGGTATTCCCTGCCGCCCGAACGGATATAGCCGTACATCCGCCCGTCCTCATCCATTCCGCGGCCCATATGGTTCCGGCGGACCTCCGTCCTGTCCAGGGGCACCTTCGTGATGTCAAACTTATAATTCGCGGAACACGCGTACATCAGGATCACGTCATGCTTGCGCGAGAAATATTTTTTCGTGCGGCCGCCGCTCTCATAGCTCCAGATGATCTCATTCAGAAAGCGCGTCTTCCCGAACTCCCTGTCGCACAGCAGCCGCGCCTGCGCGCTCATCCGCCAGTCAAGGTGCAGGTAAAAGATCCCGTCGTTCCTCAGCAGTTCCCTTGATACATGGATCAGCTTTCTGAGCAGCCGGAGATAGGCCTTTTCATCCGTGTACCGGTCATTATACGCGTCATAGGCGGGTGCGGGCGTCCCGGTCTTCCAGCCCTTTGTCCCGTACGGACGCTTCCGCCTGAACTTTTCACCGGTTCTGAAGGGCGGGTCGATGTAAACGCACTGCACCTTTCCGTACAGTGCTTTGATCTCCTGCGGCACATTCATCACATTCCCGCAGATCAGCAGGCTCTCCCCGTTTCCGTATATCTGTTTTTCCGCCGGCATCCGCTCAAACACTTCAGGCACCTCCCAGCCGCGATCTCAGTTCCTTCAGTTCATCATGTTCCCCGGTCAGCCTTATCAGAAAGGCGCGCTGCGCTTCATCCTCAAGCAGGATCTCTCCCGCCATGCGCACTTTTTCCGTAAATTCCGGATCAAGCGCCCGCTTTCCCTGCGCGGCAAGCGGGCAGACAAACCGTGCCCGTTCATCCGTCACGACCCGGATCCCGTTTTCCCGTACCACAGGCAGCAGCGGAAAGATCCTGCAGGACATGGGCCGTTCTTCCCGGTCGCACGCGCCGCTGCAGATCAGCAGAAGATCCTCCCCCGCCGGTCTGATCTCGTATCCCTCCCTGCCGCGATACAGTTCCTCCTCGCCGGGGAAAAGCAGCATTCCCGTCTGTTCCGTTTCCGCCGACCGGCAGCATACAGCCGCGCACAGCGTACCGCAGTCGCGTTTCAGCGGCGTCACATCCGCGAGCAGCGCCCGCGCGCGTCCGAGTGCGTCCATCATACGGCACCCGCCTTTCTTACCGGTAATTTCCGTGTGCGCACGGCCAGATAGCAGGCCATATGCGCGCTGAAGGTCGCTGCCCACGAAACGGGGTAGGACACATACAGCATATACTGCGTCGGCTCCGCGGCAAAGACCGTAAAGATCCATACGATCCGCAGCAGGCACGCGCCGGTCAGGCTGACGATCATCGGCATCACGGAATATCCGATGCCGCGCAGCTGGCCGACCATCACATCCATCATTCCGCAAAGGAAATAATACGGCAGAATGACCTGCAGCCGGTTCATCCCGTACGCGATGACCCGCGCGTCCGAATTATACAGACCGAGGATCGATTCCCCGCACAGCAGGAACAGCATCCCCATTCCGAAGCCGATCACGATCACCGCGCCGAGGCACAGCCACATCACGCGCCGCACCCGGTCATTCTTCCCGGCGCCGTAGTTCTGGCTGGCGAATGTCAGCGCCGCCTGATACTGCGCGTTCATCGCCGTGTAAACAAATCCTTCGGCATTGCTCGCGATGCCGTTCCCGGCCACCACAAGGGAACCGAAGCTGTTCACGGATGACTGGATCAGCACGTTTGAGACTGAGAAAAGGCTTCCCTGCACGCCCGCGGGCAAGCCCACCCGTGCGATATCCTTCAGTTCCCGTTTATGGATGCGCAGTTTCTTCGGATCAAGCCTGATATCCCCGTCTGACCGCAGCAGACAGCCAAGCACCAGCACGGCGCTGATCACCTGACTTGTCACGGTGGCTATCGCCACGCCGGCCACATCCATGCGGCATACAATGACCAGGAACAGATTAAGCGCGACATTCACAATGCCGGACACCGTCAGATAATACAGCGGACGCTTCGTATCGCCCACAGCCCGCAGTGTCGCCGCGCCGAAATTGTACAGCATGTTTGCCGGCATACCGAGGAAATAGATCTTCACATACAGCGCGGCACCGTCGATCACATCCTCCGGCGAGTCCATCAGTTCCAGCAGCGGCCTCGCCAGAAAAAATCCGGCGGCGCCCACGGCAAACCCCATAACGCACGCAAGCGCGACGGCCGTATGCTCCGCCCGGTGCACACCTTCCGCGTTTCTCGCGCCGTAATCCCTCGCGATCACAACATTCGCGCCGACGCTCAGCCCCATGAACACATTGACCAGCAGATTGATCAGCGATCCGGTGGATGTTACCGCCGCCAGCGCCTCGTTGCTCGCGAACCGCCCGATCACCACCACATCCGCCGCGTTGTACAGCAGCTGGAGGATCCCGGTCAGTACAAGCGGACCTGAATACACAAGGATCTTCGGCAGCAGTCCACCCGAGGTCATATCCATTTCATACGCTGTGTTTTTCTTTCGTCCGAACATTCAGACATCCCCGATCGATTCATATAATGCGCGTTCGGGCGATCACACGACCTTGCGCGTCAGGGTGAGCAGCGTCACGGTCGGCGTATTGAAAAGCCGGCCCGGCAGAGTGCTCCCTGCATCCCCGTTTCCGAGGCCGGGACTGATATACTGCGGGATCGCGTACAGATAGCTCAGCCCCTGTATCAGCTCATCCTTCGGGAACCAGCCGAGTCCGTTGACCCATATCGCGCCGACATACGGTATCCGCCACTGGCCGCCGTTATAATGTCCCGCGAGGATCAGCGAAGCATACCGCATGGAAAATGTATCTTCCTTGCCGCTCCAGCGTACGATATCCCGCACGTATTCCTCGGTCAGCGGCGTATGCGTCAGCACGATCTGCACATCCCCGGGTTCGATCTGCTTCACCGTTTCCCGGATCTCGCCGATCCGTTCAAGATGGTATTCCGCGGCGCGTTTCTTCGCGGCGTCGTCCGCGGTCAGCGCGGTTGCTGTCAGATTCAGCTTGTCCAGCTGTGTCCGGTATACATATTCCAGTCCGTCCAGATCCAGCGTATACAGCTCCTCCGGCACAAACCAGACAGTCGCCTTGCCCCGGGTCACGGAAACGGGTCTGTCAAGCATCGTCACACCCAATGACATCAGTCTTTCAGCCCATTCCGTATATACGGACAGCGTTCCGTGCGCCTTATCCGTTACAAAGGACCCGTCACTGTTTCCGCAGATCATGAATTTCGGCGTCTCCGCCGGCATCAGAGCCAGCAGATCCTCCAGCGCTGCCGTATCACCGTCCTTGCCGAGCATATCACCGGTCATCACCACACATGAATACCGCGTGCTGCCGAGCGCCGCCTTCACGGCATTCTGTTTTTCACCCAGCTCCGCCCCATAAAGATCGCTGATATGCAGGATGGAGTACTGCTCAAGATCGGCAGGCAGATCCATCACCGTCAGTTTTATACTTTCGAGATTCACCTGCCGCACCATGATCATATTGATGACCGCCGCGGTCAGAACCAGCAGCACGAGAAAAAGCAGCACGTACAGCCCGCGTGAACGGCGGGACGCGTGTTTCATATCCGGCGCGAAAATGTATCTGTTCTTCTCCCTGCGCATGAGGGGGCCTCCTTCTGTTTCCTGACATCTTCATTATAATCCCGTACATCTCCCGTGACAAGCGGAAAAGGTCCGCGTTCAATATGGAAAGGTCCGCG
>JAUNQH010000065.1 GCA_030536295.1 Clostridia bacterium | reverse complement strand
AAACAACTGACAGATGGCGTGAGCAGTTGAGTGTCAGGCGGGGAGATCTGTAACATTACCAAGGTTAGCGGAAGATTTTCTATCTTGATGAATAAATGGTTATTTATTGTTTTGACCCGTTTTACAGTTGATAGGTGAATAGTAGTTCGCCCGGTGTCTTCACCGGGCGTTCTTCATTGTTCTGTTATAGGGCTTGTATCAGCTAAATGTCACGGACCTTTTTCTGTCTTGTGTGTATCCTCGGCACTATTTGTACCAATTGAAAAAAGCAACCTTTGTGTTATAATAAAATTAGGTCCGGAATTGATTCGGCCGGTACCATTTGCCAAAGTAATAGCTATATAAGGATATATCATGAAAAAGGCGGCTCCTTCATCCCGGATCAGGGAAGAAGGAGCTGTCTTTTCATACGCGTTATGATGCCTTGGATCAGCCTTTGACGCTGCCAGCGGTGAGCCCCTGCACGAAGAACTTCTGGCAGAGGATGAAGATCAGCACAACGGGGATCAGCGTGAGGACCGACATGGCGAAAACATAGCCCCACTGTGTGAACTGATGCTGGCCGAAGAAGCCGGCAATGGCGATCGGCAGGGTGCGCCGGCTGTTGTCATTGATGACGGTGTTGGCCCAGGGGTATTCCTCCCATGCGGTCAGGAAATTGAAGATGCTGACGGACGCGATGGCCGGCGCGGCCAGCGGAAGAGCGATCCTGAAGTAAACGGTGAACACATCCGCGCCGTCGATCCAGGTGGCTTCCATGATCTCGCCGGGGATATTTTCCATGAACCCCTTGATCATGAAGACCGAGAAGGGAATGACCCAGGCGACATAGAAGGGGATCAGCCCCCACAGCTGATTGACCAGACCGAGCTTTGTGGCCAGCTCAAACTGGGGTACGATCATGGTGGTGCCGGGGATGATCATGGTGAGGATGATGAACGCGAAAATGATCCTGTTCGCCCTGAATCTGAACTTGCCCAGCACGAACGCCATGGCGGAGGCGACTGCCGCGGCCAGCAGGACCGTGCTGACGGACACGATCACGGAATTCAGAAAATTGAGATAGAACTTGCTCTGATCAAGAATATAGACATAGTTTTCCAGCGTGAAGGCCTCCCACTTCGGGAAGAAGCGGGGAGGATATTCATAAAGCGCTCCGTTGGGGCGCACGGATGTCGAGATCATATAGATCATGGGCAGGGTAAATACCACGGTGCCCAGCGCCAGCAGCAGGTAGCGGATGATCTTGCTTCTGATATTCTGTTTCATATATCCCTGCCTCCCGTCAGTTGTCCTTGTTCCGCATGGCGCGGAACTGAACGATGGCAAGCAGACCGAGCGTCAGAGCCATGACGAAGCTGAGCGCGGCCGCGTAGCCGAATTTGCCGGTGCTGAATGCCTTGTAGTACATCCAGGTCAGCAGGGTGTCCGTCTGATGCGCCGGCTTGCCGCCGGTGATCATCTTGATGGATGTGAACACGTTGAAGCCGCCGATGGTCAGCTCGATGAGCGCGAAGAGCACCGTGCCGCGGATGCCGGGCAGCGTGACGTGCACGAATTTCTTCCACGCGCCGCAGCCGTCGATCTCGGCGGCTTCGTACAGATCCTGCGGGACCTGCTGCAGCGCGGCAAGGAAGATGACCATGTTCCAGCCGATGCCCTTCCAGATGCCGAGGATCATGGCCACACTGAGCCCGCTCCAGCGGGTGTCCAGCCAGCGGATGTTGGATGAGGTGATGCCGACGATCTTCCAGAGGAAGTAGTTGAGCAGGCCTTCCGTATTGAAGATATAGCGGAAGACCAGGGAAGCGATGACCCATGAGGTGACCACGGGAAGATAATTGATGACGCGGAAGGTGACGCTGAAGCGCTTGATGCCGTTGAGCAGGATCGCCACAAACAGACCGATCGCCATCTGCCCCGGAACCGTGACCAGCGTGTACACGATGCTGTTGACGAAGACCGTGAAGAAGGTCTCATCCGAAAAGACCTCGCGGTAGTTCATCAGCCCGGCAAAGGGCTGGGTCAGCATGGATGAGAAGCTCATGTCGCACAGGCTCATCCAGAAAAGACGGATGATCGGATATACGGTGAAAACGCCGAATACCAGCAGACCGGGCAGCAGCAGCGCTATCAGCTGCGACCTCATGCCGCGTGATTTGGTGACCATGTGATTACCTCCCCGGAAAAAACGGCGGAGCGGAAAAGCCCGCCCCGCCGGGATCGTATTATTTGAGCAGTTCGTCCCACTCGGCAGCCAGTTCATCCATGGCTTCCTGAGCGGTCTTTTCACCGGTGACGACGGCGGTCATGGCAACGGTCAGGCCGTTATCCATTTCGCTCCACGCGGCAACGGTGGGACGGGCCTTGGCGGTCTGGATGGCTTCGATGAAGGGCGCGTAATCGGCGTTCTTCACGGTGTCGCTTTCCAGGGCAGCCTTGTTGACGGGGATCTGGCCGCACTTGGCCATTTCGGTCTCGGCATACTCGGAGGTCATGAACTGCATGAACTTCCAGGCAGCTTCCTTGTTGGCGGTGTTGAACATGGCAATGTCCTCGCCGCCCAGCACGGAGATGCTTCCGCCTTCACCGGCGGGCATGGGAGCGGTGCCGTAGGCCACATCGGGATAGGCGCCGGCCAGTTCGGCGGACTTCCAGGGGCCTTCCAGCATCATGGCGTAGCGGCCGGTTCCGAAACCGTCGGTCATGGGGATGTCGCCGGCGTTGAAGCCGATGATGGCGCCGGACTTCACCAGCTCCGCGAAGGTCTCAACGGCCTTCACGGTCGCAGGTCCGTTGATGTAGCCGGTGGCGACGGTCTGGTCTTCATTGGTCAGGGCGCCGCCGAAGCTCCAGATGAAGGGGCAGATGTTCCAGCCGGCCAGAGCGGGCTCGTTCCAGCCCCATACCTGCTGACCGTTGGCGTTTTCGCCGCTCAGCTTCGTGATGACTTCGACCCACTGGTCCATGGTGGCGGGCACTTCAACACCGGCAGCTTCCAGCATGGCAGTGTTGTAGAAGATGATCTTGCTGTTGGTGTTCAGGGCCAGGGCATAGTTGTGTCCGGCGATGACGGTGGTGGACATGGCGCTGTCCAGCAGCCGGCCGCTGACTTCGGCGAAATCAGCCATTTCTTCATCCAGGGCGGTCAGGATGCCCATCTTCTGGAATTCGGGCAGCCAGGCGATATCGCAGCGGGCCACATCCGGCAGGCTGGCGGACTGGGCGCTGACCAGCACCTTGTCATGCAGCTCCGCCCACTCGTGGGAAACGGCGTTGACCTTGATGCCGGGATTCTCGGCCTCGAAGGCGGGGATCAGGACATTCATCAGCGTTTCGTTCTCGGCGGACTGAGCGCTGTAATGATGCCAGAAGTTGATGGTCACGGTCTCTTCCGCGAAAGCGGCGCAGGCGGTCATGGACAGCGCCAGAGCCAACAGTACGGAAAGCAGCTTGGTGAGGGTACGCATGTTACATTTCCTCCTTGTGTTTGATAATGATCTTAACGGATCGAGGCAGAACGTCGACTGATCCTGCTTCATCCGCGAAGTCCGTTGAATGGGGCGCGGCGTCCGTGTTGAAGATCGCGATGATCTCCTCATCGCCGCTGAACCTTGAAAAGCTGAAAAGCGCGGGATCGCTTTCCGGCAGCAGCCGGATGCCGCCCTTCCTGACGGCGGCGTGCGCTTTTCTGAACGCGATCCACCGCTTCTGTACGGCCAGAAGATCCTCATTGATCGCCTGCCAGGCCATGCCGCCGCGGCAGCCGGGATCGTTTTCCCCCTTCATGCCGATCTCATCGCCGTAATAGACGGCGGGGGCGCCGGGAAAGAGCATCTGGAAGGCCATGGCCAGCTCCAGCCGGCGGAGGTCTTCACCGGCTTCCGTGAGGAAGCGCGCCGTATCATGGCTGCCGAGACAGTTGTACATGGCATGCATGTTCCTGTCCGGATAAAGCTGCAGCATGGCGGCAAGCCGGTCACGGAATTCCGCGGGGGTGATGCTGCCGCGCGCGAAGAAATCCACAGCGGCATCACGGAAAAGATAGTTCATGGCGCAGTCAAAGGTGCCGGGCGCGATCATCCTGACAGCGCTGCCCCAGGTCTCCGCCAGCATCACGGCATCCGGATACAGCCGCTTGACCGATTCACGCCAGTAACGAACGGCGTTCATGTCCAGCTCGTCCGCCACGTCAAAACGCCAGCCGTCGATACGCGCCTTCTCCAGCCAGTAGAGCAGCACCTTCAGCACATATTCCCGCACGCCCTCACACGCGCCGTTGAGGCGCGGCATGTAGGGATAGTCGCCGACGCATTCATAGCAGGCGGGGTCGATCACGACCGGCTCCTTTTTCAGATAGAACCAGTCCGCGTAAGCGCTCGCGCTGCCGTTTTGCATGAGATCCTCAAAGGGGGCGAAATGGATGCCCGCGTGATTGAACACGCCGTCCAGCACGATCCGGATACCCAGGCGGTGTGCTTCATCCACGAGCGCGATGAGGTCCGCCTCCGTGCCGAACATGGGATCCACGGCAAGGTAGTCCGCTGTCGCGTATTTATGGTTGAAGTCCGCTTTGAAGATCGGGTTCAGATAGACGCATTCGATGCCCAGATCCGCGAGGTAGGGCAGACGGCGGCGGATGCCGGAAAGCGTGCCGCCCAGATAGTTGTCGCGGGTCGGCTCCGCGTCCCAGGGCTCCGGCGCGCGGCCGGAAGAGGGATCCTTTTCAAAGCGCTCCGGGAAGATCTGATACCAGATACAGCCCCGTGCCCACTCCGGCACGGCGATCACGTCGGTACTGTTGATCTGCAGCAGCTCAAAGCAGCCGCGGAGATCCCTGTCAAAGCCGTAAGCGTTGAAAACGCGCTCCGCGCCGGCCTGATCCCGCAGGACGAAGTGATACTTGATATAGTGCGCCTCTTCCGGAAAACGCGCGGAAACGGCCCACTGATCCGTGTTCTCCGTGCCGTAACGGACGGACATGCTTTCACGGTATACCTTTTCCGGTTCGCTGCGCTTCCACCACACCAGCGTGCAGGCGGACAGATCACCGCGGGCGGCTTCCAGCAGGAAGATCGCTTGATCCCGTGCAACCGGTTGCACAAACGGGTAAAAAGAATGATGCCTTACGGCGGACTGATCCATGAGGATTACTTCCTTTCGGTGGACTGACGACCGACCAGCGCGGCTGAAAGCATGATCTGCTGCTTGCCGGAGGCATTTTCGATCTGCCTGAAAAGCAGCTCGGCGCTTTGTTCGCCCAGCATCGCGGTGTCGATATCTATGATCGTGAGAGGCGGATCGGTAAACTCCGCCAGGGGATAATTATCAAAAGCAACGATCCCGAGATCATCGGGGACCCGGAGCTTCAGCGCGCCGCAGGCGCGGAGAAGACCGAAGGCTGAAAGATTGTCATTGCAGACGAATGCGTCCGGCCGGCTCTCCGCTTTCAGGAGACCGACAGCCGCGGTATAGGCATTCTCAACGGTTCCGTCCGTCGGGCAGACATCGGCATGACTGCCGGCGATTTTCATAAAGCCGCGCACCCTGCGCTTGGTGAAGCCGCGCTTCTGATCACCGCCGAGATAGGCGAGGTGATGATAGCCGCGGTCCAGCAGGTGCCTCGCGGCCAGCTCGGCCCCCTGCTCATTGTTGTTATCCACCCAGCAGGTGTCCCTGGAAAGGGTATCCGGCATGCCCAGCACCACGTAGGGGAAGCTGCCGATCAGCTCCATCATGGCGGGCCTGACCGTGGAAGGGGGAAGGATCAGCCCGTCCACCTTATGCTCCTTGATCAGGGTCTCCACCGTGCCGCCGTGGCTCTTCGCCCCGTTGGCGATGAGCACCTGATAGCCCCTTTTCTGCGCAGCCTGCTCAATGGCGAAAAGGCTCCGGCTGAAGAACACGTTGCTGAACGCGTCCGCGTCCTGCGCGTCGACCACCACGCCGATGGCGCCGCTCAGGCCGCTGGCCAGGCTGCGTGCCAGAGAATTGGGATGATAATCCAGCTCACGCATGGCGGCGTAGACCTTTTCCTTTGTTTCATGCGTGATGGTCGCCTTGCCGTTGATGACCCTGGAGACGGTGGACGAGTTGACACCGGCCAGTTTCGCGACATCATGTATCGTAACGCCCGTCCTTACCGCCTCCCGATATGATATTTCTCATGCAAGCGATTGCATTATAACAGCGGATCAAAATCCTGTCAAGTATATATTGAAAAATATCCGGGGGAGACGGGGAACCGGGTCTGCTGTTTTACATAAATTGTGAATATTTCCGCAAGGGTGTTCTATTCCGGCGGATAATGGTATAATAACCCAAAACGAAGGTCCGGCGTACCGATAAGATGATGAAAGCAGCCGAATAAGGAGGATATTGCAATGATCTCATTTACCCGTGAACAGATCGCCCTGGCGGCGGAGACCGCGGAGCGGGTGCTCGGCAGGGCGCTGCCGTGCGTGCCGGAAGTTTCTTCCGGTGAAGAGCTGAAGATCGACTGGGACGGAAAGAACGCGAGGATCACCGCGCCGGACATGCCCGCGCTGTGCCGCGCTTTCTTTCTGCTGACGCAGGCGGATATGGACGGAAAGGACTCCGTTCATATCACGGAAAACAGGCGCATCGAATCCTGCGGCGCGTTCATTGACACGGCCAGGGGCGCCGTGATGACCGTGGAAGCCTGCAAACGGTATATGGACAGCCTGGCGGTGCTCGGTCTGAATCTTTTCGTGATCTATATGGAAGTGACCTACACGGTGCCGGAGTATCCGTATTTCGGCCATTATCTCGGCCGGTACACGCCGGAGGAGCTGAAGGAGATCGATGACTACGGCGCGGCCCTGGGCATCGAGGTGCTGCCGCAGATCCAGACGCTGGCGCACCTGGGCCAGTTCCTGCAGTGGAGGGAGAACGAGCACCTGAAGGATACCCAGTACTGCCTGCTGGCGGACGAGGAGGAGACCTACAGCTTTATCGAGGCGGAGATCCGCTCCATCCGCGCCTGCTTCAGGACGAACAGGCTGCACATCGGCATGGACGAAGCCCACTGGATGGGCCTGCAGCGGTATTACAGCAAGCACGGCGCGGTGGACCGCTTTGAGCTGCTGCAGCGCCACCTGAAACGGGTGACGGACATCTGCGCGAAATATGACTTCCATCCTATGATGTGGAGCGACATGTTCTTCCGCCTGGGATCGAAGAACAACGAATACTATGATCTGGAGTCGCATGTGCCGCAGTCCGTGATCGACGGTCTTCCGGATGTGGATCTGGTGTATTGGGACTATTATCACACCGAAGCGGAATGGTATGAACATATGCTCAGCGAGCATGAGCGGATGGGCAGGAATACGGTATTCGCCGGCGGCATATGGACCTGGAGCGGCTTCCTGCCCAATGTGGAGCGCAATGACGCGACCATGTACCCGGCGCTGAGAGCCTGCGCGCAGCATCAGATCAGGACTGTGTTCGCGACCATGTGGGGCGATGACGGCAATGAGACCGATTACTTCCTGGCGCTGCCGCAGATCGCGATCTTCTCCGAATTCTGCTGGAGAGGACCGGAATGCACGGATGAAGAGGTGCGCCATGTCGCGGAGACAGTGACCGGCCTGCCCCGGAAGGCGTATGAAGGCTTCGGTCATTTCTACCGGGACGCGGAGGATGACCGCACCGGCAAGGGCCTGATCTACTGCGATCTGCTGTATCACCTGCTGCCCGGCGATCCGGACCTGAACGACGCGGTCCGCCGCTATGAGGAAGGCCTTGAGATGATCGCCTGCGCGCCGGACAACGATCAGTGCCGCTATGCCCGCGCGCTGTTCGATGTGGCCATCCTGAAGGCCCGGACGATCCCGGCCATCCGGGAAGCCTACGCGGCAAAGGACAGGGAAGCGCTGCGCGGGATCGCGGAAAAGGAGATCCCGGAGTTGCTGGGGCTGTATGAGAAGCTGTATACGGAGCACCGCAAACAGTGGCTCGCGAGCTACAAGCGCAACGGCTGGGAGACATTCGCGCTCCGCTACGGCGCGGTGACCGGCCGCCTGAAGGATGTGGCGCTTACGCTGACGGAATATGCCGACGGGCTGACCGATGCCATCGCCGAGCTGGATGAGCCGGCGCTGGAGCCGACCCGCCGCGGCAATACGCAGTACTATGATGTTTATGTTTCCCCGCGCCTGTGATCGCGATCCGGCGGGAGAGGAGAAACGGATATGAGTATGCTTGGTGTTTGGATGTGGCCGGAAAACCTGATCGGCGCGGGCGTGGAGAAGACCGTGGGATACTGCGCCGCGGCCGGCGTAACGGATATCTATCTGCTGACGAAGGGGCTGAACGGGCAAACGATCTTTCCCTGCGCGGAAACGGAGTGCGTGCTGCCCGGCAGGGACCTGCTGCGCGAAACGCTGGACGCGGCCCATGAAAAGGGCATCCGCGTGCACGCCTGGTTCACCTCGGCGGGGGACGCGGGCTATGCCGAAGCGCATCCCGAACGCAGCCTGTATCATTATGTGAACGGTCCGCACAAAAGGATCGTGAGCATCACCGATTCCGATTACCGCCGCCATATGCGGAAGATCATCCGCGACATGGCGGAGCGGTATGACGCGGACGGCATCCATCTGGACTATATCCGGTACAACAGCATCATCTGCGGATGGTCTGAGGATGACTGGGCCAACTATGCCGCGTGGGGCGCCGATACCGGAAAGCTCCGCCGGATCATGAACAGGACCTTCACGGATGATGACAAGGATCCGGAATACATCTTCAACCTTTACCGCGCGGGCGACCGGGATGTGAAGCTGCTGACGGAGGCGCGGCGCTTCAATGTGCGCTCCTTTGCCCATACGCTGGCGGATACCGCCCGGGAAGCGAGGCCCGGGATCACGGTCAGCGCCGCGCTGATGCCGGAGGGCGCGTATGACGATCTGGCGTTTTCAGATCTGCATTACGGGCAGAATTACCGGGATATGGCCGGGATCCTGGACATGGCGCTGCCGATGTCCTACAGCCGGACCTATGGCGAGGATGACAGCTGGGTGGCCATGGTGGCGCGGAATACCCTCAGCCGCGGCATGCATACACTGGCCGGGATCCACGCGTTTGAGGGCGGCACGGCGGAAAGTGTGCTGAAGGACACGGAAACGGCCCTGAAGGTCAAGGGCATCTCCGGTGTGTGCCTGTTCCGGGAAGGCGCGGTGATCCCCGTGTGGGCGGATGAACATGAAGCGCGCGTGTACAACGCGGCGGCGGAGCCCCTGACCCGCCTTGTGCTGCAGTATGGAGACAAGGCTGTAACGGTCAGCCGGGAGATCGCGCGGTATGAGGAGGCTTCTGTTGTTACGGAGGAGAAGCCGGACCTGGTGCGGGCTTTTGCCGGGGAGAAGGAGCTGCCGGTATATCTGTGCAAATTCTAAAACTCGGCCTGCGGGCCGACCAGGGGGCTTTGCGATCGGTCCGCAAGCTCAATAGTCGCAGCTCAACACTGTTGAGACTGCTCCTTTTCGCTTGAGAAACTCACTTTTGAGATTTCCGCCACCGGCGGTCAAAAGTGAGATTTCCCTCTGGACCCCTTCGCATGCCTGCTTCTTACTTTTGGGGCTTTCCGATCGGTTTGCAAGCTCAATCGTCGCAGCTCAACACTGTTTTTTCAGAGGTGGATCATCCTGTCATATAAAAGACCGGCGCGGACGAGATGTCCGTGCCGGTCTCTTTTTCATGGATCAGGGAGATCAAAGCTCCTTCAGT
>JAUNQH010000064.1:3760-9883 GCA_030536295.1 Clostridia bacterium | reverse complement strand
AAGGTCATCTGGGTCAGGTCATTGGTGCCGAAGCAGAAGAAGTCAGCTTCGGAAGCGATCTCGTCAGCGGTCAGAGCGGCGCGCGGGATCTCGATCATGGTGCCCACTTCGTACTCGAGAGCGATACCGGCGGCAGCGATCTCAGCATCGGCGGTCTCCACAACGACCTTCTTGACATACTTGAGTTCCTTGATCTCACAGACCAGCGGGATCATGATCTCGGGCTTGATATCCCAGTCGGGATGAGCCTTCTTGGTGTTGATCGCGGCACGGATCACGGCCTTGGTCTGCATCTTGGCGATCTCGGGATAGGTGACGGCCAGGCGGCATCCGCGGTGACCCATCATCGGGTTGAACTCATGCAGGGAAGCGATCAGGGTCTTGATGGTCTCAACGCTCTTGCCCTGGGTCTTGGCCAGCAGCTCGATCTCGTCTTCGGTGGTGGGAACGAACTCATGCAGCGGCGGATCCAGGAAGCGGATGCAGACGGGGCAGCCTTCCAGCGCTTCGTACAGCTTCTCAAAGTCACCCTGCTGATAGGGCAGGATCTTTTCCAGAGCGGCTTCGCGTTCTTCAACGGTGTCGGAGCAGATCATTTCGCGGAAAGCGGCAATGCGCTCTTCTTCGAAGAACATATGCTCGGTACGGCACAGACCGATGCCTTCGGCACCCAGTTCACGGGCCTTGGCGGCGTCACGGGGCGTGTCGGCGTTGGTGCGGACCTTCAGCTTGCGGAACTTGTCAGCCCAGCCCATGATGCGGCCGAATTCGCCGGCGATGGTGGCATCCACGGTGGGGATCAGGCCTTCGTAGATGTTGCCGGTGGTGCCGTCGATGGAGATCAGGCTGCCTTCGGTGAATTCGATGCCGGCCAGGGTGAACTTCTTGTTTTCTTCATCCATAGCGATATCGCCGCAGCCGGAAACGCAGCAGGTACCCATGCCGCGGGCAACAACGGCCGCGTGGCTGGTCATGCCGCCGCGCACGGTCAGGATGCCCTGCGCGCTCTTCATGCCGGTGATGTCTTCGGGAGAGGTCTCCAGACGGACCAGAACGACCTTCTCGCCGCGGGCAGCCCATTCAACGGCGTCTTCAGCGGTGAAGACGACCTTGCCGCAGGCGGCTCCGGGGGAAGCGCCCAGACCCTTGCCGATGGGGGTGGCCTTCTTCAGGGCCTTCGCATCGAACTGGGGATGGAGCAGGGTGTCCAGGTTGCGGGGATCGATCATGGCAACAGCTTCAGCTTCGGTGCGCATGCCTTCGTCCACCAGATCGCAGGCGATCTTCAGAGCGGCCTGAGCGGTGCGCTTGCCGTTGCGGCACTGCAGCATGTACAGCTTGCCGTTTTCAACGGTGAATTCCATATCCTGCATGTCGCGGTAGTGCTTTTCCAGCTTCTCGCAAACATTCACGAAATCGGCATAGGCATCGGGGAACTGCTCGGCCATCTGGGTGATGGGCATGGGCGTACGCACGCCGGCAACCACGTCTTCACCCTGAGCGTTGACCAGGAATTCACCCATCAGCTTGTTCTCGCCGGTGGCGGGATCACGGGTGAAGGCAACACCGGTACCGGAGTTGTTGTTCAGGTTGCCGAACACCATGGGCATGACATTGACGGCAGTGCCCCAGCTGTAGGGGATGTCGTTGTCACGGCGATAGACGTTGGCGCGGGGGTTGTCCCAGGAGCGGAACACGGCCTTGATGGCGCCCATCAGCTGTTCCTTGGGATCATAGGGGAAGTCTTCGCCGATCTTGGACTTGTATTCGGCCTTGAACTCGGCAGCCAGTTCCTTCAGATCGTCAGCGGTCAGCTCAACGTCGAAGGTCACGCCGCGCTTGGCTTTCATTTCGTCGATCAGCTGCTCAAAGTACTTCTTGCCGACTTCCATAACGACGTCGGAGTACATCTGGATGAAACGGCGATAGGAGTCATACACGAAACGGGCGAACTTGGGATCATCGTTGCCGGCGATCATCGCGGCCACGACATCGTCATTCAGACCGAGGTTCAGGATGGTGTCCATCATGCCGGGCATGGAAGCGCGGGCGCCGGAACGGACGGAAACCAGCAGCGGGTTCTTCAGATCGCCGAATTTCTTGCCGTTGATCTCTTCCATCTTGGCAACATATTCCATGATCTCAGCCTGGATCTCATCGTTGATCTGACGGCCGTCTTCGTAATACTGGGTGCAGGCTTCGGTCGTGATGGTGAAGCCCTGGGGAACCGGCAGACCGATGTTGGTCATTTCGGCCAGGTTCGCGCCTTTGCCGCCCAGCAGTTCTCTCATCTGAGCGTTGCCTTCAGAGAAGAGGTACAGATACTTCTTCGCCATTTGGAAATTCCTCCTCAAAAATATATCTGGGTGCCCGGACAAAGCGGCTACGGATGTCCGTCACCCTGTCCATACACATCATTTCAATTATACACGCCGCGTTTTTATTTTGCAAGCGTTTTGCAAAAACCGATAAGCGCATTTCATCCGGAACCGGTTTTTTGACGTTTCCGGCCGCCCGTGTTACAATAGATATACGGAAACATCGTTTCCGCACCGATCCTTGCAATACCGGAGGTCATTGATTCCCATTATGGATATGAGGGCATATATCAAAGCGCGGCGTGACGGGCTTCAGGCCTACAACACCGCGATCCGTGAAAACCGCGACCCTTTTCTGCCCGTGCTTGAAGAGGCCGTACCGAACCTGGCTTCCCTGACCCGTGTCCCCCTCGGCATCTGCACGATCCCGCTGGACAAGGTGAAAGGCACCGTCGCAAAAGGGCGTTCTTACGCCTTTGCATGCAATTTCATGCCGATCCTCGAAACGGATACCGAATTCGCGTTCAAATGGGCCCGCCTTTATGAAAGCGTTGAGGAAAGCGGCGTCAATGAAGCCGTCAAATGTCTTGAATACCTCGGATACTATTACCTGCAGGAAGGCAACAAGCGCGCCAGCGTGATGAGATCCATGGACGCCGGCTTCATGGAAGCCGACGTGATCCGCGTGCTGCCCGAAAAAACGGATGATCCCGTGATCGCCGCTTACTATGAATATACGGATTTTTCAAAGGCGAGCGGGATCCATGATATCCTTTTCACGGTCCCGGGCTCCTACGCGAAGCTGACCGCGATGCCGGGCGTGCGTTCGCGCGGCCGCTGGAGCGAAGATGATACATTCTATCTTGAAAAGCTTTACCGATCCTTCGCGAAGGCGTATAACACCGTTTCGAAGGATCGCGCCTTCATGACGCAGGGAGACGCTTTTCTCCGTTACCTGCTCGTTTTCGGTTATCTGAATGTCCGCGATGACGATGAGGACAAAACGCTCGGGCGTGTCCGCCTGATGGCAGCGGAATTCGAGCTGCGCGATGATTCCGTCAGCCTCATCATGGACAGCCGGCAGACCGTATCCGCCCCTTCCCTGATCGGTTCGCTCTTCCGTCCGTCCAAAATAAAGGCGGCGTTCCTGCTCAACCGCGAGCCGTCGGTCTCCGCGTGGAATTACTGGCAGGAGATCGGCCGGATCGAAGTTCAGGAGAAGCTCGGATCCGCCGTTGAGACGAGATCCTGCATCGTTCCTTCCAGATCGGAATTCACCGAAACGATCGAGCGGCTGATCGCCGACGGATATACCGCGATCTTCGCGACGAACCCGGTCATGCTGAACAGCTGCATCCAGCCTTCCCTGGAGCATCCTGACGTGCAGATCCTCTGCTGCAGCCAGCTGTCCTCCTATCAGCACATCCGTACCTATTATCCCCGTTTCTATGAGGCCAAGTTCCTGATGGGTATCGCTGCCGGCATTCTTACCGATAACGGCAAGATCGGCTATGTGGCCGATTACCCGATCTACGGCGCGCCGGCTTCGGCAAACGCGTTCGCGCTGGGCGCCCGCATGGTCGCGCCGGACGCGAAGATCTATCTGGATTTCTACTCCCGCAAGGGCTTTGACCCGTCCAGGCCCTTTGAGGATCCGGAGATCCGTGTCATCTGCGACCGGGATATCAACGCGCCGGCGGCGGAGTCCCGTGATTACGGGCTGTACATCCGGGAAAACGGCGAAACAAGAAACATGGCGACCATGATCCCGCGGTGGGATAATTTTTACTCCGCCATTCTGGAGCGCATGCTGAACGGGACCTTCAATGCCGCCGATACGCGCGGCAGTATGCAGAATCTGTGGTGGGGCATGTCCTCCGGCGCGATCGACATCGCGTTTTCCAACAGGTTCGATCCGCATTCCGCGCGGCTGGTCCGTATGTTCCAGGATGAGCTCCGTCAGGCTTCCTTCATGCCTTTTGAAGGCGAACTGAAAGACCAGAACGGCGTCATCCGCTGTGAGGCGGACCGCCGTCTGACGCCGGCCGAAGTACTGTGCATGGATTATCTGCTGGACAATATCGTCGGCTTCATTCCCGCCATAGAGGACCTTTACGATTCCGCCGTACCGCTCGCCAGGCTGCAGAGCATCACGGGCACAGGCGAACTGAAGCCGGTCCTTTCCACCATCAGCTGGAACAGTAAATAAAAAAGGAATGGAGACTGCCTATGCGGATCATGGCTCTGGCTGACGAGCCGGTCGACCGGCTCTGGGGTGAGCACTGCGCGGAGATGCTGTCCGGGATCGATCTGATCCTGTCGGCAGGCGATCTGTCCCCCGCCTATCTTTCCTATCTGACCTGCTTCACGCACGCGCCGATCGTCTATGTGCACGGCAACCACGACGAACGTTATGACAGCAAGCCTCCCGAAGGCTGCATCTGCGCGGACGGCAGGATCGTGCTCGCCGCGGGCGTGCGCGTGCTCGGTCTCGGCGGATCGATGCGATACCGCGGCGGGCCGCATATGTATACAGAAGCTGAAATGAAAGAGCGCATCGCGAAACTGCGCCTGCAGATGCGGCTGACAGGCGGCTTTGATATCCTGCTGACACATGCCCCGATGTCCGGGCTCGGCGATCAGAGCGATCTGCCGCATCGCGGATTCGCGTGCTTCGCTCCGCTGATCGACCGGTATACGCCTTCCGCCATGGTCCACGGTCATATTCACCGGTCATACACAACATCATTTGTCCGCGTCCGCGAGTATAACGGCGTTCCCGTGATCAACGCGAACGGCCTGTATATCTTTGAAATACCGGACCGCGCGGATGATCCGGTCCCGACGGCTCGCGGCCGCCGCATCCTGAAGAAAAACAGCGTTCCGGTCAGCGGGATCCTGTATCCGAAAAAAACATCCATATAGCAAACGAAAGCCGCCGGCCGCGTCGTTCATCCCGGATGACATTGCCGGCGGCGTTTTCGCGCCGTTCACCGGTGAAATACATGCAAAGCTTAACAGTAATGTAATAATTATCTCTTTAATAAACTATGCCTCTCTGATATAATAGCGTCGTTGTTGACCCAACAAATAAAGGAGGTCTGTATTACTATGGCTGGTGAAAAGAAATCCAATACCTCATTGATCGTGACCATCGTTGCTCTGGTGGCCGCAGTTGTTGTCGCCGTTGTCGGTTTTGTCGGCAAGGGCAATGTCGGTAACGAACTGGCCGCCCTGAAGGACAAGGTCGGTTCCATGTTCAGCGCGGAAGATGTTGACGCCAAGGTCAACGAAGCCGCCGCCGCCGCCAAGGAAGGTCTGTTCGATGCTGACGCCGTTCAGGCGAAGATCGACGAAGCCGTTGCCGCCGCCAAGGACGGTCTGCTCGATGCCGACGCCGTGAAGGCCCAGGTCGAGGAAGCTGTTGCCAATGCCAAGGCTGAAGGCGAAAAGGCTCTGGAAGACGCCGTTGCCGCCGCCAAGGAAGGCCTGTTCGATGCCGACGCCGTGAAGGCGCAGGTCGAAGAAGCCGTTGCCGCCGCTAAGGCTGAAGGCGAAAAGGCTCTGGAAGACGCGCAGGCCGCGTTTGAGCCCGTGAAGGCGGAGCTCGAGCAGAAGATCGCCGATCTGGAAGAAAAAGCCGCGAACCTGTTTGATGCCGACGCCGTTCAGGCCAAGGTCGATGAGGCTGTTGCCGCCGCCAAGACCGAATGGGAAGCTGCCAAGGAAGCCGTTGCCGAAACCGTCAACGAAGTGACCGAAGCCGTTGAAGATGCGCTCGAAGTGCTGCAAGTGGAAGAATACA
>JAUNQH010000064.1:0-3750 GCA_030536295.1 Clostridia bacterium | reverse complement strand
CGTCGAAGAGATGGCTGAGGACATCACTGAAGCTGTCGAAGAAGCCGCCGAGCCCGTCGCGGAAGCGATCGAAGAAGTCGCCGAAGCCGTTGAAGAAGCCGCTTCCGATGTCATGACCTACGCCGATTACGCCGCCGCCGAGACCGATACCGAAGTGACTGTTGAGACCTACATTCAGGCCTGCGCTTACGCTGCCGACTACGGCAACGCCTCCGCGTTCTGCCAGACTGAAGACGGCGCCGTGTATCTCTATCGTCTGCCCTGTGATGACGAGCTGGCCGCCAAGCTGGTTCCCGGCACCAAAGTGAAGGTCACCGGTTACAAGGCCGAGTGGTCCGGCGAAGTCGAGATCGCTGACATCTCCGCCATCGAAGTGCTCGAAGGCGATACCTACATCGCGCCCGCCGTGGATGTGACCGACAAGCTGGGCACCGATGAAATGATCAACTACATGAACCAGTTCGTCTGCTTCACCGATCTGGAAGTCGTTGCCTACAACGATGCCGGCGATGCCTTCTCCTACGCGTATGACGGCTCCGGTTCCCGTGAAAGCAACAGCGATCTGTACTTCAACGTGGCTGTCGGCGGAAACACCTACGGCTTCACCGTTGAATCCGATGAACATGACAACACCACCGATGTGTACGCCGCCGTTGAAGCTCTGAATGTCGGCGACAAGATCGACGCCGAAGCTTTCCTGTACTGGTACAATGGTGCCAATCCCCATGTCACCAGCATCATCGTGAAGTAATTTCCGTATTTTCCCGGGCTGCCGTGCATGCGGCAGCCTTTTTTTTGTGCCCGGAACGATCGCGCAAAACGGCCTCACACTTCCCGTTCAGATTGACTTTGCAGCCCCTTCATGGTAGGATGTATCAGCAGTAAAACAGATACCGGACAGGAGTGCGCACGCATTGGGACACATTGTTGTAGTAGCCGAAAAACCGAGCGTCGGACGCGATATCGCCCGCGTGCTCGGCTGCAGGACATCCGGTGACGGATGCCTGATCGGCGAGAAATACATCGTCACCTGGGCAGTCGGTCATCTGGTCACTTTGTCCGAACCGGATGAGATCGATGAGAAATATAAAAAATGGAGTTTTTCGACCCTGCCGATCCTCCCGGACGACATCCCGCTCAAAGTCATCGGCGCCACAAAAAGCCAGTACGCCAAAGTCAAAAAGCTGATCAACGCCGCGGATACCGACAGTCTGATCTGCGCGACGGATGCCGGCCGCGAAGGCGAACTGATCTTCCGCTATATCTATCGGATGAGCGGATGCCGCAAGCCGTTTGAAAGGCTGTGGATCTCCTCCATGACCGATGAGGCCATCTCGGAGGGGTTCCGTACCATCCGTCCCGGCAGCGATTATGACGGGCTTTACCGCAGCGCCGTCTGCCGCAGTGAAGCCGACTGGCTCGTCGGCATGAACGCCAGCCGCGCTTTCACGCTCCGGTATAACACGCTGCTTTCCGTCGGCCGCGTGCAGACACCGACCCTCGCGATCCTGGTGGCCCGGCTGAATGAGATCAACAATTTCAAGCCGGAAGGCTATCATCTGATCACCGCTGACTTCGGCGATTACAAAGGCACCTATTTTTCCGACCGGTATGATCCGGATACGCATGTACCCGATAAAGAGACGGCCGATGCGGTCGTATCCGGCGTAAAAGGCGGAACGGGGACCGTCATTTTTGCCGAAACGACCCGCAAGCGCGATCTTCCGCCGCAGCTGTACGATCTGACATCGCTCCAGCGGGACGCGAACCGGCTTCTCGGCTTCACCGCGGACAAGACCCTGAAGCTGGCGCAGAGCCTTTATGAAACGCAGAAAGCGCTGACCTATCCCCGCACAGACAGCCGCTATCTTCCGCCGGATATGATCCCGCGCGTGGTGCAGACCATGCGTCAATTGCCGGCAGCTTATCAACAATACGTTCCGGGCGCCCTGCCGGAAGGAAAGCTCCCCGTCACGAAGCGCACCATTGACGCCTCCAAGGTGACGGATCATCACGCGATCATCCCGACCAACCGCCGGGTGAAGCCGGAAACATTTACCGCGGATGAGCAGAAGCTGTTCGACCTCGTTGTCAGGCGGTTTCTGGCTGCTTTCTGGCCCGCGTCGGACTATGACGCCACAAAGATCATCACCCGTGTCAGCGAATATGATTTCCGCACGACGGGGCGCACCGTCATAACGAACGGCTGGCGCGACATCCCTCCGCTGAAGGATCCGCCCAAGGCGAAAAAAAAGGCGAAGGCGGACGAGGAAGAGCAGCTGTCGCTGCCGCCCCTCGCGCTGAACGATACACGACCCGTAAAGAACGTTTCCGTCCGCGAGGATGTCACCAAGCCGCCGTCCCCGCATACGGATGCTTCCCTGCTCAGCGCCATGGAAAACGCCGGCCGCGATCTGGATGACGAGGAACTGGCAAAGCAGATGAAGGGCAGCGGCATCGGCACGCCCGCCACACGCGCCGCGATCATTGAGCGGCTCATCCATGTGGGCTATGCCGCCCGCAAGGGGAAAACGATCCAGGCGACCGAAAAAGGCGTCCGGCTGATCGGCATCATGCCGGAGCAGATCGCCTCGCCCGAGCTTACCGGCCGCTGGGAGCTCGCGCTGCATGACATTACTGACGGCGCGCAGGACCCCGTAAGGTTCATGGACGGGATCCGTAAAATGAGCTCATTCCTTGTCGATTATGCCCGCACCAACAACAGTCAGGTCGTCTTCCCCGCCGATCCGGCGCGGAAAGGCTCCTCAAAAGGCACACGCGGCGCTGCCGCGGCAGCGGATGTTGAGGGCGCCGTATGCCCGCTGTGCGGGGGCAGGGTCAGGGAATCCGCCGCGGCCTTTTCATGCGCGTCATCCGGCTGCGCCTTCACGCTGTGGAAGGATTGCCTGACGCGCGGCGGCGGTCCGGTGCTGGATACCAGGCTGCTGATCATGCTGCTGGAAAAGAAGCAGCTTCGCGGGTCAACGGGGCTGCTGGTGCTGCGCGACAAGCACATCCTTTTCTACCCGAACGGAAGCGATGCCCCCTCGGTGGATCGTCCCGCGGAATATAAACGCAAATAATGAATGGAGGATATGACAATGGCGGAAAAACTTCGTACACGTGATCAGATCGAAGAAAAGTACAAATGGAAACTGACGGATATCTATCCGTCCGACGATGCCTGGGAAAAGGCTTACGCGGCCGCGTCGGAACACGCCGGCGCTTTTTCGGCCTATAACGGAAAAACAGCCGAAGATCCGAAAAAGATCATTCGCGAATATGAATCGGTCATTGAAGAGATCATGCCCATCTTTGAATACGCGTTCCTCCGCAAGGAGACCGATAACGCCGATCCCGTCGCGCAGGGTCTGAAAGACCGCGCGATACGCCTCTGGGTCACCTTCTCAGCGGTCTCTTCATTCATCGAACCGGAACTGCTTGCGATGGATGAATCCGTTCTGGAAGGGCTGATGCATGATCCGGACATGGCGGATCATGATGAGTATTTCCGTCAGCTGCTCCGCCGTAAGCCCCACACGCTGCCCAAGGAGCAGGAACAGCTGATCGCCTCCATGGGAGAGATCTTCGGCGCGCCCGATAACATCTTCACTTCCCTGACCGAAGCGGATATGAAGCTTCCGCCCGTCATCGCCAAGGACGGAACGGAGCTCGAGCTTTCGGAAGGCAATTACAGCACCTTTATTCACAGCGAAGACCGGGATCTGCGCCGGCAGGCGTTTATGAACC
>JAUNQH010000063.1:2898-10112 GCA_030536295.1 Clostridia bacterium | reverse complement strand
GGAGGAACAGACCCCGACGCCGACCCCGACGCCGACACCGAAGCTTACGGCGGCGGTCTCCGGAGAAGGGCTGCCCGCACCGCTGGCGGAAAGCATCGTTTATGAAAACAAGACAAAGCAAAGCAACTATAACCGCAGTACCAAGGAACTGATCGCCATGCCCGCAGGCAGTGACTACACGCGTGTGCCGATGGGCGTGCTGACGTTCCGGAGCGACGCTTTCCGCAGAAACGCGTTCTGCGGAACCGTTGAAGCAGCCAATGAGCTTGAAACGGCATGGCAGGTGAAGGCGGGAAGCGCGGCCGGCAGTTCGACGGTGTATTACGGGATCGGATGGACCGGGCAGCCGGCGATCGTCAAGTGGAGCAAGGAAGTACGCGAACAGAGCAATCTGGTGGAAAGCAAGCGTGTGAAGTCCGGCCTGAAGGAAGTGATCACCGCGGGTCTGGACGGCAGGGTCTATTTCCTGGACCTGAGCGACGGAACCGAGACCAGAAGCCCGCTGAACATCGGTTATCCGATGCGCGGCACACCGAGCGTGCATCCCAGCGGATACCCGCTGATCACCGTGGGCCAGTACGCGCGCAAGATGAAGAGCGGCACAGGCGGGATCGGTCTCCATTTCCTGAACATGTATACCAAGACAAAAGCAACGATCCTGGACGGGCTCGAAGGGAAATACAAGCGCGCGTATAACGACATAGGCTCCTTTGAGACCTCGGCGCTGATCGACCGCACATCCGACACGATGATCACGGCCGGCACGAACGGACTGCTCTATACCATCAAGCTCAGCAGCAATTTTGACTACGAGCAGGGAACATACAGCTTTTCCACCACCAGCGTCGTACAAAAGAGCAAGGCGAAGAACGAAAAGGCAGCGAATACCGCGTTCGAAGCTTCCGTGGCAATGTATGACAAGTATGTCTACTGCGCTGACATGGCGGGCATCCTGCGCTGTGTGGATACGACCACCATGGCGCCTGTGTGGGCGGCGGATACCGGTGACAGCGTTGAATCGACCATCGCCCTCGACTTCACCGATGACGAGACGGCACTGGAGCTGTTTACGGCCAATATTCTGAATAACCGTTCGAAAGGCGACGCGCAGGTACGCTGCTTCGATGCCATGACCGGTGAAGAAAAATGGACATTTTCCGTCAATGTGAAGAAGGACACAAGCAAGGCGAAGACCGTGAGCGGGTTCCGCGCGAGTCCGGTCGTCGGCGAAAACGGACTGAAAGGACTTGTGTACTATACGGTATCCGGACTGACGCCGGCCGGCTGCGAACAGCTGGGTATTGAAGAAGCGAAGGCCGCGCTGATCGCGATCGACCGAAAGACCGGCAAGCAGGTGTGGGCAAAAGCGCTGAGCAGCTGGACATATTCATCGCCCGTGGCCGTATATGACGCTGAAGGAAACGGCCGTATCATCCAGGCCGCGTCCGACGGCACGCTGCTTCTGCTGAACGGGGCGGACGGAAAGGCTGTGAATGAACTGCAGGTGGAAGGAACGATCGAGGCATCGCCGGCAGTTTACAATGATATGCTTGTGATCGGCACGACAGGCAAGGATACTTCGTATATCTACGGAATCATGATCAAATAACAGTATCCGGGAGGTGAATGCCGCGATGTCACGCTATCTGATCGCCCTGGATCAGGGGACGACAAGCTCACGGGCCGTGGTTTTTTCGGAAGACGGAAGAGTGATCGCGTCGCATGGGGAGGAGTTTCCACAGCACTATCCGAAGCCCGGATGGGTCGAGCATGATCCGGAAGATATCCTTCGCTCACAGGTCTCCGCCCTGCGCGAGACCGTGCGGATCAGCGGGATCGATGTGAACGAGATCGCCGCGATCGGCATCACGAACCAGCGCGAGACCACGCTGCTGTGGGACAGAGCAACGGGCGAATGTGTCGCCAACGCGATCGTGTGGCAGTGCAGAAGAACATCCCACGAGGTGGACAAGCTGATCGCGGCCGGCTGCGGGGACATGATACGCGAAAAGACCGGACTGATACCCGACGCGTATTTCTCCGGGACAAAGCTCAAGTGGCTGCTGGACCGTTACGATCTTCATGAAAGAGCCGAACGCGGCGAGCTGTGTTTCGGAACGGTGGACAGCTTCCTGTGCTGGCATCTGCTGGAAGGCAGACCGCATGTGACGGACGCGACGAACGCGTCAAGGACCATGCTGTTCAACATCCATGAACAGAAATGGGATGAAGACCTTTTACGCATGCTGGATATACCGGCGGCTGTGCTTCCCGAGGTCATTGACTCCGCGGGACCGGTCGGCATTCTGGATCCGTCCGTGCTCGGCAGAAGGATCCCCGTGACGGCGATCGCGGGGGATCAGCACGCGTCACTGTTCGGTCAGGGCTGCGTGAAGCCCGGTATGGTCAAAAACACTTACGGGACCGGCTGCTTTATGCTGATGAATACCGGCAGCACGCCCGTTGCCAGCGCGAACGGTCTCCTGACCACAACGGCATGGCGGATCGGCGGCAGACCGGCTTACGCGCTGGAAGGCAGCGTGTTTATGGGCGGCGCGACGATCCAGTGGCTCAGGGATGAAATGAAGATGCTCGATCATGCCGCGCAGAGCGAACAGATCGCCGAAAGCGTAAAGGATACCGGGGGCGTTTATCTCGTACCCGCGTTTACCGGCCTGGGCGCCCCGTGGTGGGATCAATACAGCCGCGGGACCATTGTGGGCATGACGCGGGGAACCGGCAGGGCGCATATTGTCCGCGCCGCGCTTGAATCCATCGCTTTTCAGAGTGCCGATCTGATGAACGCGATGGCGAGGGATTGCGGAGAGATCCCGCTGAGAATGCAGGTCGACGGCGGCGCAAGCGCCAACGGGTTCCTGATGCAATTCCAGTCTGACATACTCGGCATACCGGTCGTGAGGCCGCGGGTGCTTGAGACCACCGCGCTCGGCGCGGCTCTGCTTGCCGGGATCGGCGCCGGTGTATACGCGGATATTGAGGATACGACGCGCGTTTGGCAGGCGGACCTGACATTCTCGCCGCGCATGGAAGAACGCGCAAAAGAAAACGCCCTGCGCGGATGGCACAAGGCGGTAGACAGAGCCAGAGACTGGAGCGAACATTGAAGAAAAGGTTCAGCTTTCTTTTGCGGAACGGTTTCTGAGCTGCCGGACGGCACCGGCGGCATAGGCGGAAAGGGCGACCAGCGTTGCCGCGACAGAGATCCACAGCAGCACAAGGTCAAGCCTGAAGGAAAGCGCGGAAAGCAGCTCCTTATAGAGGAAACTGGCGGACAGCGCCAGAATGAACAGCACCTGCGCGCATTTTCCGAACATGTTGGCATAGACCACGATGTCCTTTTTCAGCATGATCAGCCCGCCGACGACCATCAGAAGCTCCTTCAGCATGACAATGATGACGGGCGCCCAGGGCAGAATGCCGGAGGCGCACTGGCAGATCAGCGCGATACAGACCATGAGCTTGTCCGCAAGCGGATCGAAAAGCTTGCCGAAATCGGTCACCAGATGATATTTGCGCGCGATGAACCCATCCAGAAAATCGGTGAGGCTCGCGGTCAGAAAAACGATCAGCGCCCATCCGAGACGACCGTTTGTCTGCAGAATGACAAAGACGGGGATCAGCACGATGCGGAACATGGTGAGCACATTGGGAACGTTCCATACATTTGTGAAAAGCTTGCGGATAGACTCTTTCAAGACCGGATGCTCCTTTGATCAAATGATAAACATAATACTATTCGCCGCGGACGGAGCGAAATCCTTTATTTCGCGGCAATGATACGGAGGCGGAATAACATGCGCTTTGACGGAAGACAGGCCGATGAGGCACGCAAGGTGACCATTGAGACCGATTTTGTACGCACGGCATACGGAAGCTGCCTGATCGCGACGGGAAACACACGCGTGATCTGCACTGCCAGCGTCGCGGAAACAGTGCCCGCTTTTCTGAAAGGAAAAGGTCAGGGCTGGGTGACTGCTGAATACGCGATGCTTCCCGCATCCACAACGGAACGCAAAAAACGGGACGGCGCCAGCAAGGACGGACGCAGTGTGGAGATCCAGCGGCTGATCGGCAGAAGCATAAGGCAGGCCGTGGATATGAAGCTGCTCGGGGAGAGAACGATCACGCTGGATTGTGACGTACTGGAAGCCGACGGCGGTACGCGCACAGCTTCCATCACCGGAGCGATGGTCGCGCTGACCTGCGCGGTCGACCGCCTGATCCGGGAAAAGAAGCTGCTGCAGTCTCCGATCGTGCATCAGGTGGCGGCTGTTTCCTGCGGTATCGTGAATGATGAGCCGTGCCTGGATCTTTGCTACCGTGAAGACAGCGGCGCGCAGGTCGATATGAATTTTGTGATGAACGAGCAGGGAGACTTCATAGAACTGCAGGGTACCGGTGAAGGACGCGCGTTCACACCGGACGAACTGAACGTGCTGATGAGCTACGGCCGCAAGGGAACGGCGGAACTGCTGGAAGCGCAGCGCGCGGCGCTCGGCGACAGGGCAGCGCGCATCGCTCCGAAACCCCTGCTGGTAGCCGCGACCGGCAACGCGCACAAACTGAAGGAACTGCAGACGATCTTCAGCGATTACTATACGATCGTATCCATGAATGACGCGGGTTTTGCCGGAGAAATAGACGAGAATGCAGATACATTTGCCGGAAATGCCGCGATCAAGGCGGAAACCGTATGCGCGGCAACGGGATTGCCCTGCATTGCCGATGACAGCGGACTGAGCGTTACCGCGCTTGACGGTGAACCCGGCGTGCTTTCCGCACGGTATGCCGGTGAACACGGCAACGATGATGCCAACAATGACCTGCTGCTGAGCCGGATGAAGAACAAGACCGACCGCGACTGCGCGTTCATGTGCGCGATCGCGCTCGCGCGGCCCGGCAGGGAGACGATGATCGCGGAGGGCTCCTGCCCGGGAACGCTGCTGTATGAGCGCCGCGGAACGGGCGGGTTCGGATATGATCCGCTGTTTCTGTATGAACCTTACGGCAAGACCTTCGCGGAGTTCAGCGAGACGGAGAAAAACGCGGTGAGCCACAGGGCGCGGGCATGTGAGGCAATGAAAGAGCTCATGAAGGGGCTGAAGGACTGATGCGGCTTCTGGTGTTGAGCGACAGCCACGGGAATGATACGGATCTCCGGTGGGTGCTGGAACAGGTGTGGAAGAGGACCGGCAGGATCGACGCGTATGTCCATTGCGGTGACGGATGCAGGGATCTTGACCGGGCTGCCAACATCATGCTGGACCGGGATCCCGGCGCGTTCCTGTGCGCTGTGCGGGGCAACTGTGATTTTTCGCAGGACAGGCCCGTGCAGGCGATCATACCCGCGGGTGAAACGCGGATCCTGGTGACGCACGGGCACCTGTATCATGTAAAGAGCTATCTGAATGACCTGGATGACGCGGCAAAAGCGAACGGGTGTTCGATCGCGCTTTACGGGCATACCCATACGGCCGCGATGGACATGCGGCAGGCGCTGCTGGTCAATCCGGGTTCCGTGGAAAACGGACGCGCGGCCCTGATCGAGATCGTGAACGGCCGGTCGCGGGTCGATCTGCTGGAATTCTGACGCGAATTTCCATATGGTGTGATTCTTGACTTGAACCACAAGATGTAGTAAAATGTTAAAAACCTGACCACAGGAGGAGACTGCAAATGCTTGAGAACGGCCTCATCCACGTCGGCACCTCCGAAAACGGAGCGATCCATCTGCTGCCGCAGATGGCCAACCGCCATGGGCTGATCGCAGGCGCGACAGGCACCGGTAAAACGGTGTCCCTGAAAGTGCTTGCCGAGGGGTTCTCCGATCTCGGGGTACCGGTATTCCTGAGCGATATCAAGAGCGACCTGAGCGGCATGGTCCTGCCGGGCGAACCGTCGGACTCCATGGAAAAACGCATCACGGCATGCGGCCTCAGCAGCTTTGGTTTCAAAACATATCCGACCGAATTCTGGGATGTATACGGCGAACAGGGCACACCCGTGCGCGCCACCGTGCGTGAAATGGGTCCGATGCTGCTGAGCCGCATGATCGGGCTGAATGAAACACAGACCGGCGTGATGAACATCCTTTTCCGCGTTGCCAATGATGAAGGCTATGACCTGGTCGACCTGAAGGACCTGAAGGCAATGCTGGCCTATCTGGGCGAGCATGCCAAGGACTACACGCTGAATTACGGCAATGTATCCATGGCCTCCGTGGGCGCGATACAGCGCGCCGTGGCCGTGCTGGAGGATCAGGGCGGCAATGTGTTCTTCGGCGAGCCGCAGATCGATCTGCTGGACTGGCTGAGGCTGGACGATGACGGACGCGGATTTATCAACATCCTTGCCGCTGACAAGCTTTTCTGCAACCCCGCGATGTATTCCACCTTCCTGCTGTGGATGCTGACTGAGCTTTATGATCTGCTGCCCGAGCGGGGCGATGCCGAAAAACCGCTCATTGTATTCTTCTTTGATGAAGCGCATCTGCTGTTCAACAACTGCAGCAAGGCGCTGCTGGAAAAGATCGAGCAGGTCGTCAGGCTGATCCGTTCCAAGGGCGTGGGCGTGTATTTTATCACCCAGAGCCCCGCGGATATACCGATGACCATTCTGGGTCAGCTCGGCAACAGGATCCAGCACGCGCTCAGAGCCTACACGCCGCTGGACCAGAAAGCGGTGAAAGTAGCGGCACAGACGTTCCGGACGAACCCGTCCTTTGATACGGAAGAAGCGATCACAACCCTGAAGACCGGGGAGGCGCTGCTTTCCTTCCTTGATTCGAACGGTGCTCCGGGCGTGGTGGAACGGGCGACCATCCTGCCTCCGCAAAGCCATATGGGACCGATCACGACCGAAAAGCGCAATGAGGTGATCGAGAACGGATGGTTCCATGAAAAGTATGTGACCCCTGTTGACCGCGAGAGCGCTTACGAACTGCTGTCACCTCAGTTCAGAAAGCAATCCGCATCCCAAACGACCCCTTTGCAGGTGCAGGTGAGCACCGCACAGAACAGTATGAGCCAGACATTTATGGTTTACGATCCCACGACCGGTCAGTATGTTCAGAAAGAAATGCCGACCACGGCAGCCGCGCAGCCCGCGGCCGCACAGCCCTCCATTCAGCAGCCCGTTGTCATGCAGCAGCCCGCTGTGCCCACCATTCAGGTGCAGCCGCAGGTCCAGGTGCA
>JAUNQH010000063.1:0-2879 GCA_030536295.1 Clostridia bacterium | reverse complement strand
CCCCAGATCCAGACCATGCCCGTGATGGTGCTGGATCAGACGACCGGCCAGTATGTGCAGCAGATGGTGACCATGCAGCTGGATCCCATGACGGGCAACTATGTGCCTGTGACCGATCCCGCCGTGCTCGAGGCGCAGAAGAAGGCCGCCGCGGAAGCACAGAAAGCCGCCGAGCAGGCAGCAGCCGCGGCCGCCAAGGCAGCCAAGGAACAGGAAGCGGCCGAACGCCGTGCCCGTCAGGACGAGCTGCGCGAAGAACGCGCGGAACGCGCCCGTAAGAATGACTCTGTCGCGGGCCGCGTGAAGAATACGGCGATCAGCACCGCGACGCGTACGCTGACCAATTCGCTGGTCAAGAGCCTGACCAAGGGAATTTCCAGTCTGTTCGGCGGAAAGAAGTAAGCCGAAGCGTCAAAAAAGGGAGAAGCAGAATATGCTCTCCCTTTTTTTGCAGAAAAGGAGCGAATACGCATGGATATCCGGAAGATCATCAGTGAAATGACGCTTGAGGAAAAGGCGGCGCTCTGCCAGGGGAAAAATACATGGGAGACTGTCGGCGTTCCGAGACTGGGGGTGCCGTCCGTGTGGGTCTCGGACGGGCCGATCGGTGTGAGGAAGGAGACCGGCGGACAGGATGAGAACGGGGAAAACACGACCGCGGAAGCGGTATGTTTCCCGGCAATGGTCGGTCTCGCCGCGTCATTTGATCCGGAACTTGCCCGGTTTGCCGGAAACACTCTGGGTGAGGCGAGCCGCGGGCTCGACGTGGATGTGCTGCTGGGACCGGCAATGAATATCAAGCGGAGTCCGCTGTGCGGGCGGAATTTCGAATACGCCTCGGAGGATCCGTATCTTGCCGGACAGATCGGCGCGGCCTACATCAAAGGCGTACAGGAGAAGGGCGTCGGCACGAGCCTGAAGCATTTCGCGGCGAACAATCAGGAGACCAGACGTTTTACCATTGATGAGCGGATCTCCGAGCGCGCGCTGAGGGAGATCTATCTGGCCGCGTTCGAGAACTCCGTACGGGAAGGCAAGCCGTGGACCGTTATGTGTTCATACAATAAGATCAACGGCGTTTATTCCAGCGAGAACAAATGGCTGCTGACGGATGTGCTGCGGGGCGACTGGGGTTATGAAGGCGCCGTTATGACAGATTGGGGTGCTACTGCCGATCATGTGAAAGGGATCGACGCCGGCATGAGCCTTGAAATGCCCCGCAGCTGCGATGAGGACGATGCTTCCGTTGTACGTGCCGTGCGGGAGGGCAGGCTGAGTGAAGCGGCGCTGGACCGTGAGGTCGAACGGCTGCTGCGCCTGACCGAAAAATGCATTGAGGGTAAAAAAACGGAATACGAGTATGATGCCGGACAACAGCACCACATGGCGCGCCGCATCGCGCGGGAGACTATGGTGCTGCTGAAGAATGAAGGAGGTCTGCTGCCGATACACGGCAACAAAAAGGTCGCGATCATCGGCGAATTTGCCGAAAGACCGAGATATCAGGGCGGCGGCTCCAGCCATATACGCGCCACAGAGGTGCTCAGTGCTCTGGAAGCGCTGCGTTCCGTTTCGGCTTTTACTTACGCGAAGGGGTTTGACGCGAACGCGGACACGATGTCCGACGCGCAGTACGAAGAAGCGCTGGAGACAGCGCGCGCGGCCGATATCGCGGTACTTTTTCTCGGCCTGCCGGACGCGTACGAGTCCGAAGGATATGACCGAACCCACATGCGTATTCCCGCGTGCCAGGAGAAGCTGCTGAACGGGATACTGGATGTGCAGGAAAATGTATGTGTTGTGCTGCATAACGGCGCGCCTGTGGAAATGCCGTGGGTCGACAGGGTACCCGCGATCCTGGAGGCTTATCTCGGCGGGCAGGCCGCCGGCGGAGCCGTTGTGGATCTGCTGTTCGGCGCGGTGAGCCCGTGCGCGAAGCTTGCGGAAACTTTCCCGGTGCGGCTGGAGGACAATCCGTCCTATCCGTACTATCCGGGATACCGTGACCGGGTGGACTATGCCGAAGGCATCTGGGTCGGATACCGCTGGTATGATATCAAAAAGATGGATGTGCTGTTTCCGTTCGGTCATGGGCTGAGCTACACAACATTCGCGTACAGCGATCTGAAGCTCAGCTCAGACAGATTCAGCAGGGGAGACAAAACGGAGGTATCCGTCAGGGTGACGAATACCGGCCGCTTCGCGGCAAAGGAGACCGTTCAGTTCTATGTGCGGCCCGACCACGCGGGAAGACCGCGTCCGATACGCGAACTGAAAGGGATCGGGAAGATCTTCCTTCAGCCGGGTGAATCGGGAATGGTGACCGCGGTGCTGGATGACCGTTCATTTGCCTGCTGGGATGAGGAATCACATGACTGGCTAATCGAAGGCGGCAGATATATCATTGAGGCGGCCGCGTCCAGCCGGGATATCCGTCTGAGCGCCGCGATCGAGGCGGAAGGCGATCCGGAATGTCTGTGAAACACAGGGAACATCGCTGAATGACTGCCTGTCTTTTGAGGGAAAGCAATGACGCGAAGACGATTTTGTCGTTTTTTCGGTAAATGTTGAAATCACGGATCATCAGGCAGCTGTGCCCGGAGGGGGAGACCTTCAGACACAGCTGCCTTTTTGCCGCGCAGGATCCGGGGCGCAACGACCCGGAACGAGCCGATACTATCGGTGTATCCTTGCAAAGTCAAACGGTTTGCGATAAAATAAAATATTAAGACGAGAAGGGCGGCGGCCCGTGTGTTTGCGGCAGATCATAAACCGATAAACAGCGTCATTTTGGAGGTATGTCAACGTGAAGAAGAAACGTATCGCAGCCTGTTTATTCAGCTTTCTGCTGATCTGTATATTACTCGGAAGCAGCTTCG
>JAUNQH010000020.1 GCA_030536295.1 Clostridia bacterium | reverse complement strand
GTGCCGTAAAGATCTCTTTAGTTATTTCATGTGTCTACTTGACAAGGGCGGATCAATCCGCGGGGACGCTTTTCAGATAAGGATGCCGTTCAGATGATCACATTCGTGCTGGATGATCTGCGCCGTCCATCCGGTGTATTTGTCACGGTGCGGGACAAAATCGCGGTCCCGGTATTCCACCGTGATCTCGCTGTAACGCGTGCATTTGCGCAGTCCGTCCAGCGAAAGACAGCCTTCTTCCGCCTCGAAGGGCTTTTTTTTGTCTACAATGACCGGATTGAACATCAGCAGGCGCATGGGCCCGACGGCAACGGCGATGATCGCTTTCGGCACGCCGATCATGTTGCAGGCCATACCGATGCAGCGGGCGGCGTTGGCATTCAGCGTGTCCATAAGATCCGCGCCCAGCGGAAGATCGCTTTTGTCCGCTTTTTCAGCTTTGCGGCTCAGCAGAAACCGGTCCTTACAGATCGTTCTGACCATGCTCAGTCATCACTCCCTTTTTGCCCGTCCACGGTGAGATAGAGCGTATACGGCTCATCGACCACCTCATACAGCGGGATCAGGCGGTAGTTCGGACGCGCGAAACGGGTCCTGTAATGGCTCTGCTGCCAGATGAAGGTGCTGTAGGTGCGCTCGGTCTCATTGATCAGCTGCTCTTCCGGATGCTCCGCGTTTCCGGGAAGACCGCGGTCCTCATCCGTGAGCGCGGCAAGCACGATCGGCCCTTCCAGCAGGGAGACCATGTCTTCGGAACCTGCCAGCGGCTCCGCCTGAACGGCGGCCGTGAACCGCAGCTTCAGCAGATCTTCCGTCCATTTTCCGCGCAGAACGAGATAGCCGTTTTCGATCACCGGAGAAACGGGCACGCTGTTCAGCGTAACGGACGGGGTGCCTTTGCTCCAGCCGGGCACACGCAGCATCAGCGCCTTTTCGCTTCCGTCGCCCTTCAGGCTGAGCGTGAAGCACCAGCGCGACTTTTCACCGCCGGCGCGTTCGTCAAACAGGACCTGCGTGTCGGTGTTCTTCATATCCATGCGCATCTCAAGGCTGAGACCGGTCATTTCGCAGCGGGAAGGGATATACTGCTCCACATAGACGCGGTCGCTCTCTTCATAGGCGATCAGCCGGGTGTACAGCGTGGGGGACTGGACCATGGTGCCATGGCAGCACCAGAAGTCATGCGTCTTTGAACCCCATGTTTTGCGGCTGCCCGCGTGCTGGGGCAGGAAATAGGTGGGCATGCCGGTATACGGATTCTGCTGGGCGAGGAAACCGTTGTACAGCGCGCGCTCGATATAGTCGGCATATTCCTTTCTGCCGGTGAAGCGGAGCAGCTCATTGGCTGTGCGCACCATGTTGTAGACCGTGCAGAACTCCTGTGTGCGGTCGGTCGTATGCGAGGCATGCCGGTACGGCGGGATCCAGAATTCACCGGCATTGCTGCCGGTGGTGGCGAACATGCCGCGCTCGGTGACCGCGCATTTCCAGAAATCTTCCAGCAGCCGGAGCCATTTCTCATCACCGGTCGCCTCATACATGCGCGCCGCACCGTGGGAGATCGGAATGCTCGCGTTGGCGTGCTCATCCGTCAGGGCATCCGTGCCGCGTTCCAGCCGGGCGAAAAGCTCCTGCCCGCTGTAGGTCTCCGCAAGGGACAGATATTTCGGATCCCCGGTCAGCAGATACAGATCGGCCCATACTTCCAGCATGCCGGCCTGTTCACCGCCGAAGATCGCGGCGGGAGCGATCTCTTTGGCTTTTGCCGTCCAGCGGACGTACCAGTCCGCCAGCGCGGATACCACGCGCAGCGCGGTCTCATTGCCGGTGAAGGCATAGGTGTCCTTCAGTCCCATCAGGGTCTTGTGCATGGTATATTGCGGACTCCAGATATAGGAACCGTGCATGAGGATATCGAAATATTTCTCCGGAATGGAACCGACCCATTCGCCGCCGTTGAGCTGCTGGCAGCGTGCCAGTTCATCCACGATGTTCTCCAGCTTCGCATGGAGGACCCTGTCTTCCTCATCCCGCAGGAATGCCGCGGCCGCGCTCATCCAGTGACCGAGAAAATGCCCGCGAAGCTGGCAGCTGGGCGCCTCCCAGCCCCAGTGAAGCTTGACCGCGGCGGGATCGGACACGGATTGCTGACCCGGCAGCTGAATGCCGGCTTCAAAATAGAAATTCTGCAGAAGACAGGTCGTATCAAGTGACAGAAGGTATTCCTTATCCACTTCCGCACGCTGCCGGAAAAGACCGGGCAGCAGCGTGGCGTGACGCGCGTATGAAAGCATATTCCGTTCCTCCGTTTCCATTGTATGGAAGGATTATAACACATCGGAACCATTAATGCCACGCAAATCGGGCACAACGGCGGCTGCTTATTTTTTGCTTTTTCCGCTGTGATTTGTGCGAACAACTTTGCAGAGCATTGCGGAGAAAACGGGGTCATGGTAAAATATACATAAAGGACCAATCCATATCGTGGAGGAAACGAATATGAGTATGAAAACGATGCCCGATGTTTTGAAGGTGAACGGCGGAACGATCTGGACCCATCGCTATGAGCTGTTTACGGCAAAGGTGTATACCCCTGAAAACGATCTGCCGGGGCAGGTCGTCAATTTCGGCTTCAAGGCGCCCTATCTGGTCGTGCTTGAGGAAACGCCCCTGACGGCTGAGGAAGCCGCGGCGCGGGCGCGGGAAAACGGTCTGGCAAAGCTTGCCGCGTCCTTTGATACGAGCGTCGTGTTTGTGTCGCCGAACGCGGAAAACGGCTGGGCGGACGCGCCGGCGGAGCTGTACGCGGAGCTGATCCGCGAATCAAAGATCGGGCCGTTTTATGAAAACGGTGTGCTGATCCAGAAGGATTTCTTCGGAAAGGGACCGGATACATATTACATCCGCGGCGCGATCTTCCGCGTGTGCCTGTACGGAAAGGGAGCCGCTGCCGACTGGATCGCGAAGAACTGCCTGAAGACGCTGCAGGGCGAATATCTGTGGGGCCCCGGCGAGATCACGCCGTCCGCCGTATGCCTGGAAGACCTGAGCGCGCCTGCCGCGCCCGAACGGGAAGATATCGCCGTGATCTCCGTCGGCAACAGTGAGGAGATCAATCTCGCATTCAGAAACAAGTGCCGGTATCTGCTGGAGAAGGATCAGGCCGAGTATGAGAAGGATTGGCGAGGATTTACCGTGCGCTTCAAGCGCTGGTGCGGCGTGATCGAGGAGGAGCCTGACTTCTCCGTGAACGGCGCCGTTGAAGAATATGATGTGATCAATGTGAAGACATCACCGGACAATAACGGCCGGTACAAGGGCACCGGGACCCATCCGCTGGGCTACTTCGCGTATTATCCGTACGGTCTGATGCAGGAGGACGCCAAACAGCCCGTGGTCATCGCGTTCCACGGCGGCGGGGATTCCGCGCTGCATATCTGCCATGTGTCCGGCTGGTGGCGCATTGCCCACAGGAACCGCTTCCTGCTGATCGCGGTGGAAAATCATATGGATGTGACGGCAACGGAAGTACAGGAGCTGATCGCCCATCTGAAGCAGAAATACCCCGTGGATGAGCACCGCATTTACGCGACGGGCTTCTCCATGGGCGGATGCAAAACATGGGACCAGTTCCAGGAGTATCCTGAAACGTTTGCCGCGCTGGCACCCATGGACGCGACCTTTGATGTGGGGCTGAACATGTTCGGTCAGCCCGCGCCGCGGGTGAACCGCGATGTGCCGGTGCCGCTGTTCTATGCCGGCGGTGAGGAAACGCCCCTGCCGGAGCTGCCCTTCCAGGCGGTCAAATGCATGGAGCGGATCGCTTATGTGTTTGAAGTGAACCGGCTGAAGACGCCTTATCAGGTGAGATTTGAGGAACGCGCTGAATGGGCGAACAAGATCTGGGGCATTTCGGGCGACCGTGTTGAAAAGCTGTATGACTATTCCCGCGAGGCTACGCTGACCCTGAACCGCTTTGATGACGCGGACGGCAGGGAGATGACGGTGCTCGGCTCTGTCAGCCCGCAGGGGCATGAATGCCGCGAGCATACCTGCGAAGCCGCGTGGAACTTCATGAAAGCATATACCAGATAAACGGGCAGGTCCCGCTATGACCGGCAGAGTCATGACGGGACCTGTTTTTTATGCACGGATCATACTTCCGCAGACAAAGATTAAAATCAGATGAGATACATTGACAGGCGAGGTAGATTGGTGTATTATGCAAAACGAGGAGGCGATCCAATGACGATATCGGCGGATCTTCTGCGCGGATACACGGAAACCATCATCCTCAGACGGCTCGCGGAGGAAGACAGCTACGGCTATCAGATCAGCAAACGCGTCAATATCATCAGCGGCGGTGTGCTGGAGCTGAAGGAAGCCACATTGTACACAGCCTTCCGGCGGCTTGAGAGTGCCGGGATGATCCGGTCCTACTGGGGAGATGAAACAACCGGCGCCCGCAGAAGGTATTACAGCCTGACGGATGCAGGCAGGGAAAAACTGAACGAGGACACAGCGGCATGGTGCGAGACCAGAACGGTGCTGAACCGGCTGCTTACGGAGGAGAATGAAGCATGAACCAAACGATCAAACGCATAGTGGATCTCCTGTTTCAGGATACCGTGGAGAATGAGGAAACGAACGCGCTCCATGAGGAACTGATGAACAACTGTCAGGAACACTACGAGGATCTTGTATCCCGCGGCATGAGCGAGGATGAAGCGATCGGCGCGGTGGTGGAGAGCCTGAAGGGCATGAAGGACGTGATCGACGAATATCCGAAGAAGGAGTCCGCGTCTGACGGGAATGATGAAAAGACGGATGACCCGAATCTCCGCATGATCTCCTTTGATGCCGGCGATGTTGAAAAACTGCGGATGGAACTGACATCCAATGAGATCACCGTTGAAAGCGCGCCGGTCGACCGGATCACCGTGGACTGCGATGAACCGGAGAAGATCGTCGTCACCTGTGAAGCCGGCCTGCTGAAGATCAAATGCGCCGCTTCGCAGAATGATCTCGAACACTTCGGATCCTTTTTCACCCAGCCGAAGAATGACGATACCCTGAAGAGCTATATCTCCGGCATCCTGGATAAGGTGCGCGGCGCGCTGATGAAGGTGGCGGATACGATAGATACTGACATCAATCAGCCGCCGGTGCGTGTGACGGTACCTGAATCCTTCGGCGGCGAACTGGAGATCGCGAACAAAAGCGGCGAGATCCGCGTGACCGGCGCGCGCTGGCGCAGGCTGAGCATCCACAGCATCAGCGGCGGGATCTGCGCCGCGCTTCCCGCGGATCATTCCGTATCATGTGCCGATATCAACACCACGAGCGGTGACATTATGCTGACGCTGAACACGGGACGTCTGCAGACCAACAGCATCAGCGGGGATATCAGCGCGGACGGCGTTTGCGGAACGGCACATCTGAGAACGGTCAGCGGCGATGTCCGGTTCCGCGGCGACACGGAGGAACTGGAGACCAATACCGTGAGCGGAGACGCGGAGGTCATGATCGAAAACCGCATGATCAGAAAGATACAGGCCAATTCCGTCAGCGGTGACCTGCATATCGGGCTGCCGCGGGATATCGGAAGTGTGCATACCGAATTGAATACCCGCAGCGGAGATCGTACCTGCCGCTTCGGCGATGCCGGCCAGGACGCGGAACTGAAGATCACAGCCAACAGCGTGAGCGGTGATATCCGGATCGAATGACGGTGTGAAAGCATGGAAAAAGGGAGAAGCCTCATCAGGCCTCTCCCTTTTTTGTACGAAAGATCATTCTGCTGCCATGAACAGGGGATCCACGCTGACGACTTCGCCCTGCCCGTCGGTCATCACACCGATCATCACACTGCGTTCGGGATCGCCGTTTCCGGCGGCGTAATTGAACAGCAGGGAACCTTCGGTAATGGGCGAGTTCGCGTTCACGGAGAGAATAAAGATCGTTTCCTCGGGCGCGCCGGTGACGTCTTCATTTTCCGTCAGCCATTCGGTGCTTGTCTCAACAAGGTCGAACATGCCGCTGTTGTCCGGCACCCACTGCCAGACATAGTTCGTCCCGGAGCTGCCGACAAGATGTACGCTGAGCTTCTTTTCACCGACATCAAATTCGGACCAGGTGACCATGACATCATTGTCCAGCACTTCAAAGGAGACGGGGGCCAGCAGACCGTCCTCATCGGACCGGAAGGTCTGGGAAAAGGAAACGGGCTGAGACGCGTCCGTGGGGAACAGATACGCGGTGAACAGCTGAGACGCGCCGAGCGCGGACTCGGGAAGAATGTAGGAAACGGAGCAAATGCCGTTTGCGGTCTCGCCCTCGGCAAGCGCTTCGGGTACGACAGTACCGTCAAATACGGTCTCCAGCGCGCCTTCCGGAAAACGTACGGTGAGGACCATGCCGTTGATCTCAAAGAACTCTCCGGGACATCCGGCAAACGCGGCGGTGCTTACCAGCAAACTCAGGGCGGCGATGATCGCGATCAGTTTTTTCATTTTCATCTTTCCTTTCCCGCGGCACAGAGCCGCTTATATCCGATACGCGTGCATGCCTTTGGAGGCATACACATAATATACAACGAAATATGATACAAATCCATTGCATCCGTAAAAAAAGAATGGAATTCTCCGGAAAACGGGATCACGGCGGCAAATGATCCGTTACGGGGTGAAAGCGATGGCTGTGATGGTGAATGGTTTGTTCTCGCTGCCTTCCGCCATCCGGATCTCAACGTGATATTCATCCGCCTCGTGATAGGGCAGGATCAGTTTCGTGTCGCTCTGCCCCCACGCGCCGCTCTGTTTTCCGTTCAGCGTCATAACTTTTTCCCCGTTGATATACACCTCGGCCTTGCCGAAATCCCGGTCGGAAACGGTGCGGTAGGAGATGAGCATATTCCGGAAGGAGGCTGTGAAGGTCAGCGGTTCATTGCCGGACAGCGCCGTATGCGCGAAGTTCCTGCCGCAAACACGGCCGACGGGTATGTTGGAATAGGAGGATGGATCATCCTGACTGAATCCGCCGCAGCTGAACGCGATATCATCCGGAATGCTGTCGCCGAAGATCCTGCGCATGCCCGTGTAGGCGGCGCGGCTGACAGGCATGACCGCTTTCACGTTTATTTCACGGTCATCCGGTTCGCGCTGCGCGTCAGTCCGGATCGCGTTCATGATGCAGTCCGCCATGATGCCGTGCCCCAGCGCTGTGGGATGGTATTCATCATAAAAGAATTCCTTCTGCGTCCACATGTCGCCGATCAGCGGGAAAACGCTGTCACGCATGCTGACCATGGTCAGATCATAGGCCCTGCCGATCGGGATGAACTGATCCTGCAGCGTATAGCCGGTTCTGAACACGCTGAAGAGCAGGATGACCGCGGGCTCGTTTTCGGCGGCAAGGATCTCCCGCACCATGGATTCATAGCATCCGCGGTTTGTCGGTTCACCACCGTCATTCACGGCATACTCGATGATCACGATATCCGGCAGACCGTCATCGTCCTTCACCTTGTCCACGATATCGCGGTAATAGCGGATCCAGCCGAAGGTGGAAGGCGTTCCGCCGACACCGGCGTTGACGAGACCGATGTTCAGCCCGTCATCCGTGCCGTATTCGGCACGGAGCAGACGCAGAAGACGCGAGGCCCAGCAGTCCTTATACGTGCCGGCGCCGGCGCCCTCCGTGATGGAACCGCCGATGACGGCCAGCGTGATATTTTCCCCATTCTTCGCGCGGTTCAGGATCTTCTGAAGACGCGTGTTGCTTCCGGCATAGATCTCCGCGCTGTCAAGCATCGCCTGATACCTGTCCGCATCCTCAGCCGGAGCGGACGCGGGCAGGAGGATCATTCCGGAAAGAACAAAAACGGAAAGCAGAACGGAAAGCAGCTTCTTTACATTCATGGCGATCATGCTCCTGTATGGATGGTAATATAAGGCATTATACCAGCGCGGGCATCCGGAAAGCAACAGGCGCCGTATCCGAAAAACGAGCATATGAAAACCGCAGGCAGGAGGAAGGAAGCCTGCGGTTTCGCCGGGGATGGGGTCATTTCGCGGGGAACCAGGGTGCCGGGTCCGTTCCGGCAAGGTGCATGACCGCTTCGGTGAAGAAGTAGTCGCCGTATACGATGTTGATATGTCTTCCCGCACCGTCCTCATGGTAGGCGGCGGTGCACTTGGTAAGAATGCCCATGTGATCAGGATCCCAGTCCGCGCACAGTTCATCCAGCGCGCTGATGAGGCGCAGCGCCGCCTCACGGAAAAACGGTGCCTCACCGCCGGCTTCCGGAAGTTCCGAAAGATGCAGCAGACCGCACGCGGCGATCGCGCCGGCGATGTTGTCGATCCGCTCCTCATCCGCAGGCTGGCAGAAGTCGCAGTCCGTAAGCCCGTCCGGACGGATATGGGCGATGAAATAGCGCGCGATCTTCAGCGCCGTATCCAGATAACGCTTTTCACCGGTGTGCGCGTAGGAAATGACGAAGCCGTACAGCCCCCATGCCTGACCGCGGCTCCAGCTGGAACCGGGCGCGTAGCCCTGCCCGCCGGGACGGTCCAGCACCTCGCCGGTCTTCGGATCAAAGATCACGATATGGTTGCAGCTGCCGTCCGCGCGGACAAACTCGCGGATACAGGTGTCGGCATGCGTTTTCGCGATGCTTTCGAAGCGGGGGTCGCCGGTCAGCTCCGACGCCCTGTACAGCAGGCTCAGGTTCATCATGCTGTCCACGATCGCCCAGCCGGGCCTTCCGCCGTTCCACGCGGAAAGAAACCCGAGCGGGTTGAAACGCCCGGCCAGCAATGTGGCCGCGTGCAGCGTATCCTGCTCCGCCTGTTCGTCCGGACAGAGACGGTCATGCAGATCGCAAGACAGCAGATACATAAAACCGACATCATGGTTCAATGCCCTGAAAACGCGGAATTCATCCGTCAGCAGTTTTTCCGTGCGGAGCGCTTCCTGCCGGAACGGATCGCTGCCGGAGGCGGCGTACAGCTGCCACATGAGCCCCGGCCAGAAGCCGCCGGTCCACCAGCCGTTGCCCTCATAGGGTGAGGGGATCCATTCCGCGCCGGAACCGGTGTAGGGAATAATGCCCTGCGCGGCGGCCCGCTCAGCGCCTTTTGCGTATTTCGCGATGATCTTTTGCTTCAGGACTCCGATATCCTTATTCATGCCGGTCCACCTCCGGTACTGTATTCCAAAGCGCTTCACCGCCGTTGACCGTGCCGAGCACGGCACATTCCAGTATATGCTCGCCGGGCTCCAGATCGGCGGTAAGGGTCGGGATCATGGTGCGCGGTTCCATCAGGTTCGTATTGGCTTCCGGGAAGACCGCCAGGGCATTGTCATAGCCCCGGATCATCCGGATACCGCTCAGCCCCTGCTCATTGCACAGGTATACGCTTTGACCGCCGGTGACCGGCGTGCCGCTTCTGCGGATGGCGAAGCCGCCTTCCGCGATGCTGACAGGCAGGGAATTGCGGATCGTATGACGGCGTATGTGCCATTCGCCGGACACGTCGATCCGCGTCCGGATCTCCACGCCGGGGAACGGTGACCATGTGCAGGATGTGCCGTTCACATCAATGACATAATCACTGCCGCCGTGACGCGGAAGGTATGTTCTGCCGCCGTCCGGGCTGACGGCGAGAACGCTGTCAAAAGCCCCGCTTCCCGGACCGTTGGTCGATTTCATCACGCTGAAGCCGAAAACGGAGCTGTAAACGAATTTTTCATATTTCGATTCGGCGTGGCTGTGCTCGCACAGACGGTTGCCGGACTGGAAAGCCAGCACATGGCTCCCGTCAGCCGCGCGGGACAGCAGCATCCGGGCATGCGGCTGCACGGAAACAGCGGGACATACGGGCGCGGTCTCCGCGGCCTGCCAGAAGGGATGATCCGCCGGCAGCGCGAGCACAAGGAAGTTCTTCATGCACCAGTAGGGGGAACCGGGCGCGTTATAGCCTTCCGCCATGTTCAGGTTCGGATAATGATAACCGATGGTCAGCGCGCCGTCCCGGGTGAAGATCGGGTATTGGCTCCACACACGCATATTGCCGAGCAGCAGGTGCTTCATCTCACCCCAGCCGATCCGGTTGGATACGGCTCCGGCAAAGGCCTGAGCGGCAAAGAACGCGCTCTGCGCGAAACGGTAGCTCAGGCTGCGGCCGTAGGGCACCGATTCACAGCGGCTGTCAAACCAGCAGGCGAAGTCATCCGCCATCAGGCGGGACCGCTCCGCGTACTCACGCGCGGGGATCGGACCGCAGTCCGCCGCGGCCGCGGCACAGACCGGACCGTAGAACTGAAATGCCCACATGGTGTAGTATTCGCGCTGGTCGAAATAGTCAAAATACCAGCCGTCGCCGTCATAGTGCGACTCGATCAGAGCGATATCCGCTTTCAGCTGTTCCTCCGGGAAAGACCTTCCGACCCTGCGGAACCCGAGATCGACAAGCACGCGGAAAAAGATCCAGTTGTTCTTCGGCATATCATGCCGGTTGATCTGATCCAGCCAGCGGTACAGATCATCCTGCGTCTTCTCCGGCAGATCAAAGAAAAACTCATCCGGCGCGATCAGCATGCCCATGCCGAAAACGGCCATTTCCACCAGCCGCTGGTCGTAATCGCCGACCTCGCCCCAGTATTCCGGATGCTCCGGATCGGTGCCGCTGATGATGCCGGCACGCCATTTTTCCCACAGCGGGGCGGCAGAGGCGCAGTGACCGGCCAGCATCGGCACAAGCGCCCACAGCACGCGGGCGAAGCCCTCCATTTCCGCGATATCCGCGGAATAGGCAGCGCCCGTTTCCCCAAGATGCAGGCGCGCGCAGCCGGGGCTCAGCAGCGGAACGAGCGGCTCGATCAGCTGGACCGCCGCCCGCTCCATATCCTCACGCGTGAGAAGCGGATTCGATGAAAAAGCGTTTGACATGAAGGTCATCCTTTCAGACCGGAGGTGGCAATGCCTTCGACGAAGTATTTCTGCAGGGAGAGGAACACGATGGATACAGGGAGGAGCGAAACGACCGACGCGGCCATGATCAGGTGGTAGTCGCTGGAGTTTTCCTGAATGAAACGCTTCAGACCGACCTGGATCGTTTTGTTGACATCCTTGGTCAGGTAGATCATCGGGCCCATATAGTCATTCCAGGTGCCGACAAAGGTGAAGATCACCAGCGTGGCGATGGCGGCTTTGCTCAGCGGCAGCATGATCCGCGCCCAGATGCCGTATTCGCTCAGACCGTCGATCCGGGCGGCTTCGCACAGCTCCGTCGGGATATTCTGATAGAACTGGCGCATCAGGAATACGCCGAAGGCGGAAAAGCTCTGCAGCACGATCATGGCCCAGGGCGTGTCATACAGGCCGAAGGACCGCATCATGATGAACTGCGGCAGCATATAGGCCTGCCACGGCACCGCGATGGTCGCGATATAGCAGATGAACAGGACGTCACGGCCCTTGAACTGCAGCTTCGCGAAGGCGTAGGACGCGAAGGAGGAGGTCAGCGTCTGGATAAAGGTGACAAACAGCGCGATGAACGCGGTGTTTTTGAAATACGTGAGCATGGGCACCTTGTCCCAGATCTTCACGTAGTTTTCCCAGTGGAAGGTCTCGGGGATCCAGCGCATGGGCCAGGTGAAGACTTCGCGGTCCAGCTTCAGGGAGGAGGAGATCATCCATACGAACGGGACCAGTGTGAAGGCGGCGAGGGCGATCAGCACGGCATACAGCAGGATCTTGCCGATCAGATGCAGCGTACGGTTATCCTTGCGGACCTCACGCAGGCGGTTGGCTGAGGCGGTCATGGCGTTTCCTCCTTTCTCAGTCATTGGCGAATTTCTTTTCCATGCTGAACTGGATGATGGTGATCGTGAGCACCAGGATCAGCAGGATCATCGCTATGGCGCTGGCAATGCCGAAATTGAACTGACTGAAGGCTTCCGTATAAATATAGGTAACCAGCATCTTGGTCGAGCGGCCGGGTCCGCCGTCAGTCATGATGGCGACCACGTCGTAGATCTTGAAGCAGGAAATAATCATCATGATGGACGCGAAGAAGGTGGTCGGACGGAGCTGGGGCAGCGTGACATGCCGGAACTGTTTCCAGCGGCCGGCGCCGTCAATGGTGGCTGCCTCATACAGCTCTGCGGGCACGCCCTGCAGCGCGGCGAGGTAAATGATCATATAGTATCCCATATTGCGCCAGACGCTGACCAGGATGATGGCCCATATGGCCATGGTCGAGTCAGCCGTCCAGCTTTTGTTGAACGCTATTCCGAGTGAGTTGAGAAACTGATTGACAGGGCCGTTCTTCATCAGCATGAAGTTCCAGCATACGCAGATGGCGACCATGGAGGCAACATAGGGGAAGAAAAGGATCGTACGGAAGGCGACCGCGCCCTTTACGGCCTTGTTCAGGAACCAGGCCAGCGCGATGGCGAAGACCAGTGTCAGGGGTACGGTGACTACGGTATAGAACAGGGTGTTTTTCAGGGTGATGCCGAGATCGACCTTGGTAAAGAAATAACCGATTCCTTTTTCCGCGACCTTTGCCGTTTTGAAGATCGTGTCATAGTTATCCAGACCGACCCACTGAATGGTGCTGAAGGCTCCGCCCTTCCATGAAACGAAGGACAGGAAGATCGAAAACAGCACGGGGACCAGCGTGAATACGGCAAAGCCGATGAAATTGGGCGCCAGAAAAGAATAGGCGATCAGCGTATTCTTTCTTTCCAGTTTGCCCATCTTGCGCCTGACGGCCTTTTTCTCTGCCAAAGAAACGCACTCCCTTCGGAATCAGGATTCGGAAAAGGCGGGGAAGCGAGCAAGCCGCTTCCCCGCCTCAGGTCGGATGACTTACGGATGATTATTTGCCCAGAACTTCCGCGACGCGTTCGTTCATCTCTTCGATGCCTTCTTCAACGGTGAGTTCGCGGGTCATGATCAGGGTGTGTTCCTCGTTCAGGATGTTGGAGATCTCGGAAGAATGCTCGGAAGCGGGCAGCTCGATGCTCACCATGGAGGGCACCAGCGCGGCCTTGCTGGCATCATCCGTCGGGAAGCCTTCAACGGAGGCCATCGCGGCGGCGACTTCTTCAGAGACCCAGGCGGGACGGGCACCGACGGAAGCGGTGGCCTTGGCGCCTTCTTCACCGGCCAGCCAGGAAATGTACTGCCAGGCCAGATCCTTGTTTTCGGACTTCGCGTTGATCGCGACGCCGGTCAGGTTGCCGAAGGAAGAACCCGCGGCCACGCCGTCGGCATGGGGAACAGCAACGATGCCCCAGTTCTGGGCCTTGTATTCGCCGCTGTTGATGTTATTGATCAGGGTGGAAACGTACCAGTAGCCCATGGGCATCATGGCGATGTTGGCATTGCCGTAGGCACCGGAGTAGTGCAGGCCGGAAGCCTTCACTTCGGCGTAGGGCATGCAGCCGCCGTTGTCTTCGATCTTCTGGTAGATGTTGTAGAAGTAAGCCATGTCATCGTAGTTGCCGTCGATCAGCGTGTTCACGCCGTCGCAGACGTCCCAGTTGACCACGGCGGACAGCCAGGTGTGATAGTGGGTGCCCCAGATGTCCTTCTCGGGATCGGACATGGCGATGGCCAGATCAGCGAACTGATCCCAGGTCATGTCATTGGTGGGGTATTCCTTGCCGGCGGCATCGAACAGATCCTTGTTGTAGAACAGGACCCAGAAGTCGCTGCGGAAAGGCAGGGCGTACTGAACGCCGTCCACCGCGTAGTTGCCGTCGATGCCGACGAAGCCGCTCAGATCGTAGTTGTTCGCTTCGGCATAGGGAGTCAGGGGCTCGATGTAGCCGGCGGCCTTCCAGTTCAGCATATCGGTGATCTCTTTGACCATGTAGATATCACTGGTGTCTCCGCCCGCCAGCATGGTGCCGGCCTTCATGGCGTAATCCTGGGAAGCGACATCGACATATTCGATGGTGACGCCGGGGTTGGCGGCTTCAAAAGCGGCCTTCTGGGCATCCAGGTAGGGGGTGGTCGTGGCGTCCCACGTCACGATCGTCAGGGTCTTTGCTTCTTCAGCGGCGGCAAAGCTGCACAGAGAGAGCAGCATTGCGGCGGCCAGCACGATGGAAAGCAGTTTCTTCATGGATGGTTCCTCCTTTTTATTCTTAACGGGTCATCCCCGTCAGATACTGAAAATATTTACAGACATTTGTTCAAACCACGTTCACAATGGAATTATAGAGGACATCCAACACCAAAGTCAAGCCTTTTTTGAAAATATTCACTAAAAGTAATGTAAATATTTACAGAATGTAATTGTTTTTACGGAATGAAAGTGTTAAGATATACACAGAATGACGGAAAGGGTGATCCGCTTGGCGAAGAAACAGATCAGTATCCACGATATCGCGGAAAAGGCCGGTGTGAGCATCGCGACGGTCTCACGCGTGATGTCCGGCGGGATCGCGAGCGAAGCTTCCCGGCGAAAGGTGGAGGCAGCCATCGCGGAAATGGGATATGAAAGCAACACCATATCGCGCAGGCTGGCCGGGCAGAGCGGCCGGTCCCTGCTGCTGATGACGACCGATGTGGTGAATCCGTATTACTCTTCATTGTGCCAGGGCGCGGAAACGGCGGCGCGCAGAAACGGCTACAGCCTGACACTGGCCTGCCGCGAGCTGGAGAACCGGCTGGATGAGAAGACGCTGGAGCATCTGCTGAGCCTGCCGGTGGACGGGGCGGTGCTGGTCGGCAGTGCCGTGGAGAACGGGACGGATGAGCAGCTGCTGGATAATCTGCTCCGCCTGCAGCAGAAGATGCCGATCGTGACCATCGGCCCGCGGATCGAGGGGCTGAGCTGCGTCAATATCACCAGCGACCTGAGCGTGAGCGTGAAGAAGAGCATTTCCCATCTGATCCAGCTGGGACACCGGCGGATCTGCTATATCGGCGGATCCAGCGACAGCCGGTCCTACAGGTCACGCAGGGAAAGCTTTATCCGTGAGGTGGCGGAGCAGGGGCTGGAACTGCTGGTGGAGGATAACTGCGGCACCGGCTTCAGCGCGCGCGCGGGAGAGATATGTACGGCAAGGCTGCTGTCCCGGCTCAGCAGCAGGGAACGGCCGACGGCGCTTGTCGCCGCGAATGATCTGGTAGCGCTTGGAGCGCTGCGCCAGCTGCTGCGGGTGGGCATCCGCGTGCCGGAGGATATGGCGCTGATCGGCTGTGACAACCAGTTTTTCACACCGTATCTGACGCCGCCGCTGACCACGGTGGACCTGCATCCGGAGGATCACGGCAGATGCGCCGTGGAGGAACTGATCCGGATCATCGGCGGATCCGGCGATGTGAACTATTCGCAGGTCCGCGAGTGCTCCCTGATCGTGCGTGAGAGCTGCGGGGCGCTGCTGGGCGCGCGTCATTTCGACTGAGGAGGAAATAATAAAGATGATCACCGTAAAGCTTTTTGACAAGGAAAGCAACCTGCTGGCGCAGACCTCTCACGCGGATGAGGCATACCTGTGCGCCGACAGGATCTATGAAGAAGGCGACCGATATGAGGTCACCGGTCCCGCGCATCTGTGGATACAGGCGGATGTCGCGCTGCCGGCCGGTGAAGTGTATCTGCCTGACGGGCATATGACATGGACGGTGCCTTTCGGTGAGCATCGGCTGGCGTACAGCCCAGCGGCATTCACGGGTGCAAGGCATATCTTTGCCGCGCGCGCGATGACGGAGACAGAGATCAGATCCCTGCGGCCCATATCCCGCAATCCTTCCGATCTGCGCGGGGATACGGATTTCTATCCGCACTGCACCGCCAATGTGGAAACGCGGAACGAGAGCTGCTTCGCCGCGCGGAACGTGATCGACGGCGTTCTGCTGAACCACTATCACGGGGAATGGCCCTTTCAGAGCTGGGGGATCGGCACCCGTGAAGATGCCTGCCTGGAACTGGATCTTGGCAGGACCGTGACCGTGGAAAAGGCGGCGCTGGTGCTGCGGGCGGATTTTCCGCACGATGCTTACTGGGTATCCGGACAGCTGCTGCCGGATGACGGAACGGTGATCTCCTTCACGCTGGAAAGAACGGGTGAACGCCAGTGGATCGATCTGGGCGGCGCGCGCACGATCCGCCGTGTGCTGCTGACGAACCTGATCAAGAGCGATGATCCTTCCGCTTTCCCGGCGCTGACGCAGCTTGAACTGTACGGAAGGGACTGACATACCGATATGTTTACCGAATATATCATGAAGCATCCGATCGCGGATGATCTGCTGTTTCCCGTAAAGTGCCCGTTCCCCGCGATGGCGGACCGGGAAGCGTGGGAGCTGCCGGAGGACGCGCTGCGCGGGCAGCTGAATGACCTGGCCGCGTTCTGGGCGAAAAAACCGTATCCGATGCTGACCGCCGGCGAATATCTGGCCTATACAAAAACGGGCAGCCGTCAGGCTTTTGAAAAGCCGTACTTCGACCGGCGCAGAAAGCTGTGCGCTTCGCTGATCGGCGCCTGCGTTTCCGGGGACGCGGCAAAGCTGGATGATGTGATCGACGGGATCTGGTGTATCTGCGAGGAAACAAGCTGGGTGATCAGCGCGCATAATGAACCCGGACGGTTTGGCAAACAGTCCCTGCCGGATGATGTGACGCCGCGGATCGACCTGTTCTGCGCGCAGACGGGGATGATCCTTGCGCTGTGCGCGGAACTGTGCGGAAAGGAGCTGGACGCGGTCACGCTGTTGATCCGCGACAGGATCGGCAGATGCCTGGAGGAGCGGATCCTGATCCCGTTTGAACGGACGGATGACCACTGGTGGATGGGCGTGATCCGGAAGGATCTGAATAACTGGACGCCGTGGATCGTGAGCAATGTGATGCTGATCGCCTGCCTGCGGATCCGGGAGGATAAAGCGCGCCTTGCCGCGCTGCTGGAACGTGCCTGCGTGATGCTGGACCGGTATCTGGATATCATGCCGGAGGACGGCGGATGCGACGAGGGCATGGGCTACTGGAACCTGGCCGGCGGCATGCTGCTGGACTGCGCCGAACTGCTGGAAAACGTGACCGGCGGCAGGATGAGCTTCCGTAATGACCGCAAGTTCATCAATATTCTGTCCTATCCGCGTCACGCGTATCTCGGCGGCGGATGGTGCGTGAACTTCGCCGACTGCGATGCCAGACCCGAGATCTGCGGGGAACGGATCGCGCGGGCCGGTGAGATGACGGGCACGCCGGAGCTGACCGCCTTCGGCGCGGCGCACGGCATGACCCCGATGCAGTATCTGAACGATACGCCGCAGCTGTGGCGGCTGCTGAACGCCGTATTTCACAGGCTTCCCGCGCGCGGGGAACCGGAGCCGGAGTCGGATACCTGGCTGCCGGATCTCCAGCTGCGGATCTGCAGAAAAAACGGGATCACGCTGGTATGCAAAGCCGGACACAACGGGGAGAACCATAACCATAATGATGTCGGCTCCTTCATGATCTACGCGGACGGGGAACCGGAGATCGCGGACGCGGGCAACATGATCTACACCGCGAAGACTTTTTCGGCGGAACGGTATACGCTGTGGAACACCCGCGGCATGTATCATAATATTCCGATGATCGGCGGCACGGAACAGCAGCCCGGCACGGAACGCCGCGCCCGGAATGTACATTGCCTGCCGGACGGCATGGAGCTGGATATGGCTTTGTGCTATCCGGAGGAGACAGGCATCACGGAATGCGTGAGAAGGCTGACCGCGGCGGAAGACGGAACGGTCACTGTGACGGACAGCATCCGGACCCGGACAGCGCAGCCGGTGACCTGGGTATTCATCGCGCGGCATGAACCGGAGATCCTGTCGGATGCCGTGTGTATCGGAAAACTGAAGATGCAGACAAGCCATCCGTTTACGGCAGATGTTGAGGAGATCCGCGTGGATGACGCGCGGATGGCGAGAAGCTTTCCGGGCATGCTGTGGCGCCTGACACTGACCGAAACGGCGGCTTGCGCGCATGACGCGGCGTTCCGCTTTGTCAGAAGATGAAACCGCGCATTGACCCATGCGCGAAAGAACGATATAATACGTTTATGAACCTGCGGAGGAGGCAAAACAATGAATGAGGTACTGGATCCGGTAACCGGGAAGACGCTGCTCGGGCTGGGAGGCGTCATCGGGCTCGTTATCCTGATCATCATCATATTCACGGTGTTCTTTATCTTTTCAGTCAACAAGAAAAGGAAGCAGAAGAAGTAAAGCACGCTGACCTGCGGAAACAGGAAGTGTACAGGATTTCCGCTTGACAAGCGCGGCGCGGAAGCGTAAACTCTCGCTAAAGGCCGTGACGGAGAGTCCGGCGGGGATCCAGCCTTCAGAGACGCGGCGGTCGGTGTGAGCCGCGGGACGGATCCGCCGGTTGTAGCTCCCGAGCCGGAAGGAAGAAAGCGCAGGCAAGTAGAACCTTCCCGTGACTGCCGCGTAAGGGCATAGGGTTTGAAGGAACCCAAGAGTGGCGGCTCAGATGCCGCAATTTGAGTGGTACCGCGGGTGTGAATACACGCTCGTCTCAAAGAACAGCTTTGGGACGGGCGTTTTGTTTGTCCCGACGGAGGAGGTACAAAACAATGGCACAGATGACAGGACTCAATTTCAAGATCCAGGAAATGGCGCACCGCATCCGCGAACTGCGCGAGATCGAGAATTTCACGATCGCCGAAATGGCTATGAAGACCGGTGTGACGGAGCAGGAATACATTGACTGCGAAATGGGCCGGAGCGATCTGAACTTCGCTTTCCTGTACCGCTGCGCGCTGGCTTTCGGTGTTGACGTGGGCGACATTATCGAAGGCACCAGCCCGAACCTGAGCGCCTTTACCGTGACCCGCAAGGGACAGGGGCAGCGCATCGAGGAAGCGCATGACATGGTGTATTACAACATGGCGGCCGCTTTCAGAAACAGGATCGCCGAACCGCTGTACGTGCAGGCGGCTTACAGCCGCGATGCGGAGCTGAGCGATATCAAGCTGACCAGCCATGAGGGCCAGGAATGCGATATCGTGATCGAGGGTCAGCTGAAGGTGCAGGTGGGCGAGCACAGCACCGTGCTGGAAGCCGGCGACTCCATCTATTACGATTCCGGCACGCCGCACGGCATGATCGCCGTGGGCGGGAAGGACTGCCTGTTCTACGCGATCGTTCTGAACCCGACGGGTGAGCCGATCCCGGAACTGACGCCCGAAAAGACGATCCCCGCGGGCAGACCCGCGCAGATCGACGATCCGGAAGAAGATCGCGTATACAAGCGCTTTATCGATGTTGTGCAGGATGATAACGGCACACCGACAGCCATCACGTTCAAAAATACGGATCATTTCAATTTCGCCTTTGATATCGTGGATGCCATCGCTGAGAAGGAACCGACGAAGCTGGCGATGCTGCACCTGGACCGTGATAAGAATGAGCACCGCTTCACCTTCAAGGATATGCAGAAGGCTTCCAACCGCTGCGCGAACTATTTCAAGTCCCTCGGCATCAAACGCGGCGACCGCGTGATGCTGGTGCTGAAGCGGCATTATCAGTTCTGGTTCGCGATCCTCGGCCTGCACAAGCTGGGCGCCATCGCGATCCCCGCGACCTGCCAGCTGCAGGAGCATGATTTTGAATATCGGTTCAACGCGGCCGGCGTGAAGGCGATCATCTGCACCGCGGACGGCGATACCGCCCGTCAGGCGGAGCTTGCGGCGATCAACGCGCCCTCCCTTGAGCTGAAGCTGATCGTGAACGGCAGCCGTGAAGGCTGGCGGAATTTCGATGATGAATCGACCATGTTCTCCACACACTATGAACGCGCGGAAGACGCGCCGGGCGGGGACGATCTGATGCTGATGTTCTTTACTTCCGGCACGACGGGATACCCCAAGATCGCCGCGCACAGCTACAAATATCCCCTGGGGCATTTCCACACCGCGAAGTTCTGGCACTGCGTGAATCCGAACGGTCTGCACCTGACCATATCGGATACCGGCTGGGCCAAAGCGCTGTGGGGCAAGCTGTACGGACAGTGGACCTGCGAAGCGGCGACCTTCGTCTATGACTTTGACCGCTTTGACGCCGGCGATATCCTGCCGCTGTTCGCGAAGTACCATATCACCACCTTCTGCGCGCCGCCCACCATGTACCGCATGATGATCAAGCAGGATCTTTCAAAGTATGATCTGAGCTCCGTGACACACGCGACCATCGCCGGCGAAGCGCTGAACCCCGAAGTGTTCCGCCAGCTGGAGAAGCTGACCGGTCTGCAGGTCATGGAAGGCTTCGGCCAGAGCGAGAGCACGCTGATCATCGGCAATCTTGCCGGCGCGGATCACAAGATCGGCTCCATGGGCAAAGTCACCCCGATCTATCATGTGGAACTGCTGGATGCCGACGGGAGCCCCGTGCCGAACGGAACTCCCGGCGAGATCTGCATCGATGTGCATGAAGGTAACCCCATCGGTCTCTTCCGCGAGTATTACCGTGATGCGGAGAAAACAGCCGAAGCGATCTATGACGGCTGGTATCATACCGGAGACCTTGCCTGGAAGGACGAGGACGGCTTCTATTGGTACGTGGGCCGGGCTGACGATGTGATCAAGTCCAGCGGCTACCGGATCGGACCGTTTGAGATCGAAAGCGTGATCATGGAACTGCCCTATGTGCTGGAATGCGGTGTTTCCGCCGCGCCGGATGAAGTGCGCGGCCAGGTCGTCAAGGCCAGCATCGTGCTGACGAAGGGCACGGAGCCGTCCGATGAACTGAAGAAGGAGATCCAGAACTACGTGAAGCAGCATACCGCGCCGTATAAGTATCCCCGTATCGTGGTGTTCCGCGACGAACTGCCCAAGACCGTCAGCGGCAAGATCCAGCGCGCAAAGCTCTGACAGGAACGCGGAGGCGGAATGTGATCAATTCATCCCTGTGCTATATCTATCGCGGCGATGAGGTGCTGATGCTTCACCGCACAAAGAAGGCCAATGACCTGAACCATGACAAGTGGATCGGGATCGGCGGCAAATTTGAGGACAAGGAAAGTCCGGAAGACTGCGTTCTCCGGGAGGTAAAAGAGGAGACCGGGCTCACGCTGACGAATTATCGTTATCGCGGGATCGTCACCTTTGTGTCTGACGAAGCGGAGACCGAATACATGCATCTGTTCACGGCAACCGGATTTTCGGGGGAAATGACGGATTGCGACGAGGGAGAACCCTGCTGGATCCGCAAGGCGGATTTTGACAGCCTGCCCCAATGGGAAGGCGACAGGATCTTCCTGCGCCTGCTGGATGAGGACGCGCCGTTCTTCAGCCTGAAGCTGTGCTACAGCGGCGACCGGCTGACCGGCGCCGTGCTGAACGGAAATGTGATCCGGTAAAACGCGGGACGGAAGTATAACGGGAGACGGTCATTGCGGCCGTCTCTTTTTTACGGACGAAACAGAGGAGCGTGAGTTCTTTGCCGATCGAGTTTGTACGCAATGATATCACACGGATGAAAGTGGACGCGATCGTCAACGCGGCCAATGAATCGCTGCTGGGCGGCGGGGGAGTGGACGGCGCCATTCACAGCGCCGCCGGCCCTGAACTGCTTGCCGAGTGCCGGACGCTTGGCGGATGCAGGACCGGAGACGCGAGGATCACGGCCGGCTACCGGCTGCCCTGCAGATATGTGATCCACACAGTCGGCCCTGTATGGCATGGCGGAAAAGACCATGAAGCGGAACTGCTGGCATCATGCTATCGCAGATCACTGGAACTTGCCGCGGAAAAGGAGTGCGCGACCGTCGCGTTTCCCATGATCTCCACGGGCGTGTACGGCTATCCGAAAGCGGAGGCGGCGCGCATCGCGCTGGATACCGTGCGTGCTTTCCTGGACGCGTATGAGGAAGACATGACCGTATATCTGGTCGTTTTCGGGCGCGAAAGCCTGGAAGTGGCGGGCAGCCTGCAGCAGGTGATCCGGGAACGGGTGGACGACGCGTATACCGAAGAGCGTATCCGGCGGGACAGCCGGCGGAGAAACGTCGGCTTTACGGAGCTGAGCCCGGAAAATAGCGGATACGCGGACGCGTGTTTTGACGCGCGGGTCATGACGTTCGATGAAGCGTGTCCCGCGCCTGCTCCGAAAAGCGCCCGGATCGGAAAGAAAAAACTCGCGGCATCGCGGACCGACATCGAGAACGCGGTGACCGGTGCCGGTATTCAGGTCGGAGCAGCTGCCGGCAGTATCCGCAGACCGTCGGAAGAAGAAATGGAGAAAAAACTGCGCGAGATGCTCAGAAGGCAGGATGAAGGCTTTACGGGCATGCTGCTGCGGAAGATCGACGAGCGGGGGATGAAGGACTCGGAATGCTATAAGAAAGCCAACGTGGACCGGCGTCATTTCAGCCATATCCGGAACGGGGATGTGGTCCATCCGAAGAAAAAGACGGTGCTCGCCTTTGCCGTGGCGCTGCAGCTGTCCGCGGAGGAAACGGCGGAGATGCTGAAAAAGGCGGGTTACGCGTTTTCATCCGATCCGGCGGACGTGATCGTGAAATGCTGTATCGAGCATGGCGTGTATGATATCTTTGAGATCAACGGATACCTGTTCGCCTACGATCAGGAGACACTGGGCGGCTGATCATTTGTCGCTTTCAAAACGACCACATGGGATCAAAAACCTCCTATACTGTGCATGTCGGCAGGAAAGACCGAACATGAAACAGTACAGGAGGTTTTCAATATGAAGAAGGGTTTGACGGAAATGGTGTTCATTCTGGACCGCAGCGGTTCCATGGCGGGTCTGGAATCCGACACGATCGGCGGCTTCAACGCGATGATCGCGAAGCAGCGGAAGGCGGAAGGCGAAGCACTGGTATCTACCGTACTGTTTGACAACGAACCGGAAGTGATCCACGATCGTGTGAAGCTGCAGGATGTTCAGAACATGACGGAGCAGGAATACAGTGTGCGCGGATGCACCGCCCTGCTGGACGCGATCGGCGGAGCGATCCATCATATCGGCAATGTGCACAAGTACGCGCGGGAAGAGGATGTGCCGGAGCATACGATCTTTGTGATCACGACCGACGGCATGGAAAACGCCAGCCATCAGTACAGTGCCGATAAGGTGAAGAGCATGATCGAACGCCAGAAGGAAAAATACGGCTGGGAATTCCTGTTCCTCGGCGCGAACATTGACGCGGTGGAAACGGCCGGCCGGCTGGGGATCCGCAGGGACCGCGCGGTCGACTATACCGCTGACGAAACCGGAACCGCGCTGAATTTCAAAGTAGTGAGCGAGGCGCTTTGCAGTATGCGCGCACAGGGGACCGTATGCGAGGACTGGGCGGCTCCGATCCGGGCGGATCATAAAACAAGAGGCCGCCGGAAGTGATCCGGCGGCCCCGAAAGGGTCATTATCGCGCGGCGTCGATCACCGCGTTATACGCTGCTTTGGGGCTGAGCGTGTCATCAAAGAGCATCGGGCTGGAGCCTTCGCGGCGGAAGCCCGTGAGCCAGCTGGTGCGGTCCGTGACGCCCCAGAAGGTAACGGAGCGGAGATCGATGCCGTCGCGCTTCATACGGACCAGCGTGCTGAACAGCTCACCATAGCGATCAGCCAGCAGTGCCTGACCGTTTTCCAGCGCGGTGGGGCAGTGGATGTCCAGCTCGGTCACCTGCAGGCTCAGCCCAAGCGCGGCATAGGCGCGCGCGGCCTTTTCAAAATCCGCGATCGCCGGCCACTGCATCTGCAGATGCCCCTGCATGCCCATGCCGTCCACCAGATCTTCCGCCTGCAGCTTTTTCAGCACGGCGATGATCGCTTCCTGCTTATCCGGCTGGAAGCTGTTGAAGTCATTGTAATACAGCTGTTGATCCGGCGCCTGGTATCTGCGGGCAAAGCGGAAAGCTGCCGGAACGAATTCCTCACCGAGAATGTGATACCACGGGCTCTTGGTACGGAACAGCCCGGGCGCGCCATGCTCCGGTTCGATGGCTTCATTCACAACATCCCAGCAGTAGACGACGCCGGGAAAGCTGGTGTTCACATGCGTCATCACATCGCGGATCCAGGCTTCCATGCGCTTGAGCATCAGCTCGGGAGAAGCGTCCGGCGCGTCTTTGTCATCACTCCAGTTTTCCTTGAAGAACCACCACGGCGTCTGGCCGTGCCAGACGAGCACGTGAAAGCGCATCCGGATGCCGCGCTCTTTTGCCCATGAAAGCATTTTGTCCGTCTCGGCAAAGTTCTGCACAGTATTCACCGGATCCCCGGAGGCGATGGTGGCGTCATGATCCATGATCATCATGGGCTTCATGATGTTTTCCGCGGTCAGGGAACTGAATTCGCTGGTGATCAGCGTATCGAATTCAGGCTTATAGGCCCACATCGGCGCGATGGCGGCTCCGATCGGAAAAAGATCACGGTAAGCGTCTTTCAGAGACATATTTCTACTCCTTATTTGTAGCTAATTGTACGCACAAATTATATCGACCGTCAGCAGATATGTCAAACAAACAGCAGCTTTTTACATTGTATAAAAAAAGTACTTTACAAACCGCAAATCATGTGATATACTCCTTGCTGTTCGGGGCATTAGCGCAGCTGGTAGCGCACCACACTGGCAGTGTGGGGGTCAGCGGTTCGAATCCGCTATGCTCCACTACCGGAATCCTTAGAGAAATCAAGGGGTTCCGGTTTTGTTTTACCCTTTAGTACCATCGTTAGTACCATTGTTGAGTTTTAAGCAGCTGCCGAATCAGGGTCTGATCCCCCTCCGGCAGCTGCTTTTTTATTATTTTTATGATTTGGGGAGATCTTCTTTAATACTGACAGATCAGTTTTTCCAGTTGGTCCGCTGCCTGTTGTCTCATATCAAGGTTACTATGGCCATGTCTTACCGAAACTAAAAGACGCCTTTGTTGAGTATATTGTTATCATACGAGAATTAAGGAAGCGTATTGCATGGGTATCAAGAGACCTGCCAAAGCCTATAAACAGGATAAAGAAGACAATAAGCAGAACAAAAAAGCCGGTGTAACAACAGGAAACGATCTGGCAATATGCACGGCAGCAGGGTAAATCTCAAAGTTCAGAATAAGAGAGTATTCCACGGTTATGGATTACTCATTCATAAATTTTCTTTTGCATTAAGCATAACAAAGAAGACTTTTTTCTTTCGGGAAAAAACAGCAATTCTCATGTCCATATAAAATAGAGGGATCACTCTCCCCATCGCTCATCATAAGCCGTGCTGCCGCCCACGGCTTTTTTGTTGCGCGCATTTTCGGAAACGCGGTCCCTCAATCAAAACAGAAAGAAGGAATCCAAGCATGAACAGTCATCCATCAACCCGTATCTATCGCAACCACATCAATGCAGTTTTCAGGGAAGGAGGAATCCGATTTGGCTGAAAAGACGATCCATGAAGAAATGGAAATCCCGGACTACGCCATCGAGCGCATCGCCCGTTACTTGCTGCCTGCCATGCAGGCTTTTTTTGAAAGCAAAGAAGGCCAGCGTGAATATGCCGAGTGGCTTGAAAAGCAAAAGCCGGTTCATAACGATCACGCTGCCTGAACAAAATGACTGATCCCAATTTTGATACCAATTCTGTTTTTATAAGGGGCTGTCTCACTAAGGAAGAGCGAGGCAGCTCCTTTTTGAGTTAAAAGAACATACCAAAACACCCGAGACCATAAAGGAAACGGGTGCTTGCGGTATAATGTAGGTGATGAAACAAACACTAAACCTGCAGTCCAATTATAGCGCAATAGAGAATTCCAAATAATCAAGGAAGGATTTGTTTGTCAAGATGTTACAATCGCTGCCCATTGACGGGGTTGTCATAATGATTTATAATATGACCACCACTTATTTGGAGGTTATATCAATGACTCGTGCATTTTCCATCAGACCCTCGAAGGATCTTCGGACGCACTACGCGCAGATCTCTGCCCTGTCCCGTCAGAATCCTGTTGCCATCACAGTGAACGGCAAGGAAGATACCGTCGTTCAGAGCCATGAGGATTTTGTAAATCAGCAGAATTACATCACCGAACTGGAAGCAAGGCTGGCTGTTTACGCTCATCTTGCTCAGGCTGCCGATGATGTAAAGCTGGGTCGTGTGCAGAATGCTGATGATGTGTTCGATGAGATTCTTGGTGAATTGGACGGAATGAGCAGATGAGCTATATCGTTAGATTTACTGAGACAGCAAAGAACAATCTGCGGGAGATCGCATTCTACATTGCCGATCAATCCAAGGAAACGGCCATTGCAAAAGGCTTTGTGCTGGAACTGCGAGAGACATGCCATCGCCTGACTGAGCTTCCTGGACAAGGGGCTTTGCCGAAAGACCGTATTCTGCGGAGCATGGGATATCGGTATCTCTCGCACAAAGGATACCTGATCTTTTACCTGACCGACGAACAGGAACATATCGTGGACATCATGGCAATCTTCCACGAGAAACAAGACTACATCCGCGTGATGCGGAAATACATCTGACGATCCCACCATCGTGTGAGCAATACACATCCTGAAAAGGAATGGCGTGAAGCTCGTCTCTGCCACCGAGAACATCTCAGATGGTCCGGAAGGTGTGCTGCTGGAATCCTTGCTGGAAGGTCTTTCCGAGTACTATTCTGCCGAACTGTCCGTGAAGATCCATCGTGGTCAAATGGAGAATGCGCTGAAGGGCAAGAACAACGGCGGCAACATTCCGCTGGGATTGCGTCCCGGTGCAGATGGCGTGCTGGAGCTTGATCCCGTCACCGTCCCCGTTGTTCAGGAGATCTTCCGCCGCTACGATGAAGGCGATAGCATCACAGCAATTGTGGATCGTCTACCGGATCAGCCGTTACAAGCACGGCGATCCCGATGGCCTGGACTATCAGCGGCAGATCATCGACACCTTCGTCAATCGCATCTATGTGTACGACGACAGGCTGGTGCTGACCTATAACTACAAGGATGGAACTGAATCAATCACTCTGGAGGACATTCAGAAGGCGTTTGGTTCGGATTTGTCGAGTATTGCTCCACGTAAAAACCGCTTTCAAAAAGGAAGCGGTTTTTTACGTGGAGCATAAACGCGTCTCCGGACCACTGACTCGTAATAAAATGATCCAGACCAGGATGCTGTGGAAGGAAACAGCATCGGCTTCCGTCAGCAGGTACTCATTTCAAACAAAGGCCGGTTTCGGCGTAAATTTTAAATCAATGTTGAAAGCTCCCAATAATGCGTGTATAATACTTCAAACGAGGGTCGGTTTCGGCGTAAATTTTAAATGTTTTGGAGAGATAACATGGAAATCAAAAGAGATATCTATTTAACCCGTTTACGAAACCGCAGGAAAAATGGCATGATCAAGGTAATCACCGGCATCCGCCGCTGCGGAAAGTCCTATCTCCTGAACACTATTTTTTATAATGACCTGATTTCCACCGGCATTTCGCCTGACCATATCATTCGTTTTGCTTTTGATTCAGCGGACGATCTCAGGAAGATCAGAGAATCCCCAGCCCGGAAGCCCGGCCAGAAAGTAAATGCAGACCGGTTTATGGACTATATCGATTCACTTATCCCGGATGGTGACGACTGTTATCTTCTGCTGGATGAAGTGCAATTGCTGGAATGCTTTGAATCGGTGCTCAACGGCTATCTCAGGAGAAGCAACCTCGATATCTATGTCACCGGAAGCAACTCAAAGTTTCTCTCCTCAGACATTATCACCGAATTTGCGGGGCGTGGTGATGAGATTCACATGCTTCCCCTGAGCTTTTCTGAATTTTTCAGTGTTTACAGTGGGACGAAGGAGGAGTCTTTTGATGACTATTCCGTTTACGGGGGCCTGCCTGCGGTGGCACTGATGGCTGCAGAAGAGCAGAAAAGCAGCTATCTGAACACACAGATAAAAAATGTATATCTGCGGGATGTGATTGCAAGAAACCGGCTGACAGATGACGGAGATATTGAAGAGCTGACGGAGATCCTTGCTTCCGGCATCTCCACGCTGATAAACCCGAACAAGCTGAGCAACACATTCCGGACTGTGAAGAGATCCGGTATCAGCCCATCAACCGTGAGCCGTTATATCCGCTGCCTTGAGGATGCTTTCATTGTATCGACGGCTCAGCGATATGATGTAAAAGGAAAACGTTATATTTCCACCCCTTACAAAGTGTATTTTGAAGACATCGGTTTAAGGAACGCACTGCTGAATTTCCGTCAGATTGAGCCTTCGCACATCATGGAAAACATCATATACAATGAGCTGCGATACCGCGGTTACAATGTGGATGTCGGGTCTGTGGAAGCACGCGAGCGCGATACGGACAACAGGGAGGTTAAAAAGCTTCTGGAAATTGACTTTATCGCGAATCAGGGCAGCAAACGCTACTACCTGCAGTCAGCCTATGATATTCCGGACAGTGCCAAGTATGTGCAGGAGACAAATTCTTATTCCCATGTAAAAGATTCTTTCAAAAAAATCCTGATCATCGGGCAAAGTATGAAACCCCGCCATGATGAAAACGGCTATCTGACACTGGGGATTCGTGAATTTTTGCTGGATCCTGACAGCCTTGAAGCCTGACATTTAAAGAGTAAAAGCCAAACATGCCGGCTTAATGAGCCGAAAGGAAAATAAAGGTACGTTTATTGCGGCGGGCTGAACGGGAACGGCCGATTTGCTTGTTTCCCCGGTGATCCTGCCGGTGCCGGGCCTCCGAAAAAGACGAAATAAAGATGGCGAGGAGTAAGCTTATGTGGAAGGACCTGTCTGCTGCCTGGCAGGCGGCATTTGAAGAAGCCTGGGACTCATTCAGGCATGGCAGTATACCTATCGGTGCCGTGATCGCCGACGAAAACGGGAACGTTATCCTGAAAGAACATAACCGCGGCAACGAGGAAGGTACCGTTAACCGGAGCATATCACACGCTGAGGCGAATGCCCTGCACCGCCTGGATACTGCCCGATACGATCCGGGGACATTGACCCTGTATACCACGATGGAGCCGTGCCCCATGTGCTTCGGAACCGCTGTCATGTCCAATATCAAACATGTCCGGTACGCTGCCAGAGATCCCCATTGCGGATTTGTCCACATCCGCGAATTCGATCCGTATGTCAGTGAGCGTACCCGGGATTTTCTCCTGATGGGGCAGGAATATGAACTGGTCCAGCTGACTTTGCAAAGCTATCATGAATTAAGATACGCATCTGAGCATCATTGCGGCAGCCTTGCGGATGAATTCCGGACCGTAAGCGAAGAAGCGGTCGATCTTGCCGGGAAGCTCTTTGCGGAGAAAACGCTGGATGTTCTGGCCTGCAGCGGTGAAAAGATCGGTACGGTATTTGATCTGATCCTGTCACGGATGAAATAAGACAATCGCAATCATTGAAGAGAAATCCAGCCTGTCCGTACAGAAGAGAGGGACACGGTTCAAATGTTGAAATAATGCAAGAAACCGGCGGTATATATCGTATTATACATGACAGAGACCGAACGGTAAGCGCGGCGGCAGCGAAAGGGGAAAGACGGAAAGTGCATATGACGCGGAAACTGTTATTGTCTTTGATGATCGGCATTTGTTTATTGTTGCCTGTCCGGAACGCCGCAATGGCAGACAGGCTGACAAAGGAGGCTCTTGCCGCGGATGCTCTGGCAGCATTTCCGGGCTGGACGCTGTGGCGGCAGTCCGCCTATGGTGCCGGCAAATGGCAGGACGAAACAGCCGACCATGCCGAGGTGTGGCTGATGCGCGTGGACGCTGACGCGCTTCATGTCCGATACCTGACCGTGGTCACCAATCCGCTGTCCGAAGGCGATAGCGTTCCGTGGGAGGTCACCGACTATGCGCCGGTGCCTCTGACAGAGGAGGCATCGGCGCGGTTGTCTGCCATGGATCCGGGGGAGATCTTTACATATGGCTCATACGCGGCGCTGTCCCGGGGCAGCGCTGCCCGGCTGCGCGACGGCGCTGCTCAACGCGGATGAGCATCTCACAGAATTGGTTTCCATGAAGGAGGAGACGCTGGTCGGTATCGCGGCGGATGATGAGGGAAACTACCGGCTGTTCGTTGGCACCTGGGATGGCACAGCCTATCAGACGGTGACCACGCCGAAGCAGCCGCAGGGCATTTATCTCAATAATATCCATTCGACCTGGGATTATATAGAGGCCTATGGCGAGATCACCGAGTTTTCACTGAATATGGATGATGACGGCCTGTGGCGCATCAGCCGGATCTGTTGGTATGACGAGGAGGATGACAGCGAGGATGACCCGGACTGCGCCGATGGGGAGTATCTGACACTGGACGGGCAGTTTGCCCCGGATGAAAACGGCGTTTATAAGGATCTGGGCGATTATATCATTGAACTGAACTTTGATGAGGCGGATTTTGACGCTGCCCGTGCCTATCAGGATAAAAGGCAGGGACTCGATGAAGGCGGTTCATTTGAAGATATGTCTGTCAAAAAGGATCCGGAACTGATGGACGCTTCCGGCGCATGCACGGCCTGCGCGAAACTGAATTCCGCGGGTGAAGTCATTATCGGCAGAAATCTGGATAACGAGATCTCCGTTTATCCGGCGTTTCTGATGCATACGTCTTTCGGCAGGTATTCAACGATCTCTCTTCGGTACAACAACCATGATACCTATACTTATGATGAATTCAGGGAATCCGGATATCAGGATAAGGATTATATGAACTATATTGCCTTCTCTGCCACGGATGCGCTCAATTCCGAAGGCCTTTATGTTGAGGCGAATGTCCGCGAACCTGACCGGTATTATCTGAATTCCGGCACCAATCCCGGCAAGGAACGCGTTCCGGTGAATATGCTTGTGCAGATGATCGCAACCAACTGCGCGACCGTGAATGAAGCGCTGGCGTATCTGAGAAATAACATCAATATCGTATCCACCCCATATATCAACGCGATCATTCCGACCCAATATGCCTATTATATCGGGGACGCGACCGGTAATTTCGGTGTCATTGAGATCGCCCGCAATGAAGTGCGGTATATCCCTTATCAGCCCGCACAGGCCAACTATTATCTTTCTCCCACCTGGAATGCCGTGGATATCATGGGTTCCGGCTACGGAAGGATGGAAATGATCCTTGAAGGACTTACGGAGGTCGATTCCGCGGAGGAAATGCTGGAGCATATCAAAAAAGCCGGCTGGTATCAGTATCTCCTGTATTACCGGAATACTTATCAGGATGAAAACGGAGTCACACATTTTGTGGACGATGAGGGCAACCCCGCCATTGACTGGCGTTCGGATATCAGCGGGATCCTGCCGGTTGATGAAAACGGTCATCTGGCACCCGGAAACAGCGACCGATCACTTTTGCTGAACTCCGATAAACGCTGGATGATGGACGAAAGCAATTTCACAGAGATGATGACCGGCATTGCCGCGTTTATGGAAGCGATCGGCTGGACAGAAAAATTGACCGAATACCGCGCGGGCAATGAAATGCCGCTCCGGGAAGCCTGTGATGTTTATACAACGGGTGCGGGCGTAGCTGTCAACTGCGCTCAGAAGACCATGTATATCCGCTTCTGGGAAAAGGACGATCTGGTGTATGAACTCCATATGCATTAAGGAACGGTGTAACGAAAATATCATAAAAAAACAGGCTCTTCACGGAAACCTGGGCTATCAGTTCTTCATTGCAGCAAAAGGATTTCGCGCCTGCGGGCGCGACCCGGGGGCTTTGCGATCGCCCCCGGGACCCCTTCGCATGCAACCCACTTCCAAAAGGCTTTGCAATCATCCGCAAACTCAATAGTCGCAGCTCAACACTGTTGAGCCTGCTCCTTTTCGCTTGAGAAACTCATTCACGAAACTCCCGCCACCGGCGGTCGTGAATGAGATTTCCCCCGGGACCCCTTCGCAGCAGGTCTTTACTATAGCCTAACTTTCCGTGAAGAACCTTTTTTACGGTCAGGGGAGTTGATGAATATATTCGGTCAGATATTCACGGTCATACAGATGAGCGGGATCGCTGACCGCGAAGTCCGGATCCACGCCCTGATCCACACTGTAGAAGATACCGTTCTGCACGGTGGAGAGCTTCTTGTGACCGGAGATGCAGAACATATTACCGTCGGCAGTGCTCAGGGGCAGAACGACACAGGCGCCGCCGCCGGAACGTTCGCCGATGAGTGTGGCGCGGTGTGAGTTCTTCAGCATGGCCGGTACGAGGTTGCCGCATGAGAAACTCTTCGGGGAGATCAGACAGTATATATGACAGTTCATGCCGAGTGCATCTTTTTCGGTATTGAATTCACCGTCCGCGTTGCCGTCAAAAGAGTAGATCAGCGTGCCCTCGGAACCGTCACTGGTGTCCCTGACCGTCAGCTTTGCGCCGCCCAGCAGCCATGCCAGCGTCATGACCGCGGTATCCGCCATTCCGCCGCCGTTCATTGTCAGATCAAGAACCACATTGGTGATCGGACTGTCTTCCCGCAGGATCCGGCTGTTGGCGTACAGGATCAGCTCCAGCGTATCTTTGGAATTGTTGGTATATTCCATATCGGTATAGGTCGATGTCGGATCCATATAGAACGTATCGAAGGTGATGTACGCTGTATCCCCGAATTCCTCGTATCCGGGCACCCCATCCGGATAACGCTCCATGCGGGCAATATCATACTTGATCATCATGGTCAATTCTTTTTCCAGAATTGTGCCCATGTAGTCTCCGGCCGCGGATCCTATGGTGCTGCTGCCCAGCAGATAGCTGTGCGCGGTGACCGAGCTGTGGTAGTCGCTGAAGAATCCGAGTGTCAGTTCATCCAGCGCGGAAAGTGTATCGGCCGGATCATTGCTCAGCAGACGGCTGATCATCCCGGTCTCGATAAACAGGTCATCAAACGAGGTCACGTGATGCTCTTCAGCCAGCCCGTAGAAGCTGTCCAAAACCAGACAGAGCTCATTGTAGGTCAGCTGTGTCAATGCGCCGGACTTTGCAGCGGCTTCCTTTGTGTAGTAGAGCTCCGTGAAAGTCCCGGGCGTCCCGGTGCCCGGATCGGCGGTAAGGCTTCCGTTGGGCGCCATAAACATGGAATCGCCGTTGTACAGCAGGGAATAATAAATATCGGAAAGGAAAAGGTCACTGATCGTCTGCAGCGGGACATAGCCCGTATGATCGATCAGGAGCATCGGGATCTGATAGTCTCCGAGACGGAATTCACTCATCTTGCCGGTCCGCATATAGGTCACGCTCATGGACAGAAGCGCATCCGCGGGCGCGCAGGCTTTGCTTTCCGAATTGGTGAGGTCCAGCCAGGCGGTAACGCCGGCAGGCGCGACAAACATGCTGCGGTTATCAAAGCAGATCGTCTGATCAGAAAAATCAAATACCGCGAAAGAACCGTTTTCACGTGAGATATACAGAGAACTGCCGATGATATCCGTTGTGTAGCGGTTTCCGACATCATCGGGAACGTTGTACGCGGCATCCAGGATCACCGGGACATCTTCCACGTTGACGAACGGCAGATCATCCGCCCCGTTCATGAAATACAGCGTGAAATCCAGCGTGTTTTCCGGGGCGCCGTTATAGCAGGTCAGGGTTTTTGAAGTGACCTCTGTCACGCCGTCCGGAAATACGGAGATCAGCCCGGTAACATCAATATTGCTTTGATAGAAGATATCCGGCAGTTCACTGTCACCCAGCCGTTCCGCCGGGGCATTCGCCGTCACGCTCAGCATCAGGGTCAGTGTGATGAACAGGGTAAGAATACGTTTCATGCTTTCCTCCGGTTGTGTTGTTGATGATGCTGAAAACAGAGATCCCGATCCTCACCTGTGCTGCGGACAGTTCTGTGTCATCAATGAGATAGATCTGCTTCAGCTGACAGTATTGTATCATCGGAAAGGCGGAATTGTAAATATTCAGCGCTTCGGAAGTTCTGATGCCTGCCCGCCGCGGTTCGCGTCACGCGTCAGCCGGAGCGGGGTGAATACCCGGAAGAACGGAAAACGACCGCGGGACCGCAATTCACCCGGAACTCCTGAATGCTGAGTAAGACCCACGGGGAAAGAACAGTCATGCCGGGAAACAGACGCGGACAAGAACTGTGAAGACCGGTAGTACTGACACGAATCCGGACCGTTTCTTCGTTGACCCTGTTCGCTTTCCGTGTTATGATTATCTTTAACGGAAAATCAACTCCGTTCTGAACCGGTTTCAGGAGAGTTTTCTGTCGGAAGGAGCTGTAAACAAGTGAAGATCGTATTTCAGGCCATGAAAGGATACAGGAAAAAACTGCTGTTTCTGATCCTGACTGTACTCGGTACCACGGTGTGTACCATGGGCTGGCCCCGTCTGCTCGCCGTGCTGGTGGACAGCGCGATCCCGCAGGGCGACAAGGGGCAGGTCTTTTCCGTATGCGGGCTGATGCTTCTTCTGGTCGGCGCGGGCATCTTCTTCGGGATCATGACCAGCCGTTTCAGCGCGGATATTTCCAACGGCATCGGCCGGGATCTGCGTTCGGATGTGTTTGACCGGGTAACGTGCTTCAGCCAGACCCAGATGGACGAATTTTCAACTTCATCCCTGATCACGCGCACCAACAGCGACGTGAGCCAGCTTCAGCTGTTTCTGAACCAGTGCCTGTCCGTCGCCATCAGCGCGCCGGTCATGTGTCTGGTGGGGATCGCGCTCAGCTTTTCCCAGAGCCCGACCCTGTCCCGGGTGCTGATCGTCAGCATTCCTGTGATGGCTGTCGTGCTGCTGGTGATAGGCCGCTTTTCGCTGCCGCTGAACATCAGCATGCAGGAAACCATGGACCGGATCAATATGATGACGCGGGAGAAACTGACCGGTGCCCGCGTGATCCGCGCCTTCGGCACGACCGCTTTTGAAGAGAAACGGTTCGATAAGGTCAGTGAAGACTACACAAAGATGAGCAAAAAGAGCCAGCGTTTGCTGCAGCTCGTGATGCCGCTGCTGACAGTGATCCTGTCGCTGACTGCCGGCGCCGTGATGCTCATGGCGGTCAGGGAAAGCGCCTATGAGGGCATCGACTACACCACCGGCGAAGTCATGAGCATTGTGAGCTACGTGATGGAGATCATGGTCGCGGCCATCATGCTGACTTATGTGTTCATCATGCTGCCCAGGGCTTCCACCTCCGCACGCCGTGTCAAGGAAGTCCTGGATTCGGTGAATCCCATCCGTGATCCGGAAACCCCCGCGCGGGAAACCGGCGTGAAGGGTACGCTGGAGTTCGATCATGTGTCCTTCACCTACGCCGGCAGCAGCGTTCCGGCCGTCAACGATCTGAGCTTCAAAGCCGGACCCGGCGAGATAACCGCCGTGATCGGCGGTACCGGCATGGGCAAGACCAGTATCGTGAACCTGATCCCCAGACTGTATGATGTCACAGCCGGCCGTGTTCTTGTGGACGGAGTCGACGTGCGCGAGTGGCCGCAGAAAGAGCTGCGTGAAAAGATCGGTTTCGTGCCGCAGAAGGCCAACCTGTTTACCGGCACGATCGACAGCAACATCTCCTTTGGCCGGGAAGGGGCGGATGAGTATGCCGTTGAAGCGGCCGTCCGGACAGCTCAGAGCTACGATTTTGTAATGCAGAAAGAAGGGCAGTTTGATGCCCCCGTGGCGCAGGGCGGATCCAATTTCTCAGGCGGACAGCGCCAGCGGCTGGCGATAGCCAGGGCACTGGTGAAGGAGCCGGAGATCTATGTGTTTGACGACAGCTTCTCCGCCCTGGATTTCCGGACGGACAAGGCGCTGCGCGCGGCACTGAAAGAGCAGACGGCAGGCCGGATGTGCACCACGGTCATCGTTGCCCAGCGGATCTCCACCGTCATGGATGCCGACCGGATCGTTGTGATCGATTCCGGCAACATCATGGGCATCGGCAGACATGAGGAACTGATGGCTTCCTGCCCGGTCTACCGTGAGATCGCGGAAAGCCAGCTCGGAAAGGAGGCGGAATAACATGAGTGAGATCAAAACCGCAAACGAAGTTCAGAGCAACCGCTCCGTTTCCCGCCTGCTTGGTCTGATGCGCCCCTGGCGCGGCCGTGTGATCCTTTCCGTGGTCCTGTCTTTCCTGCAGGTCGCCTGTTTTTCGCTGGCGCCGCTGTATATGGGATGGTCTATCGATGCCATGGGCAAGATCCTCGGCCATGATGTGACCGGTGATCGCGCGATCAGCTTTGTGACAGGTCTGATCCTGATGTGCGCCGCGTATCTGCTGAGCTCCGTGTTCTCCTATCTGGCGTCCCTGCTGATGACATCCGCCGGGGAAAACGCCGTAAAAAAGCTGCGGGGCGATGTGAGCAGAAAACTGAGCCGGCTGCCTCTGAACTATTACGACACGCATTCCTACGGGGATATCCTGTCCCGGGTCACAAATGATATCAACACCGTTTCCGCTTCCCTGCAGCAGACGCTGACCCAGGTGATCAACGCGGTCTTCACGGTGATCGTGCTGCTGTACACGATGCTGTCCATCAACGGTATCCTGACCGCTGTGGGCCTGGCTGTGATTCCTGTGGCACTGTTCCTTGCTTCCAGGATCGCCGGAAAAAGTCAGAAGGAGATCGACCGTCAGCAGCAGCTGACGGGAGAGATCAACGGCTATGTGGAGGAATACTATGCCGGCCATAACGTGGTCACGGTATGCGGACGCGAAGCGACCGTGACGGCCGGGTTTGAAGAAAAGAACGAAGAACTGTACGATGCCGGCAGAAAGGGAATGTTCCTGGCCGATGTGCTTTCCCCTGTGATCCAGAACACCACCAACCTGGGCTACACGCTGGTTTGCCTTTGCGGTGCCCTGATGGCGATCGCGGGCGGACTGTCCATCGGTATGATCCAGGCCTTCACCCAGTATCTGACCCAGTTCTCCTCCTCCGTGACACAGGCGCTGTCCGTGACCGGTATCATCCAGACCATCCGTGCCGCTTCAACCCGTGTGTTTGAGTTCCTGGACGAAGAAGAGGAAACGCAGGATCCGGAGCCCGGCGCCTTCCCCGCGGAACTGAAGGGGCGCATGGAGTTTGACCATGTCCGTTTCGGCTATCAGCCGCACAGAACGCTGATCCATGACCTGTGTGTGAAGGTCAACCCCGGTGAGAAGACCGCGATCGTCGGTCCGACCGGCTGCGGAAAGACGACCCTTATCAACCTGATCATGCGCTTTTACGATGTCAAGGGCGGAGCGATCCGGATCGACGGGGTGGACAGCCGCGACATGAAGCGGGAACGCCTGCGCGAGATCTTCAGCATGGTGCTGCAGGACACCTGGCTTTACAACGGCACCATTATGGAGAACATCCGCTATGGCCGGCTGGACGCCACTGATGAGGAAGTGATCCGTGCCGCAGAGCAGGCTCACGCGGACGCGTTTATCCGGACGCTGCCCGGCGGATACCAGTTTGTGCTGCAGGAAGGCGCCGGCAATATCGCTCAGGGCCAGCGGCAGCTGCTGACCATCGCCCGGGCCATGTTGAGCAAGGCGCCCATCATGATCCTGGACGAGGCAACATCCTCCGTGGATACACGTACCGAGGTGCTGATCCAGCAGGCTATGGCTGAAATGATGAAAGGACGCACATCCTTTGTTATTGCACACCGGCTGTCGACCATCCGCGACGCGGACCGCATCATGTATATGCAGGATGGCGACATCATGGAAATGGGTACACACGATGAGCTGATGGCTCAGAACGGACTGTACGCCTCCCTGTACCGGAGCCAGTTCGCGGACCGCGCGGAATAAACGGAAAACTGAAGAAACGGCTTCTCCCAAAGCGGGGAAGCCGTTTTCAATGATCGTTTTCCGATCATAATGACCTTCCTGATCTCCTCAATACCGTGATACCGCCCGGAGACAACGCCGGCGGCAGCGTCAGCAGGAGCAGGTACGCGTTATCTCCGGTAACGGAGAGGTTTATGTCAACAAAAATCATTAAATTTTTGTTACAACAACAAACTGATGCCGGAGATATTGCCGGGAAAAGTAACTTTATCAAAAATAACGGTTACATTGCCTTGCACGCAATGTTGAATATGGTATGCAATATGGCTGAAATACCATTGAACAAATGAAGAAAAATCAACGTATCCGGCTTTTTTCAAAGGCTTGCAAACAGTTGCCGGATATGCTATATTTTACAACCGTTGCGGTTGATCCTCTCCGCGACATACAAGTAATCAACATGTAACAGCAGAAAGGAAAAGTGTCATGAAGAAGATCGTTGCGTTGCTGATGGCCCTGGCTCTGGTTTTCACCCTGGCTTTTGCCGAAGAGACCGAGGTCCAGGAGGGACAGGTCGAAGTGAAGCAGGAAGAGCAGCAGAAAGAAAAGAAGAAGAAACAGAAGCAGGAAGAGCA
>JAUNQH010000019.1:37934-38537 GCA_030536295.1 Clostridia bacterium | reverse complement strand
AGAAGGGCACGGAGAAGCGCACCTGCTCGCTGTGCAAAAAGAGCGAGACCCGCGACATTGCCGCGACAGGGCATAAGTGGAGCAGCTGGAAAGAAACCAAACCGGCGACCTGTACCGAGACGGCCGTGGAAGAACGCAAATGTTCGAACTGCGGAAAAACACAGAAGCGCGCCGGCGCACCTGCGACAGGGCATACATGGGGGCAGTGGCAGGATACGCGTGAGGCGTCCTGTGAGCATTCGGGCATGAAACAGCGGACCTGCTCCGTGTGCAAACAGAATGAAACGCAGTATACGCCGATCCTGGATCATGACTGGAGCGACTGGGTCATCATCACCGAACCGACAGCGGAGGCGGACGGCGAGAAGCAGCGTACCTGCTCCATGTGCGGCGTGAATGAAACAGAAGCGGTTTATCTGGAAGATGGCATTCTGAAGGAAGGCGACACCGGGGATGAGGTGATCGTGCTTCAGAAGATGATGAAGGATATTGATCTGGAACCCGGTCAGGACGGTGTGTTTGACGCGGAAACGACCGCGTCCCTCCGTGCGCTGCAGTCGGAGCACGGCATGCCCGTGAGCGGCGTGGCGACCAGACCGACAA
>JAUNQH010000019.1:24101-37924 GCA_030536295.1 Clostridia bacterium | reverse complement strand
GGTGAGCCGCCTGTGGCAGTATGAAAAGAAGATCCCGCTGCGGCCCGCGCATACCTCGAGCGGCGGAGGACGCGTATTCGGTGCCCGTACCGTATGGGTCAGCAACGGAGACGGAACCCACACCAAGTATACTCTCGGACGGAAAGGCATTACAAAACCGTGCGAGACCGAACTGAAGGAGCTTGAGGACGGCACTTCCGTCTTCTATTGTCCTTTGTGCCATTACAGCTACGCGGTGATCATGATCGGCGGCAAACCGTACAATGCGGAACTGGTCGCCCGTACGACCGAATGGGAGCCCAACAAAGACGGGACACACAGCCGGAAGGTGTGGATCCTGGATGCGGACAGCAAGAGAGGCTTCCGCATTATTACGGAGACCGAGGCATGCAGCGGCGGTAAAGTCGATGCTTATCACGGCGCTCACTGTGATGAATGCCACTGGTACTATAAGTACGCGGGTCATAATGTCGAGTTTATTGAATCCGTAGATTCTTCCTGCGGGTATGAATTGCAGACATGGTACTGCCATGACTGCGGCATCGAGTTCTATGACGAGGTCGAAACAGGCGAGCCCTGCAGTCACTATACGATCACCGCCGTGACACAGTATCCGTCCAGCGTATACTACAGCTACAACTGCCCTGTGTGCGGACAGAATCCCTGCTACGAGTGCGAACTTGATCCCAATACGCCTGAAAAATACGGCTGCACGCACTATGGCCTCGGCGGAACGATGCTCAGCATGAGCGGCGAATGCGGGGATCTTTACAAAACGATCCTTTGCGCCGGCTGCGGAGAAACATATACCCTGATCGACAGGACCAATCTGAACGGATGTCCTGAACCGCATGACGTGGGATTGGGCTATCTGGCGTACAACCAGTTTGCGGAAGGCTGCGGACGCTGCGGCAAGATCTGGAATATTATCTATATGAGCGAAGAGGAAGCATACGCGTGCAGCCCGGAATTCTGTCCGGAACGGGGCGAGCTTCCCGGAACGCATGAGTTTGTTCGGGATGACGAAAAGTGCTATGAAGACTGCTTTGCAAAACATGAATTCTGGCACTGCAAGTTCTGCGGCTATGAGGATTACTTCACGGAGGAAGGCGGCGCGCATACATCCACGGATACGCTGCTGACCGACACCTGCGCGCTGAAGGAATGGGGCTGCCCGAGCTGCGGTCAGGTGTTCAAGACCGAGGAGGGCGACGAGTGTCAGACAAAGGACGTATTCCTGGGCTTCAACTATTATAATGAAGAAACCGTGGAAACAACGATGCGGTTCGGCTGCCCGGAATGCGGGAAGGTCTGGAAGGAAGTAAAGCGGGTCGATGTCGGATCCATGCTTGCCGGTGAGGAGGAGTATGTTGAAACCGTCACGGAGCCGTGTACAGCCGCGGAGGGGCACAACTGGGTCACGGAAGATGAAATGATCTTCCACTACTGCACGCATACCGAAGAAGAACAGATATGCACCAATTGCTTCAAGACCCGCTGGCGTGTTGTTATGACAGGAAAGGACCATCCGAGGACGGACAAGCTGATGTATGCCACCTGCGAGAAGGAATGGTTCGGGTGTCCGGAATGCTGTGCTCTCCTTTCTTCACGCGAGACAGGCAAACAATGCACCAAGGATGCGCTCCTTGAGACCTGGACGAAGACTGTGGATGGGAAACTGCTCACCTGCTATACGCTCGGATGCCCGGTGTGCGGGGAATACTACAGCAGCTTCAGCGAGGAATATATTCCGGAGAATGAATGGTCCGAATGGGAGTACATGGGTGACGGAAGCCATTCACGCTACTGGAAGGAAAATACGGCAGTCGTACAGCACAGAAGCTGTGTACGCTCCGCAGATGATCCCACGAAATGCGCCGTCTGCGGCAGCATGTATATCGAGCACGGCATCGCGCTTGCAACGTATGCGATCACCATATACAGCGCTGAGGGCGAGACCGTGGGTGAGATCCCGGCAGGGGCTTATTATGAGATCCTCGAAAACGGCGAGCGGCCTTATGTGAGATATAACGGTATCGAGGGGCATATCGGACAGAACGATGTCAGGGGTCTGAGATATGAGCAGCCCTGCGCCGATCCGGCCGGCCATGACTGGTATACCGATCCGGAGAATTATCCGCCGTTTGAATCATGTACAGAAATCCGGACAACATATCTATGCTCACGCTGCCTTGCTCAGAAGAGCGGGATCCAGACCACCGGAAAGCAGCATCCGCAGACGGACGCAGTCCTTTTCGAGAGATGCAGCACGCAGTATCTTGGCTGCCCGGAATGCGGCAAGCTTATTGATGAACGCGCGACCGGCCGGGACTGTGAAGTGAAGGACGCCCTTCTTGAACTCATTATTGATGAAGAGGAAGGATATAAGGTCGCGGCCCTGGGATGCCCGGTTTGCGGAGTCGAATATGACTATATTGAACTGGATCGGGTGGCGGCGGATGACTGGACGGAATGGGTGAGCAACAGTAACGGAACACATTCACGCCATATGATCAGCAGACCCACGGTCGTCGATACGGAAAACTGCCTGCCCGCGGATGCCGCCGAAAAATACTGCGCCTGCTGCGGTGCCGCTTATCTGAACCGCGGCACCTGCACAGCGCTTGAAAGTATTGAACTGTATACCGATGCCGGAAGTACGGATGTGATCTGCGTGATCCCGGAAGGCGCGACCTACTATGTGCTCAGCAACGGTGATTACGCCAAGGTGGAATACAACGGACAGACCGGATATATCGCGGGCAAGTATCTGAACTTTACGGACGAAGAGATCTGAAAACTCAAAAGCGGACCGGCGGCGCGGAACGGATGTTCCGCGCCGCTTTTCACGGCGGTTGCAATAGCGCGCCGAAAAGGGTAAAATGACCGTAACGCCGGAACCGGGAGGGAAACGCAATGTTTGATAAACAGCTCCGCTTTACGGAAAAAAATACTCTGTTTCAGTATATCGTGTTCATCCTGCTGACGATCAGCCTGGGCCTGTGTATCGTGCAGGTGGATCTGTACGGTCCGGAGAATATACCGGCCGACCACATGCTGAATATCACGCTGGACCTGTTCTGCATGGCTGTGCTGCTGATCCAGCTGATGACAGGCATCCTTGAGAGAAACGAATCCCGCGCCAATCACGCGCTGCTGCGCTTTATCTGTATGCTGCACCTGGTCATTTTTCTGGACCTGTGCACCTGGTCCGTTTCCGGAATGGCGGACAAGGTCAGAACGCATCTTACGCTGACAACGATCTACTATATCGTGCAGGGGATCACGCTGTTCTGCTTCTGGCAGTATTTCCGCTTTGAACAAAAGCTGGAGGGAAAACTTGCGGGGATCCTGAACCGCGTTCTTTTTGATCTGATGCTGCTGTATATCGTGACGGTGATCGTCAACAGCTTTACGGGATTCATTTTCACCATTTCACCGGAAGGCGAGCTGGTCAAGAAAGCATTCTATCCGCTGGTCTATCTGGGCGCGCTGCTTGTGCTGACGGTGCTGAACTACTATATCTTCACAACGCGCATGCGCCGGGGTGAGCGCTTTCTGTGGCTGCAGTACGAGATCCTGCCCGTGATCGGATCCGGCATCGAGATGCTTTTCCCGAAGACCAACCTGACCCATACGGCCATGGTGATCGCCATCATGATCATTCAGAGCAATATCCATCTGCAGCGCCAGCGCAGGCTGAAGGAACAGGAGGCAAAGCTGGCCGAGCAGAATGTCGCCATCATGATCAGCCAGATCCAGCCGCATTTTCTGTATAATTCGCTGACGACCATCAGCAACCTGTGCCGCAAGGATCCGGAGGCGGCGGAAGAAGTGACAGTCGAATTCTCCCAGTACCTTCGTATGAACCTGGACTCCCTGAAGATCAGCACGCCGATCCCCGTCAGCCGCGAGCTGGACCATGTGCGGATCTATCTGGAGCTGGAGCAGCGGCGCTTCGGCGATAAGCTGAATGTTGAATATGACATCCGGGAGACCGGATTCACACTGCCGGCGCTGAGCCTGCAGCCCATTGTGGAGAACAGCGTGAAGCACGGCATCTGTGAAAAGGAATGCCCGGGCACGGTGCGCATCTCCACCGAGAAGACGGATAAGGGATTCCTGGTGACCGTGAAGGATGACGGGGTGGGCTTTGATATGAACGCGCCCGTGAAGCAGGATAACCGCAGCCATGTGGGCATGGGCAACGTGCGCGACCGCCTCGCGAGCATGAGCCACGCCTCGATGGAGATCATCAGCAGCCCCGGCAACGGATGCGAGACCAGGATCCTGATCCCCGCCGACCAGGCGATCAAACGGTAAGACAGAGATACCTCTTGCGTTTCATACGCCGGCGGTGTATACTGTGAACAGTGCATACATTATCGTTCATGATATTTTTATAAGGGGTTGAAAAAATGAAAAAGGCATCCATGATCCTGGACAAAGACTACGCGATCGGTCAGATCGACCCGCGGATCTACGGCAGCTTTATCGAACATCTGGGCCGCGCGGTATACGGCGGCATCTACGAGCCGGATCATCCGACCGCGGATGAGAACGGATTCCGTACGGACGTGATCGATCTGGTGAAAAAGCTGGGCGTGCCGGTGGTGCGCTATCCCGGCGGCAACTTTGTATCCGGCTTCAATTGGGAGGACTCGATCGGCCCGCGTGATCAGCGGCCGAAGCGGCTCGATCTGGCGTGGTCCACCACGGAAACGAACGAGGTCGGCCTGCATGAATTCTGCAGCTGGGCGAAGAAGGCCGATTCACAGGTCATGTACGCGGTGAACCTCGGCACCCGCGGGGCGGATGAGGCGCGGCAGGTCGTGGAATACGCCAATCATAAGGGCGGAAGCTACTGGTCCGATCTGCGCATCAAAAACGGGGCAAAAGATCCGCTTGATATCAGACTGTGGTGCCTGGGCAACGAGATGGACGGTCCGTGGCAGATCGGTCACAAAACCGCGTATGAATACGGGCGGATCGCCAATGAGGCAGCCAAGGTCATGAAGTGGGTCGATCCCACCATCGAATGCGTGGCCTGCGGCAGCGCGGCGCATGACATGCCTACCTACGGCGCGTGGGAATATGAGATGCTGAACGAGTGCTATGACAATGTGGATTATGTGTCGCTGCACCGGTATTACGGCAATCCCACGAATGACACACCCGGCTTCCTCGCGCGGAACATGGACCTGGATGCCTTCATCAAGGAAGTCATCTCCATCTGCGACTGCGTGCGCGGCCGGAAACACGCGAAGAAACAGCTGAACCTGAGCTTTGACGAGTGGAACGTATGGTATCACTCCAACCAGCAGGATCAGGAAGTGTGGAAGGCGGACAAGTGGGGCCGTGCCCTGCCGCTGCTGGAGGATGTATATAACTTTGAGGACGCGCTGCTGTGCGGCAGCATGCTGATCACCTTCCTGCGCAACGCGGACCGTGTGAAGGTCGCGTGTCTGGCGCAGCTGGTGAATGTGATCGCGCCGATCATGACCCGCAACGGCGGCGGCGCGTGGGCACAGACGATCTACTGGCCGCTGATGCATGCCAGCAAGTACGGCCGCGGCACCGCGCTGCGCCCGATCGTGAACAGCCCCGTGTATGACTGCCGCGACTATGAGAAGGTTCCGTATATTGAGGCGACCGCGACGATGGATGATGCGGGCAATGTAACGATCTTCGCCGTAAACCGCGACAGTGAGGATGATATTGAATTCAGCTGCGACCTGCGCGCCTTCGGCGAACTGAAGACCGGCGAGCATATCCTGCTGCATCATGATGATGTGAAGGCTGTGAACACCGAAAGTGATCCCGACAATGTGAAGCCGGTATCCGGCAAGGGCGGAAAGCTGGACGGCGGGATGTTCACCGTTGTGCTGCCGAAGCTGAGCTGGAACGTGATCCGGCTGGTGAAGTAAATAACAGGGCGGCCCGGCAGGAATAAGCCGACCGATGAAAAACGGAGCGTATCGTGTGTGATACGCTCCGCTTTTTTACGGATCGGGTTCATAATAAGGCGCTTCCACAAACCAGCGGCCGATGCTTGATTCCGGATCCGCGTCGGTGGGATGCTCAAAGAACAGGAAACGCTCATGCCCTTCTGTGAGAATGGTATACCGGTCTCCCTGACCGCCGGCTTTCAACGCCGGCGCGGGGGTGATGCTCCGGACCTTTGTGATCTCAAAAGTCTGATCATCGATCCAGTGGATCACGCGGGGCAGCATGACGCCGTCCGCCGTCATGGCGACATCCACATCCACATACTGCTTTTTATACTTCGTCATCTGCCGCACCTCCCGCACGGTAGGCGGCGATCTCTTTTTCCGCCGCGATGTCATCCTCATCCAGAATACCGATCACACGCCCGACGGCGCGGATCTCGTCATAGCATGCGGCGGCCATGGTGGGGAACGCCGGGTTGAAGGAATGAAGCCCGTCTTCCCGGTACTCTTTCATATACAGCGCCCCGTCCGCCTGGAAAACGCCGACATCGCCCGGCACCATGCGGCTGCCGCCGCGGCAGAGGGCAACGATACAGTGATCCGGATAAACGGGGGCCATGCTGGTGCCGTTGACGCGGAAAAGCATATCGGCACGGCGTGTGAGCGGTGTACTGTGCACGTAAACGGGCTCGCACCGGCCCTCGATGCCGTAATCGGCCGTGCCGGCGGCGACGGCGTCTTCCGCGAAGGGAAGCAGCAGCAGATCGACCGGCTTTGCCGCAGGAGCGGGCGGGCGTTTATGCTCACTGACTGTACGGGCAAGGGAAAGCAGCAGATGCCTGTCTTCCGGCCCGAGGGAACGGTAAACGCGGAGCAGGGAACGCTCATCCGGGTCAGCCGCGTCACCGGCAAAAAAAGCGGAAACGGATACGCGCAGCGCGGTGCACAGTGCCGGCAGGCACGCGATATCCGGCCGCGTGCGGCCGGCCTCCCAGTTGGCGACGGCGCTGCGGCCGACCCCGAGCGCCGCGGCAAGCTCCGCCTGTGAAAGACCGGCCTGCGTACGCAGCCGGCGAATGCGCGCGTCCAGCCCGGAAGCGGCGTCAAATGAATCGGATCTTTTACGCGGCACAGCGATCCCCATCCTTTAACAATGTCATTAACTGTGAACAGTATATGCCGAATGAGATAAAAAGTCAAGGGAAAACGGCTTGAATAATGACGTTTATCGAAATTAAGGCTTGAAAATGTCACAGTTAATGACATATAATGCAGACGGGGGTGAATATGATGATGGTGCTGCACTCGGACGCGAACTGCTTTTACGCGTCCGTGGAAATGGTGGAACGTCCGGAACTGCGGGATACCGCCATGGCGGTATGCGGGGATACGGAGCAGCGGCACGGGATCGTGCTCACGGCAAGCTATCCGGCCAAGCGCCGGGGCGTGAAAACGGGCATGGCGAACTGGCAGGCGAAGCAGACCTGCCCGGGGCTGATCATCGTATCGCCCAGGTATGACCTGTATCTGAAATACTCACACCTGCTGCGCCGGATCTATACGCGGTACAGCGACAGGGTCGAATCCTTCGGAATGGATGAATGCTGGATCGAGCTGGACTGCGGTGAAAATGACGCGGTGGAAACGGCGGAACTGATCCGCCGGCAGGTACGGGAGGAAACGGGGCTGACGGTCTCCGTCGGCGTGTCCTTTACCAAGGCGCTGGCAAAGCTCGGCAGCGATATGAAAAAGCCGGATGCCGTGACGGTGCTCGGGCGCGGCACATACCGCGAGAAAACACGGGATCTGCCTGTATCCGATCTGCTGTATGTGGGTCCGGCAACAACACGGAAACTGTATAAGCTCGGCATCATGACGATCGGCCAGCTGGCGGAGATGCCGGAGGATGTGGTGGTGCGGCTGCTGGGCAAGAACGGATATATGATCCGCTCCTTTGCCCGCGGGGAGGACGGATATCCCGTGGCGGACCGGGATTACCGTCCGGAACCGAAATCCATCGGTCACGGAGCGACCGGTGTGCGTGATCTGGAGAACAACGGCGAGATCTGGCGCGCGCTGTACGAGCTGGCGCAGGATGTGGGGCACCGGTTGATCCGGCATGACCTGCGTACGAGAGTCGTGTTCCTGTATGTGAAGGACAATGAAATGTGGATGCGCTCCTACCGTGTGCCTTTGACCCGGCCGACACAGAGCCCGCTGATCATCGCGCAGGCGGCGTATGACCGTTTCCGCGCCGCTTATGACTGGGCACGTCCGGTCCGCGCGCTTACGGTGACGGCCTGCGAACTGAAGGACGCGAACCTGCCGCGTCAGCTGGATCTTTTCAATGACGAGATGACAGCGGACCGGCGGGAACAGGCGGACCGGGCTGTGGACGGGCTGCGGTGCCGTTACGGTATGGACATCGTCCGGGCGGGGTGCATGATCGGGGCAGATCTCGCACTGGCAACGGATGAGTGCGAAAAAGTGACCATGCCCGGCATGATCTACCGGTGACGGGAATTTGCCCCGGAGCCGTTTCCGTGATATACTTTTTATGAGAATATAACCGATACGGAGGCACATGTTCCATGCATATCACGGTCGTGAACGGAAGCCCGAAGGGTGAATACAGCATCACACTGCAAACGGTGCTGTATATCATGAAGCATCATCCGGAGCATACCTTTGAGACGGTGCATGCCGGCAAGATCATCAAAACACTTGAAAAGGACATGACACCCGCGCTGGACGCGCTGAAAAGGGCGGATATGATCCTGTTTTCCTATCCGGTATACACATTCCTGGCGCCTTCCCAGCTGCATCGTTTTATTGAGCTTGTCAAAGAAAGCGATGTTGATCTGAACGGGAAGATCGCGACGCAGATCACGACATCCAAGCATTTTTACGATGTGACGGCGCACCGGTATATCCGGGACAACTGCGCGGATCTTGGCATGAAGCAGATCCGGGGTCTGTCCGCGGATATGGATGACCTGCTGACCGAAAAAGGCCGGCAGGATGCGCTTCGGTTTTTCGATCATGTACTGTGGTGCACGGAGCACAATATCTATGAAACGGACGCGCCGGCGGTATCCGGCGGGAAATGTGAACGGGCATCCGTGCCGGAACCCTGCGCGAAGCAGCCCGGCGCGCGTACCGTGATCGTTGCCGATCTGCAGGAGAATGATGACGCGCTGCGCGTTATGATCGATCGCTTCCGCGCCGTATTGCCCATGGAATCGGAGGTGGTCAATATCCGCGAATTCCCGTTCCGGGGCGGGTGCATCTCCTGCTTCAACTGCGCCGCGGACGGAACCTGCATTTATAAGGACGGGTTTGACGCGTTCCTGAGGGAAAAGATCCAGACGGCGGATGCCATCGTGATCGCGTTCAGCATAAAGGATCATTCCATGGGCGCGCGGTTCAAGCTGTACGATGACCGGCAGTTCTGCAACGGGCACCGCACGGTGACTGAGGGCACGCCGTTCGGGTATCTGGTGCACGGAAACCTGTCGGCGGAGGAGAATCTGCGTATGGTGATCGACGGCAGGGCGCAAGTGGGCGGTAATTTTCTTGCCGGTGTCGCCTGTGACGAAAAGGACCCGGACGGCGGGATCGACCGGATGGCGAGGATGCTGGACCATGCGGTCCGGGAAAAGTATACTCAGCCGTCAGATTTTCTCGGCGTGGGCGGAATGAAGATCTTCCGGGATCTGATCTGGCTGATGCAGGGCCTGATGAGGGCGGATCACCGGTTCTTCAAATCGCACGGGCAGTATGACTTCCCGCAGAAAAAGCGCGGAACGATGGTCAAGATGTATCTGGTCGGCGCGCTGATGACCAACAAAAAGCTTCGCGCCAAAGCGGGCGGAAAGATCAATGACGGCATGATCGGGCCGTATAAAAAAGTGCTGGAAGAGGAATGAAGCGTATGAAATATATGATCGCATCGGATATTCACGGCAGCGCGTACTGGTGTGAAAAGCTGGCGGAAAGGTTCGCGGAGGAAAAGGCGGACCGGCTGATCCTGCTGGGGGATCTGCTGTATCACGGCCCGCGGAATGATCTGCCGGAGCAGTATGATCCGAAACGCGTGATCGTGTTGCTGTCACAGCTGAAGGACAGCATTCTCTGTGTGCGCGGCAACTGCGAGGCGGAAGTGGACCAGATGGTGCTGCCGTTTCCGGTACTGACGGAATTCGGTGTACTGGAGGTAAACGGCAGGCTTATGTATATCACACACGGCCACAGGTACAATATCGGCAACCCGCCGCCGCTGCAGCCGGGGGATATCCTGCTGTACGGGCATACGCATGTGCCGCTGTGCGAAGAGAAGGACGGCATCACATTTATGAACCCGGGCTCGGTCTCGATCCCGAAGGAAAACAGCGTTCACGGATACATGACGCTGGAGAACGGAACATTCTTGTGGAAGGACCTGAACGGGGAAGTTTACATGCAATACGCGATGTGATCAAACCGCGTAAAAAAGTGCTGGACAAAAGGATTTCTTTTTGATACAATCTTCGTTGCTGGATATGCCGATGTGGCTCAGTTGGTAGAGCAGCCGATTCGTAATCAGCAGGTCAGGGGTTCGAGTCCCCTCATCGGCTCCAGCAACGAGGTGTAGCGCAGTTTGGTAGCGCGTTTGGTTCGGGACCAAAAGGCCGCGGGTTCGAATCCCGCCACTTCGACATAGAAAAGCCTTGAAACATAAGGATTTCAAGGCTTTTTATTTGCCTTTGTACCGCAACCATACCGCAATTGAGATTTTTTACACGCTGATTGAATCGATAAATGCTTGCATCCTGTTTGCAGATTTCTGCTTCATTTCATCAGTAACATGACCGTATACATCAAACGTAAATGCTACCGTTGCATGACCGAGGTTTTCCGATACGGTTTTGATATCATCGCCATTCTGTATTGATAGCCTTTGCTAATACAAACAAGTTTGCGGTTGTCGTCAGAGTCAATCTCGCCATATTTGCTTCTTTTGAAATCACAGATCATACAGATCTTCACCGGTATAATAAAGGCATCCATCCTCTTTCGCCGCAAAGCCATTAACCGAAACGAAACCAATCTGTTTTACATCCAATTCGTTGATCTCACGGATCTGCCCGATCTCCCGATGGATCTCATCCATTTCCATGGGCTTGATGAAATACTTGGCCTCGATGATGCTGTAACCATCGGCGTGTTCCAGAGCCACATCGAATTCTCCGTTTTTGCGATTACGGGGATCATCGTAATAGTAGCTGCCGATGTTGCGGACATTTTTCATTTTGCCGCTGCGCACCATCAGGCTGAAACAGTCCCGGCATATTCCCTCAAATCTGCGGGAAACGAATTGCGTCAGTTCCGGTTCCACATACTGTTCGTAAAACGCATCAGCGCCCAGCATCTGCAATGCGCTGCCGCTTCTGTACACAAAAGTGAAGAAGAAGCGCAGTAGGTTGTCGTTGATCTCAAAGGTAAACTTCTTGTTGTCACCGGGTTTGTTGATGGGTTCGTTCCGGTGGATGATTTCCAGATCCATCAAAGATTTGATCTGCTTGGACAGCGCACCGGTCTTGTTTGCGTCGAGCCGGTTCTCAATATCCGAGTAACGCTTGCGGCCGTTGCCCAGCACCGCGAAGATACGCTCCGCGTTCATGCGGATGGAATAATCCGAAAGCAACAGCTGGCTGGCATAGAGATATACAGGATTGTTGGGATTGAGAATGGTGCGGATGATGTTTTCCCGCAGTGTCTCATTGGCATTCAATGCCTCATTGATAAAAGGCGAACCGCCGAAAACGCTGTAAAACGCCACCTTGTCATAAGCGGATCTGTCGGGATAGAACCCGGATGCATCCAGGTAATTCAGTTCCACCAGGCGGATGACGGCATGGAACCGCCCATACAATGCATTGCCTTCGCGGAGCATGTCCTTCATCATGCCGATGTGGGAGCCGGAGAGAATCAGCCGAATGTTCTTCAGCTTGTTGTCAATGATGTTCTGGAACAGTGAATCCACCGCATCGGAATCACTCATGGATTTCAGATAGGGATATTCGTCAATGACAATGACAAAGCTACGGGGCAGCGTGTTCAGATAGGCAAACACATCCGCGAAGCTGGTGAACGACAACACAACCGGCAGAATCTCCACTCGCATAAGCTCCTGTACAAAGCTGTCGATATTCTCCTGCATGGTGCCTTTCACACATTCAAAATAGACAGCTTTGCAGTTTGCGTCGGCGATGGCTTTTTTGATCAGGGTCGTTTTGCCTACACGGCGTTTTCCGTAAACGAGGATCGCCCGCTGATCACAAGCGAGTTCCTGCCGAAGAAGCTGCAATTCCTGTTGACGTCCGATAAACATGGCAAGCCTCCATAACGTTGAATGCTGATTCATTGAAATTGAGTTCAACGTTATTATAACAGAGAAGGTTTCCTGATGCAAGAGGGAATGGCTGATTCTTATCGGACGATTTTACCTTTCCGGTAATGTAACTGAACGACAGAAGTCAAAACCATTTTATTCTGTCCGGTCAAACATCGCCATATTCAGCATCTCCTCCTCTGCAAGGATATCAACGGCCTGCTGCCAATCCTTCTTACGCACCACGATCGGCCATCGGCGGTCAGGATCGCGATGAAGCATCATCCGGTTCATGAACGAGAATTCCTCCGGTATCACCCGGCTGGGTATATGCTTGTCCTGCAGCAACTCCATCACCTGATCCGCCTGTTCCGATCTCCAACGCGGTCCGATTTCGATCCATTTGCTCATGCGGATCCCTCCCGTCGTTTCATCTTTTTGCTGCAACATGTGCAGTAGACGGGAGAATAGCATTTGCAACAAATGCCGTCAATGGCTTCTGACCCAAGTGGACGAAAACCACGGTTAAGCTGTTTAGCCTATGCAACTTAGGTGCTATTCTGCGCAACTTGGCAGGAAGCACCTTGCGGAAACCGAATATCTCTGTATGATATTTATTGTGTACGAATTGCGCTGACCAAAGGAGGGCAACTACCTATGGCACCAATCTATGAAGTATGCCCCATTCTGGAGAACGACCGGTATCTTCTCCGCCTGACGCAGCAGGACGATTTGGAAAGCCTGCTGCCGATCTACAGCGACCTGAACGCCCTGCCGTTCTTCAACAGCGACAACTGCCACGGCGACAATTTCTATTACACCACCCGCGAACGCATGCAGAAGGCGCTGAACTTCTGGGACTACTCCTACAAAAACGGCTGGTTCGCACGAATGACGATCATCGAGAAGCAGACCGGCATGATCATCGGTACGGTTGAGCTCTGCTATCGCGTGTCGGAGGATGCGTTCAACGGCATGTGCATCCTGCGGGTGGATGTGGGCAGCCGGTATGAAACAGCATCGGTGCTGACTGAGATATTCGGCCTGATTGCACCGCACACGGATGAACTGCTGGGCAGTCATGGTATCGTGACCAAAGCGCCAATCTACTCAGTGGAACGCATCAAGGCGTTGAAGGCGGTCGGCTTTGCTCCGTCGGAGCATCTGCTGGTGGGCGGACATGACGGATATCAGTATAACGGGTATTGGACATGGCCGTCAGCAAAGATCAGCCAGAGCTGCGGAATGCCCATGGCATCCGAAGAGGTTTTCGGCACAGATGCTGACGGCAACCCGAATCCCGATTACTGCAAATACTGCTATGTGAATGGAGAATTCATCGACAAGGTATCCATGCAGGAATACATCGACATGTGCAGCCAGTATGGCGCTCAGGCCGGTATGACCAACGAGGAAATGAAAGCCTATTGCGAGAAGCTGTTTCCTACGCTGAAACGGTGGAAAAGCTGAAGCTCCTATCCCCAAAGGAGGATATGTTC
>JAUNQH010000019.1:0-24091 GCA_030536295.1 Clostridia bacterium | reverse complement strand
TGAAAATACTTGTCTTGAACGGAAGCCCAAAGAAGAAAAGCGACACATTCAGACTGACAGAAGCCTTCCTGAAGGGTTTTAATGCTGAAGGCGAACACACGGTGAACATCGTTAACGTGATCGAACAGCAGATCGCTCCCTGTCGCGGATGCTTCGGCTGCTGGGCCAAGGAGGAAGGCCACTGCGTCATCAATGATGATCAAAACGCCATTCTGGACCTGTACCGGGACGCCGATCTGATCGTCTGGAGCTTCCCCTTGTACTGCTATGGCATGCCTTCCCACCTGAAGGCTGTTCTGGACCGCACCATCCCGCTGGTCAAGATGAAGATGATGCAGGAAGCGGACGGCACGGTTCGCCATGAACCGCTGGTTGATTTTTCCCGCATGCATACGCTCGTCATCTGCGGCTGCGGTTTCCCGCACTGGGAGGGCAATTTTGACGGGCTGAAGCATATGTGTAAGACCTGCTTTGGCGATCCTGACATGATCTGCGTCCCTGAGACGCCGCTGATGAACGTGCCGGAGGCCGCGATCGTGGCAGACCCGCTGCTGAAGCGCTTTGAAAACGCCGGAAAAGAGTACGGTGTCTCGCTGACCTTGTCTGAGGAAACGATTGCCGGATTGGAAATGCCCATGATCCCGGCAGAAGAATACATCCGCAATATCAACGGAGAACAGGAATCATAAGCATGAGAATCGAAACCGAAAGACTGATCATCACAGAGTTCACCATGGACATGGCACAGGTCGTTCAGGAAAACTCTGTCGATGAGGACAACAGAAGGTTTGTTCCGGATGAAGTGTGGGAAACGGTAGAAGAAGCGGAAAAAGTCCTTGCGTTTCTGATCTCGCAATACGGTTCCTTTGAAGGTCCGCTGGTATATCCGATCATTGTGAAAGCAACAAATGACAATACCGGATATGTTCAGCTGGTACCGATGGAGAACGGGAAATGGGAGATTGGCTATCACATCGCGCAAAGATATACCGGGAACGGATACGCAACGGAGGCAGTCAAGGCGTTCCTGCCTGTGATGGCCAAGGAAGCCGGGCTGGCAGAGATATACGGCATTTGTCTGGCTGATAATAAAGCCTCCTGCGCCGTGCTGGAAAAATGCGGGTTCGTGCCTGTTTTCAACGGTATTGGGTTATATCAGGGTATAAACAGCGAGATCGTTCGATGCGTTTGGCAAGCGTGAATGCAGAGGAGGAAGAAATAATGTCACAAGCTGTTATCGGAGGCGTATTGTTGGCCATCATCGGCATTTTGCTGATCCTGCGCCCACACGGCGTATGGAAGGCAACAGAACGCTGGAAGCTGTTGGGCTCAGCAGAAGAAAGTCCAGCATTCGTGATGGTCACCCGCATTGTGGGTGCGGTGTTGGCAGCGATCGGACTGCTGGTTTGCTTCGGTGTGCTGAAATAACATGTAAATGAAAAAGGGCGGCCGGTGCTTGAAATGCATCGACCGTCTTTCGTGATTATTAACGGATTTTGGCCGTTCACACTATGCCTCCACATAGTGCTGCAATCTCTTCTTCCAACAGCAGATAGGCCTTCGCCAGCAGATAGCCATCTGCCGCGGCGTGATTCAGACGGAGACTGACAGGCATCATCATCCGACCGTTCTCTTCACGATATTTACCCCAGTTGACAATTGGATTGAAGTACAGGTAGCCGTCCGGCAGCTCAAGCGTGAGGGAATCATAGGAGATCCACGGAATGGCAGAGGCGTCGAACCAGTTGGGATGGTTGGCAGCATCCAGTCCATACTCGCGAGTCTGCTTCGCTTTCTCGATGTCCGACATGGCGTTGCGGTAGAAGGTGGCATAGTCCGGGTGATACTCGGTGTAGGCAATGGTGAAAGTCTCGGTATCCTCGTGGAAAATGTACTGTGTAGGATTGATCTGATCCCACACGATCAGTTCCTGCGTGTCATATCGCCAGGACAGACGGTAGTCCTCGCGGGCATTGAGTGCTTTGGCCAGCACATACAGGAAATTCACATAGAACTTGGTGCTTGTTCTATGTGAAAATTCCACCAGCGGCGTCACATCTACCCGATGGGTAATGGCGGTGGAGCAATTGCAATCTTGTGTGAAGTGCCGGAAAACGCCTTTGCGGTAATAGGTATCCAGATCAACAACTCTGTAGTTCATCAGTGTGCATCCTCTATTCTGTATTCCAGCTGAATATCCCATGGCTCATCCTCAACCATGGCAGGAATGGGGGATGGGCTCAGCTGGCAGCCCATCGCCAGATAGAAATTGATTGTCTCCTCGGCTGAACGAGTCAGTGTGAAAATTGGTATGGTCGGCTTTTTGTATCATCACCATCTGGGACGATTTTCGTTCTGCCGACATCAGCAAGTATTCCTTCCTGGTGATTGCAGACACGTGCGTGATCTCGTTGGCATCATCCGGATATGTCTTCAAAAAACGCATGCCAATGGCTTCGGCTGTCCGGTAGGAAGGCACATTGGTGTACTTGCAATAGGAGTATATAGCAGGATAGGATGTGTGCGCAAAGGCCCAGTCAAGCACAGCGGTGGCAGCCTCTCTGGCATAACCACGGTGCTGCTGATCCTTACGGATGTGATAGCCGATCTCCGGCAACTGCTGACCATCGATCAATTGCAGCGTCAGGCCGCAGTCGCCGATCATTTCACCGCTGTCTTTGAGGCAAACAGCCCACAGACCAAAGCCATCCCGTGTATACCGCTCCTGATTTCTGGTGATCCAGTTTTTCACTCTGTTTACATCAAATGTGTAAGGATAGTGCTGCATGATGTCGCTGTCTGCAAGCACAGCGTACAGCGCATCGAAATCGCTGTCGGTCATCTCACGAATATATAACCGTTCTGTTTCAAGAATTATCATTTTGTCCTTTCCATGTGCTGTCAAGTATGCACAATTTCTATACGACGCACCAGTTCGTACTGGCAGGTCTGAAAATACTTGTTCCAGAAACCGCAGGCATTCGGATTGGCTGTGCCGTGCTGCACCCACATCCAGCGGTTACCTGCTGCAAAGGCTTCCTTTTCGGCACAGCGAAGCAATTGTTCTGCCAGCCCTGAGCCTCTGTATTCGGGGAAAACATAGGCTTCGCCGACATTCACAGATGCTTCTCCTAACGGCAGCAGCTCACAGGGTTCTGCATTCCACTCCATGATTCCGGCAAGCCTGTCCTGATCATAGGCTGCCAGCAGATGGGTTCCTTCATCCATGTAGAAATCTCTGTATACTTCCTCGGTGAACTCGGTTCCTGGGTAGAAAACAGGGCTCTCCTGCAAATGGATAATAATCTGATGCGTTGCGTTCCACACTTCATCCCAGTTCATTGCGATTTCGGGCTTGGTCAGTGTCCGAATCTGACAGCTTGTATGCTTGGAGGTATCGTCAGCTTCCAGCTTCCGGATGCAGGTTTCCGACATGATACCGAACTGCATCAGGCAGAATGCCTGAATGGATATCACATCATCGTGATACAGGTTGATGGAGAACTCGCAGGGGAGATCGGTCACCGTGGCAGAGGCGAGCTTCTGAAACAGCCGTATGGCAGTCTTCCTGTCGTTGGCATCGTAGGCCCAGACGGGAACTGAGACGTGCCGGACATCATCGGCCCATTCGCGATACAGCAGAAAACCGCTTCCATCATCCGTAGCCAGCAGTTTCATATCCTGCAGAGAGTCAGATACCATCGCGGCAAACGAGAGTTCATTCATCAGGCTGTCCGGCAGGGTATCAGCCATATATCTGCAATATCTTGTATATAATCGTGTGATTCGAGCCTTCATGACATTTATAGCCTCAACTTTTCTGTTCTCTGTGCCGCTCCTGGCCGAGGATCAGCTCTTTCGTTTTCAAACAGCAAATAGGCCTTTCAGCTTTGCTAAAGCTCCGACATCCAGCATAGATTTTCTCCATCATTTGAGCAGTCACGGGATGTATTGTTTCATCTTTCCTGCTCGCGTCTCCACTCTTGACTCAAGATCAGGTTCACATCCCGCGCCAGGATCCAGTCAAGTCCGAAGGATAATCCGTGTACCAGCACATCCACCACCAGGATGATGACAGCGAACACCAGTATGCCGGTCATGCCTGGCCACAGGCCAAGCACCTGCGTCAGCGGCAGCAACAGCACATTCAGCAGCACATAGTGCAGGAGGGTGCGGAACCACCACTCTTTTTCTGTCAGATCATGCCGGGAGATATACACCATGCCTGGCAGCGAGCCGCAGAAGCTGAACAGCAGCATGCGTCCCAGAAAAGACACGTCAATTGCCATATTCGGCGCAAACAACGAACAGCCTAGCCAGGCCAGCATCATCACAAAGCCGTGGATCATGCCATAGCGCCGCAGCCAGCCTACAAATACTTCTTTACCGTCCATATGCCTGCCTCCTTACAGCCCCAGCTGCTTTCTCATTTCGCCCACATACTGCCGGGAGATATCGACCTTTTCCCCGTTGCGCAGCGTGGCTGTGAACCGCCCGGAAAAGGAAGGCTTGATGTGATCGATCCTTGATGCGTTGAGCACCATGGATTTGCTGCACCGGAAGAACCGATGCCCCTCCACCAGCTTTTCAAACTCATAGAGCCGCAGCCTGCATTCATACACGGTCTTCTCCGCATAGGCGAAGCTCTTGCCGTCCACGACCTCGAAATAATACAGCTCGCGGATGGGCAGGCAGTACGCCGCGTCCTCAATATAGCCCGTCACCGTGACCTCCGGCGAGGCCGCCGCCATGACGCGCGCAGCCCAGGGTGAATTGGGATCATGACAGCGGATCAGCAGTTCTTCCAGCTGGTCCGGCTGAATCTGCTCGATGGTGATCTTCATGGGGTTGCCTCCCTTCACTTTCGCTTCCTGTGGATTTGGTGTTTTAGCCGATTCCACAGGGATTTCTTCATATTCTCTCCCAGGTACCACAGTTCCTTCTGCGGCACGCTGTATTCCATTCGTTCTGCTTTACACCAATCCGGCACACGAGGCTGTAACTCGGCCATGCGCGCCAGTATGCGCTCTCTTTCCATGTGTTCCATAATACCTCCGATTATCGTGGATCATGTGTGTACGTGCATTTCCGTTCATGGTCATGTGAACAGCCTCCTTTCTTCTATTTGCCCGAGGGCAATGTGCATAGTGTATGACTGCGGCAGGGTTGTGTCAATCGTCCCAACGCCAAGTGGTGCAAATTCGGGGGTAAGTGGTTGTATGTAAGGTTGTGATTGCAGCAGCGATGTGCTATCATTGTGTCGTTACAAGAATCTCTGCAGAAATCGCGAAAGGCTCTTGACTCTCCCCTTGGAGGATACACTATCATGGCATCGTTCCGAGGAAAGGAGGACATCGCAATGCTGAAGATCGGTGCTTTCTCAAAGCTTTCACACCTGACTGTCAAAACGCTCCGTTTCTATGAAAAGGAAGGTCTGCTCATTCCATCCGCGGTGGATGAGTGGACCGGCTACCGCTCCTATGAAACGTATCAGCTGGAGGATGCCGCAAGGATCAAGGCATACCGTCAGCTGGGGTTGACCATCGAGGAGATCAGGGCCATTCAGAACGGAGCCGATTATAGACAGGTTTTCGCTGCGAAGGTCGAAGAGATGAACCGACAGAAGGCAGAGATTGATGTCCGTCTTTCCATTATGAAGCATATGATGGAGGACGATCACATGAAGTATCAGACCACCGTGAAGGAAATTCCCGCTGCCATTGTGTATTATACCGAGGTTAGGGTGAAGCATTTTTCAGACATGATGCAGATCATTCCGGAACTGGGTGCAGAGTGCATGCAGCTGAATCCGGATATCAAGTGTACAGAACCGCCGTATGAGTTCTGCGAGTATCTGGATGATGAGCACCGGGAAACGGATATTCTGATCCGCCATAACGAGGCTGTTGACAGGATCGGTCATGAGAGCGAACGCATTAGATTCAGAGAGGTTCCCGCGGTCAGGGTGCTGAGCATCTACCACAAGGGCAGCTATGACGAGATCGGCGAAGCCTATGCCTATCTCATGAAGTATGCCGAGGAGAACGGTTATCAGATCGCTGGGCTTTCCCGTGAGTGCTACATTGACGGTGTCTGGAATAAGGAGTCTGTCGCGGACTGGCTGACGGAGATTCAGCTGCCGATTGCATAATCGGGTTGATTGTTGTGGCCATTCCCGGGTATGAACAACCAATGTAAATGATGATGCTGGGAGGACTTTGTCGAATCCTTTATAGGTTTTGCGAACTCTCCTCATCGTATACAAATCCAATATATGTTAGCAAAACGGCACTAATCAAAAAACAGTGCCGTTTTGCTATTGCAATTCCATCTCAAATCGGATATACTATGGTTAGCATATCGGCACCAAGTTACTGTTAGTGCCAATATGCTAAATGAGAGGAGGCGGAGATCATTATGACGCAGATGGCTTATCTTCAGGACTTAGGTTCTCATACTGCCTTTTCCCGGGATGACTTGACCAGAGCAATGCAGCAGAATGGCTGCTATAAAAGCGAGGCTACCTTTAAAGCAACGCTGACGAAGCTGCTTCGTGCCGGCACTATTGTGCGTGTTGGTCGCAATCAATACAGTGTATCCGATGGGCGGCTTAACTCCTATTCGCACGAATATTCTGCCGAGGCTGAGAAGCTTGCAGATATCGTGCAGCAGGATTTCCCGTTTGTCCGTTTTACGGTGTTTGAACTGATTCAGCTGAACGAGTTTGTAAATCATCTGATCGGTAACAATACGATCATTCTGTCTGTGGAAGCAGAAATGATGGAGTTTGTATTCGCATCTCTGAAGGACCGATACCCCGGCGCGGTACTTCTCGATCCGGATCTGCGAACCTATACGCAGTATTGGAGCGAAAACATGATCATCATCCGCAGGCTGATCACGGAAGCGCCTGCCGGTGCAGCGGAACCGTGGCATACGGGGATTGAAAAGCTATTGGTGGATCTGTGGTCTGATCCCATTCTTTCGGATATCATCAGCGAATCTGAATATCCTTCGATTTATGAGCAGGCCTTTGAAAAATATGTTGTTGATGAGAGCTGCATGTTCCGTTATGCATCCCGGCGTAAATCGGCGGCCAGGATCAGGGAATTTATCCATACAAAAACTGCTGTAAAATTGCGTACAGAGGAGTAATTTCAATGCTTTCAAAAGAGAATTTTGCGGATGCACATATTCGGGAGCTTCAGGCCCGGAGCCATCGCGATCCTGTGCTACTGGAGCGTGCGGTATATGCATTTGGTTTGCTTGAAGCACTATCAACAGTTGGTCTGCCCTTCATCTTCAAAGGAGGCACCTGCCTGATGCTTCTTATGGAGCATCCGAGACGGCTGTCTACGGATATCGATATCATCGTTGAGCCCGGTACGGATGTGGATGCGTATATCAGCAAGGCTGCCGAAATCTTCCCCTTTGTCCGCATGGATGAGCAGATCCGCAAAGGACGGAACAATATCGAAAAGCGTCATTTCAAGTTCATTTACGATTCTCCCGTCAATGGGCGAGAGTTCTACATCCTGTTGGACATCCTTTTCGAGCAGAATCACTATGTTCAGATCGACCTGCATCCGATTTGCAATGAGCTGCTGATTACCGAGGGTAAGCCTTCTTCGGTATGGATTCCTAACGCTGACTGCATCCTCGCCGATAAGCTGACCGCATATGCGCCGCATACAACCGGTATTCCGCTCAATGTCGGCAAGGACATGGAGGTCATGAAGCAGCTGTACGATGTCTCCAATCTGATCGACTTGCTGACAGACCAGAGCAGAATCCAGCAAACCTATCAAAAGATCAGTGCGGCTGAGATTGCTTATCGCGGGACCGACATCACGCCCGAAGATTGTTTGTGGGATACCTTTATGGCATCGGCCTGCATTGCTTCCCGTGGCAAGATCCTGCCTGGTGAATATCCTGCCTATGTGAAAGGCATCCGCGATGTACGTGCACATATTTATTATGAGAACTACAGCCCGGAGGTCGCTGCCGTCAGGTGCCCGAGGATCATGTATCTCGCCCTTTGCTTGCTCACCGGTGAATTGTTCAGCCCCGTGAGCGATGCATCTGAATACATAATGGACGATTTGCAGCATGCAGAATTGAAACCTCTGAAATACCTCCGGAAAGCCAATGCCGAGGCATATTCCTATGCCATCAAGGCGGATCAGTTGTTGAATCTGCTTCCAGGATACGAACAGCATTTTGCCGACAAATAAACAAAGCAATTCAAAAACGGCACCCAATATCAGGTGCCGAAGTTAATTGCTGTTGTTGCTGTGCCTTAACGGCAGACAATCTCACTCAAAATGATTTCTTCAATCTGCTGCCGAATGGTATTCATCAAGCCAACCCAGCGCAGCTGATCAGTCACCTTCATCTGTTCGGTGATACCGGCCTCCTTCGCCATCTGAGGGATCATCGTATCCAACATGTGCTGTGCCTGCACATCAGCCTGATGCAGATCATCGTTCAACTTGCTGGAGAGCAGCAGCCGGGTATACAGGCCAGGACGATGGTTCTTCAGGTACTCCATACGGGCCATTCCGTACTTGCCCAGGGAATAACCGGAAGTGACATCAATATCAGGCAGATAGTAATCGCCGTGAAGCGTATAGTTCAAACCATTTTCCCCATCATGGATATCGTTGATCCCGAAGGTATACTTCTTGTTGTCGCCTGGTTTGTTGATGGGTTCGTTCCGGTGGATGATCTCCAGATCCATCAAAGATTTGATCTGCTTGGACAGCGCACCGGTCTTGTTTGCGTCGAGCCGGTTCTCAATATCCGAGTAACGCTTGCGGCCGTTGCCCAGCACCGCGAAGATACGCTCCGCGTTCATGCGGATGGAATAATCCGAAAGCAACAGCTGGCTGGCATAGAGATATACAGGATTGTTGGGATTGAGAATGGTGCGGATGATGTTTTCCCGCAGTGTCTCATTGGCATTCAATGCCTCATTGATAAAAGGCGAACCGCCGAAAACGCTGTAAAACGCCACCTTGTCATAAGCGGATCTGTCGGGATAGAACCCGGATGCATCCAGGTAATTCAGTTCCGTCAGGCGGATAACGGCATGGAATCTCCCATACAGCGCGTTGCCTTCACGCAGCATGTCCTTCATCATACCGATGTGGGAGCCGGAGAGGATCAGCCGGATATTCTTCAGCTTGTTGTCAATGATGTTCTGGAACAGCGAGTCCACCGCATCGGAATCACTCATGGATTTCAGATAGGGATATTCATCAATGACAATGATGAAGCTCTGAGGCAGCGTGTTCAGATAGGCAAACACATCCGCGAAACCGGTGAAAGCCAACGCAACCGGCAGCACCTCCATGCGCAGAAGCTCCCGTACAAAGCTGTCGATATTCTCCTGCATGGTGCCTTTCATACATTCGAAATAGACAGCTTTGCAGTTTGCGTCAGCGATGGCTTTTTTGATCAGGGTCGTTTTGCCTACGCGGCGTTTTCCGTAAACGAGGACCGCGCACCGATCGTGGGTGAGTTCCTGCTGAAGTAACTGCAGTTCCTGTTGGTGACCGATAAACATGGCAAGCCTCCATAACGTTGAAAATGGATTCATTGAAATTTGATTCAACGTTATTATAACGGAGAATATATCCAGATGCAAGAGGGGATCGCAGATACTCCGTACCGGTTTAGTGTTGTTTTGTACAACATGCAGGAGACACACTTTTCAAAAAAGAAGTGCTCAACGAAAAACGGCACCCGATATCAGGTGCCGAAGGCAAGCGCCCCGAGTTTGTCAGCGCGAAACGAGCGCAGGCACCGCACCAAGATGCCTGTGCGACGATCGGGTTTATGGCAGGGCTTTCCTTCGGGATGACCATGGCGCGGTAAACATTCTATCATTGCCGGACATTGGCTGTAACGCGATACGGTCCGATCAATGCGCGGATCGGTTTTGTCCGCCTCAAAGAATTGATCCTACGCAATGAATGCGAGATTAATTGATTGAGTTTTCATGAGGATCGGGTCATAATCCCGAGTTTGACAGTTGAGAGATAGAGAAAACCCGCTGAGCGTTGAGCCATAACGCATAGCTGGTTTTGCTTCTTCGAAAAAATGTTGTATGGAAACGTCATTTCAGATATTTTTTCAGTATCTGGTTAAGTTCCTTGGGACGGTAGTACATACGGTCTAAAACCATGCCCGTCATCCGGGTCAAAGCATCAAGAGTGTTGCTTCCTTCGTACAATGACATATAATGCACATCATGGACATTAACCACACTCATGTTTTTCAGGGTAGTAATCAGATCATCCGTCGTTACATGAGTTCCCTGGTCATCCAGCTTTGCCTCCAGAAGGCGGTATACCAGCAAGGCTGTATAACAGATCAGGAAATGAGCCTTGATTCTGTCCGGAATCCGGTGGTTTACAGGACGACCGGTGAAATTGGTTTTCATGATACGGAAACAGTCTTCGATCTGGTATCTTTTCTTGGAAATAGCAAGAATCTGTTTTGCATCATCATCCAGATTGGTCGCAACAGCATAGAATCCGTCATATTTTTCCTCTTCGGCGATTTTCTCCTCGTCAATAGCATAGACAGCAGTCGCTTTTTCGCCGGATTGGGTCTGTATGACTCGTTTCATAAAACGTTTGACGTCATTGGGGCCCTTCTTGATTTCCTCCGGATCCTGCGTAGCCAATAACTTCATGGCTCGTTCGATCTGACGGCTTCTGACAGCACGCTGGTATTCCATCATCTTGCGGGAAAAGGTCACGATCAGCTTCTGCTCCAGAATGCCGGTTGCTTTTACCCGCTTTACTTTTCCGTTCTTGCATACTTTTTCTTCATACAAACCAAGATCCACAACCTGATCAGCAGGAATGACCTTGTAGGCGAAATCATTGTAAAGCGAAAGATTCTCTTCCTGGTATCGGTCAAATTCCTTCATCAATGCAACAGATACGGGTGTATCATCAGACAGGAGCCTGTAATCTCCGCCTTCGAAAATGGCTTCTTTCAGGACGTCACTCAACTTTTTAATGGATTGGGTGACAATGAAGGCCCGTCCGCCAAGACTGTTGAACTTGCGGATATTGTAGGAACCAAGACCGGCGTCAGAACAATATATGAATTTCGCGCCTTCAAGCATTTTGACGATCTCCCGCTCAAGAGGAACCGCGGTCAGTTGCTCATTTGTGTTCCCGGGATGCAGACACATGCTGACCGGAATACCGCGCTGGTCCATAAACAGTCCCATTTCAACGATCGGATTGGGGCGATGTTCCTTGCTGTATCCGTATTGCCGCAGGCCTTTCAGGACTTCTCCGGTAACGGGATCCACATACTCTTCATCGGGCTTTTCTGTCTCAAAATAAAAATTCGTGCAGTCGTAGTACATGACAGCGTTTTGCCGGGGGACTATATTGTTGCTCTGCTTGTAAAGCCAGGCAAGATAGTCATCGGAGTGCTCTTCCAGTACATCCATGAATCTCATGATATGCTGGTAGGCAAAGTCGGGCTTTTCGTAATAGGTATCCAGGCGGTCCCATGTTCCATACTTGGAACGGGGATCCAGAATTCTGGCATATGTCAGGAACCGATTGATGTCATAGCAGTTATAGGTCATCTTCCTGTCAGCGGTAATCTGAAAGAAGAACTCTTTCAGGTTCAGTTGTCCCATGATGTGCTGCAGGAAGAAGTAGCCGGTATTCACGGCAGTGGATTGGGAAGATTCCCGATCGGTCTTCCTGACGCGCTCATTGAAATCGCATGTCAATTCGACCTGAAGCCGTCCAACACGATACTCTTCGTTCATTTTTTCGATCTCGGCCTTAACGTATGCAACCGGATCATCTGTGATTTTCAACAGTTCGGAATGCTTCCCGAAATTCTTGACATTTCGGGTCGTTGTTTTCTTGCCAACACGTACACCTTGCTGAGCATAATAGGTCGGATCACTGAGCCTTTTGTCATAATACAACTTCAAAATAATCGCCCCCGTCTCTATTATACCACAAAAATACAACACATACAACACCAAAATTAAGAAAATTTTACAAAAAAATAAAAGCCCTTCAAGGCTTTGCGGGTTTTTGGATACCCATCAAGTGTTAAACTCCCGTCTATCATTGCCGGACATTGGCTGTAACGCGATACGGTCCGATCAATGCGCGGATCGGTTTTGTCCGCCTCAAAGAATTGATCCTACGCAATGAATGCGAGATTAATTGATTGAGTTTTCATGAGGATCGGGTCATAATACATGTATCAAGGTGAAGGAGGCTGCTTTCATGGTATATATTCCCGCGGAAGATCGCTATGATTCCATGGTTTACCGCCGCTGCGGAAACAGCGGTATAATGCTGCCGGCCATCTCTCTGGGGCTGTGGCATAATTTCGGTGATATCACGCCCTTCGGTCAGCAGCAGAGCGTTTTGCGCGCCGCGTTTGACAGCGGCATCACTCATTTTGACCTTGCGAACAATTATGGCCCGCCCTATGGTGAGGCGGAGCGCAACTTCGGCATGCATATGGACCGCGACTGGCACACCCACAGGGATGAGCTGATCATCTCTACCAAGGCCGGGTACGATATGTGGAAGGGTCCCTATGGCGATCACGGATCGCGCAAATACCTTATTGCGTCGCTGGACCAGTCCTTGAAGCGCATGCATCTGGATTATGTGGACATTTTCTATCACCACAGGCCGGACCCGGATACCCCCATTGAGGAAACGATGGGCGCGCTTGACCAAATAGTGCGCAGCGGTAAGGCACTGTATGTTGGCATTTCCAACTACAAGCCCGATGAGGCTGCAAAGGCCATCGATGTGCTCAAGCAGCTGGGTACCCCGTGCCTTATCCATCAGCCCAGCTATTCAATGCTCAATCGCTGGATCGAGAATGGGCTCACTGATGTGCTGCGCGAGAAAAAAGTAGGCTGTATCTGCTTTGCGCCCCTTTCCGGCGGCATACTGACCGGCAAGTACCTGACCGGCATTCCCGCCGATTCCAGAGCCGCCCATGATCCGCGTTTCCTGAAGCCGCAGAACATCACGCCTGAGGTGCTTGCAAAGGCGGCAAAACTCTCCGGGGTCGCTGCGGCGCGCGGACAGAAACTGTCCCAGATGGCGCTTTCATGGGTGCTGAGAGATGAGGTCGTGACCTCCGCGCTTATAGGCGCAAGCCGGCCCGAGCAGATCATTGAAAACGTACAGGCGGTGCACAATACCGTTTTCACCGCTGAGGAGATCGAAAAGATCGACGGGATCCTTGCCGGAAATTGAGAAAATGCCGGGCGGGAATATAAATCGCACGCGGGCCGCTTTTGCCTCTGCTTCAGCGGCCCGCGTGTTCATCCGTTCCGCTTATTTCAGGTCCTTTTCATACAGCTGATCCGTTCCGCCGCCGTAATTCACGATATCCCGGATATAACGGTATCCGTAATGCTCATACAGCCCGGTATGCGGAGAAGGTATATAGCTCTTTTCAAACCCGAGATCCTTCAGATAACGGTTGGCGGCATCGATCATCATGCCGCTGATCTTTTTTCCGCGCGCTTTTTCGGAAACAAATACGCAGGAGACCCAGGGGAAGATCTCCGGCAGCGGATAGTAGTCCGTTTTCATAACAGAGGTCATGCCGACGATCTCATCCCCGTCCAGTGCCGCAAACATGGTCTCCCAGTCCTCAAATACCCAGGTGCGGATGTTTTCGGCGATGTGATCCTTGGCTTCCGTCCAGGAACAATTTTCGATAAAACCGAGAAGCCGGGCGGCAAGCTCCGTTCCTTTTTCCACTTTTCTGACGGTAAGCGCGTTATCCTTTTGCCAGCCCCAGCGCGCGGCCACCAGAGCGGCTGTCTGCTCCACGGTCCGGCTGCTGTCTTTCTCCAGCCAGAAATAACGGCTTTCCTTTGCCGCGCGATAGAACCCGTCATTCAGGGAAAACAGTGTCTCGTTGCAGGTCTTTGCGGCGGACGCGTAATCCGACGCGCTGTGGATAAAGTCACTGAAACCCTGATGATCCGGGCGGTTGCAGTATTCCTCCACGATATCCACCGGATTCCGGAGCAGGAAGGCCGCGCGCGACGGATCGGACAGCCGGTCCAGCTCGTCCATGGTCATGTGACAGTCACAGATGATCCGTCCTTTTTCAGCCAGCCGGATCAGATCCAGCAGGATAAAGTCCATCTGCTGGCGCCGGTTCCCCAGCAGCCAGCCGCGGTATTCCTCCACGCTGCGGCCGAAAAACACATCGGCGTTTTCAAACTGCCGGCACATATCCGGCTGGTATTCCGGGGAAGCGATCTGCTGATGCGCCTCAAACCGTTCGTCTATGTCATATACCGGCACGTTGTACATTTTTCCAAGGGCGCGGGAAACGGACGTCTTTCCCCCGCACGGGGTCCCGCAGATAAAATATACGTTCTTCAGATAAACTCTCAGAATATTATCGGCAAATTCCATATTCATTCTCCTTTTTCTTCCGCCGGTCCGGCGGTATGCGATCGACAGATATAATAAAAGACCACCCGCTGCCGGGTGATCTCCCGAAAATGCCTATGCAAAACAGACCCGCTTCCGCGGATGAACACAGGTCACCTGTTTCCGGGATCATCACCGCAACGCAAACAGACCGGACCGGTACTCCGGTTCCGGATCTCTCGGCTCATACGGGATTACCGGACTCTCCAGGTGAACGTGGCCGTCATAGTGAGGCCTCCTTTGTGTCATCTCGTGAAAAATGATAAAGCATCGCGGGGGATATGTCAATGGGGGATCTCAGACCGGAGGCCCGTAAAAGGAGAACGGTCCGGCTGCTGCTGTCAGGTCCCAAACCCTGAAAAATCAAGTGCTTCAAACGGTACGCCGTTGAGGATCTGCGGCGCCGCATAGATCATTAAAAGCACGACCAGAAACAGTATCAGATAATGCAGGAAGTAATAAACGGGCACAAAGGCATTCAGAACCATGAAACGCGGTTTCCGGCTGTAGCTGAACAGGAGAATGAAGGGGATCGAGAGGTACATGGTCGTTGAGACCCCGATGCCCCATGGGGCGAGCTGCCCGCTGCCGATCCTGCCGGCACACCAATCCGCCGCGCTCAGCAAAGCCAGAACCACACACAGAAAAAGCGCGAAACGCAGACTGTTCCGGTTCGTGTTCAGAAAGCTGCTGAAGGTATCGGTATTTCCGCCCTTTTGCAGTTCCTCCGCTTCATGATATTTAACGTAAAGTGCCATGGCGAGGAACAGCAGAATGCCGGGCAGCTTCCGGCTGGGCAGCAGACCGACCAGCCAGAGCGGCAGACTCATCTGAACCCAGTTGACCCTGTTCATACCCATCAGAACCACACCCAGGATCAGATAGAGCATCGGGAACACTGCGCAGCAGCGGAAGAGCAGAAGCTTTCCGCCCAGCAGCTTTTTCGGCTGATAGGTGATAAAAAACCAGAAAACCGTGCAGAGGAACAGATCCAGGAAGACATTCACATTCAGATGGCTTCGAACAAACTCCTGTATGATCATATCGGCCAGCATTTCCATTCCCTGTTCGGTCGTCAGACCGAACGTATCCAGTATCTTCGGCAGACCGGAAACGAGCAGCTTTGCCAGATCGGCCGCGGATTCCGGAACACTGAGCAGGGAAGCAAGAACTTCGGTTCCGGCTGTCTCTCCGCCGGCGGAACCGAGTACGGCTGCGAGTATCTCCGGGCTGAGTCCTATTCGCTCCAACACACCGGGCAGATCACCGCCGGTATACTGATCGATCAGCGCGCTCAGGATGACTTCCACTGTTTCGTCAAGGTTCTGGATCGCCGGCAGGATGTTCGGTATCTCTTCAATCAGATAGAGCGCCATTTTTTCGGCGATCAGCACGATGAAAAGATATGTGAGTACCGCCAGCAGAAAGTGTCCCAGCATGACGCGGAAGATCTTTTCACGTTTGCGGATAACGATGGACATGGACGCGATCAGCAGCAGGGGAAAGGTGATCCCTCCGAGTGACTGCAGAAACGTATAGAATCCCGTAAGCTCCGAGCTCAGTATGCTTTCCGCGATCTCCGGACCGGCGTGGGAAGCGATGCCGCGGATCGCCAGGATCAGTGAAGCGATCTGGCTCACCGTCATGGCCAGCAACGCGATGAAACGGATCCCACGGGAGGACAGGGGCCCACGATATCTCAGATCTTTCACTGCTTTACCTCGTTTTATCAGTATTTCCGTATTAATTCAATATCCGGCGGCTGTAATCCTCTGTGTTTCACGGAAAGATACGGTTCCGATCATTCAAATGATGGCTTGCAGTGAATGCTGACGTGTCTTGCGGTAAGCTTCATACCTGCCGTAAGAATCCTGCCCCGGGACAGGGCTCCGACAACACTGAGTGACTTTATTTCCGGATATTTATTTTTTACTATTGACTTAATATTATCAAAATGATAATATCTAATTGAGCCCGGAAGGACATCCCGGCGGACCTGTCCGGAAGCCCGGAAGATGCCCCGTGTCACCGCGCGATGCCAAAGCCGGTACAGTGAACAGAGGAGGGTAAAACAGTATGTTTGATGCCGCAAAGGTAAAGGAGCAGTGCGTCGCCTGGATACGCAAATTCTTTGAGGAAAACGGCCCCGGCTGCAATGCCGTGATCGGTATCTCCGGAGGCAAGGACAGCTCGATCGTCGCCGCCCTCTGTGTGGAAGCACTGGGAAAGGACCGCGTGATCGGCGTGCTGATGCCGAACGGTGTGCAGCAGGATATAGACATGGCCTATCTGCTGGTCAATACACTGGGGATCCGCAGCTATGAGATCAACATTCACGATGCTGTACAGGCGGTGCTGGACGGACTTCCCTTTGACTGCACAGACCAGACCCGCCAGAATCTTCCGCCCCGCATCCGCATGGCGACGCTGTACGCGGTATCCCAGAGCCATAACGGGCGCGTCGCCAACACGTGCAATCTGTCTGAAGACTGGGTGGGATATTCGACCCGCTACGGTGATTCCGTCGGTGACTTCAGTCCCTGTTCCCGTCTGACGGTGGCGGAGATCAGACAGATCGGTTATCAGCTTGGTCTTCCGGCCGTGCTCATTGACAAGGTCCCGATCGACGGGCTGTGCGGGAAAACAGATGAGGATAATCTCGGGTTTACATATGCCGAACTGGATCGCTACATCCGCACGGGCGAGATCGGGAATAAAGAGCATCAGGAACGGATCGACGCGATGCACCGGAAAAACCTGTTCAAGCTCGCGCTGATGCCGTGCTTTGAACCGGAACTGTAACGAAGGAGGCACCGGCGGATGGACACAGTTCAAAAACCGTACCGGACGGGAGTATTGACCGGAAGATTCCAGATGATCCATCTGGGGCATATCGATATGATCGAAAAGGCCCGGGAGATCTGTGAGGAGATCATTATTCTGGTCGGCTCCGCGCAGGAAGCGGGCACGGAGAAGAACCCGTTTTCCTATGAAGAACGCAGGGATATGCTCAAGGCCGTATTTCCGGAGAAGAATGTCAGAGTATTCCCGCTTCCGGACGCGGGACTCGGTAACAATGCCCTGTGGGGAGAGCATATCCTGAATAAGGTGAAAGAATATACAGGCGCCCTGCCGGATCTGATGATCACCGGCAAGGAAGAACGGCGGGAAGGCTGGTTTTCGGGACCGAACGGGACGAATACGGCGGAACTGGCCGTTCCGAAATCCATCCCGCTGTCAGCCACACAAATGCGCGAATGGCTGATTCGGGGGGAAGAAGAAAAGTGGAGCGGGGCCACATCGCCCGTTCTGCGGGAACGTTATCCGGCTTTGCGCGCGGCTGTGCTGGCATCCATCGGGAAAAAACAAACGGACAGTATCTGACGGAGGTGTGAATATGAAACTGGAACCGATCGTTGTTTCTCTTCTTGACACGGATCTTTACAAGTTCAACATGGACCAGGTGATCTTCCACAGGCATACGGATCTGTGCGGCGAATACTACTTCAAGTGCCGCAACCGCGATGTGCGTTTCACGGCTGAAATGCTTGAGGAGATCAATGCGCAGATCGATCATCTGTGCACGCTGACATTCAGGGATGAGGAGCTTGCATATCTCCGCTCGATCCGGTTCATCAAGCCGGACTATGTTGAATTCCTGCGGCTGTGGCGTCCGATCCGCTCCTATGTGGAGACCGGGCTCAGCGAGGACGGCGAGCTGATGATCGCGGTCAAAGGACCGCTGTTCTCCGCGATGCAGTTTGAGATCTATCTGCTGGAGATCGTGAATGAAGTGTACTTCCGGATGAAGTATGACTATGATATGCTGCTGCGGAGCGCGCGTGAACGCCTTGAGCAGAAGATCGCCGATTTCCGGAGCGGAAGGTATACATTCAGGTTCGCGGAGTTCGGATGCCGGCGCCGCCTGTCCCGTGCCTGGGAGGATGAGATGATCGGCCGTCTGAAGGCGGAAGTGCCGAATTGTGTCGGCACATCCAACGTATATTTCGCGATGAAGTATGATATGACTCCGATCGGCACCTACGCGCATGAATTCGTGCAGATGTATCAGGGCATTGATTCCATTCCGCTGGCGTACACAAATCACTACGCGATGAAGGATTGGTATGCGGAGTATGACGGAGACAACGGTACCGCGCTCACGGATACCGTGACTACCGATCTGTTCCTGCTGGACTTCAATCGTTCCATGGTGAACAACTATACCGGCGTCCGTCATGACAGCGGGGATCCTTATGCCTGGGGTGAAAAGATCATCGCGCATTATCGGAAATACGGCGTCGATCCGCGGACCAAACTGCTTCTGTTCAGCGACAGCCTCGACTTCGACCGTGCCCAGCAGCTGTACGATTATTTTAAGGACAGGACGAAGGTGTCCTTCGGCATCGGCACATTCTGCTCCAATGACACCTGTGAAAAAGCGCTGAATATCGTGATCAAACTGCAGTATGTCAACGGGCGCCCGGTGGCGAAGCTGTCCGATGATACCGGAAAGGCTATGTGCAGGGATGAGGAATACCTGACATACCTGAAACAGGCGGTCGCGTTCCGCATTCAGCGTGAATCCCGGAAATAAGCGGAGGAATACAGATGGCAGATAACGGTATGAAGGTGAATGTGGTTGCCTTTACCATTCGTGAAATCGAGGGACAGAATTACCGCAGGCTTCCTGAAAAAAAACTGGTGGTATTGCTCAGAACCGCACCGGATACGGAAAAAGAAACGCTGTATGATCTTCCGGAGGCATTCGTTCAGACGGGTGAAAGGGTGCCGCAGACCGCTTCCCGGCTGCTGAAGGAAAGGCTCGGAATGGAGGAAGCATGGCTGGCGTTGAATGATGTGAGCGGTACGGAAGGCAGCTATGTATCCTCTTACTGGACACTGTTTGCGGCGGACGCGGTGCGTGAGTTCCCGGAAGACAGGCATTTGTTTGATGTGATTTATCACATGGAGGAACGTGAATCACGCGTACGGGGTACCCGGTGCGAGAGCCTTGAGACCTGGCGGTTGGAACTTGTATCCGGAGAACAGCGGCTGTCAGCGGTCATCAGGGTAAGCAGGGAATCCGACCTGTATAATGAAACACTGACCTGCAGCGCTGAAAAATGCAGCGGGATCCGTGAGGATTGCGCGATCCAGATCGCGCGATCGGTATTCCAGCTGCGGCACAGCGTGCGCGATACGCTGATCGCATTCAAGCTGATGCCTGAGACATTTACACTGACAGAACTGCAGAAGGTATACGAAACCATTCTGGATACCCCGCTGCTGACAGCGAACTTCAGACGGAAGATCTCGCCGTATGTGATCGGAACAGATGAATACGCACCGATCGGAGGACATCATCCGTCGCTGCTGTACCGCCGCAATATTCCGGCGTTCATCAGAGAAGACTGACTTAGCCGTACAACCTGTGCCGAACTGACCGAACGGAGGATGAAAATGAAAAAGTATCTTGTAGTTGTTGATATGCAGAAGGATTTTGTGGATGGTGCTCTGGGAAGCGCTGAAGCCGCGGCTGTCGTGCCGGGGGTCGTTGAAAAGATACGCGCGTTTGACGGAAAGATCTATGTGACCTATGATACACATCATCCGGACTACATGAATACAGCGGAAGGAAAAAAACTCCCCGTGCCGCACTGTATCCGCGGGACCGCAGGCTGGGAGCTGGATATGAATGTGGCTGCGGCACTGGCCGGAAAGACATACGAAACGGTCGAAAAACCCACGTTCGGCAGTACGGCTTTACCGGAGCTGATCCGCACTGATGCCGGGGAAGAAGATTTCCGCATTGAACTGATCGGCCTGTGCACTGATATCTGTGTAGTGAGCAATGCACTGCTGTTGAAGGCCAATTTCCCCGAAAAGACCATTGCGGTTGACGGGACCTGCTGTGCCGGCGTCAGTCCCGAAACGCACAGAGCGGCGCTGGCGACCATGCGATGCTGCCAGATCGACGTAAAGGAAGGGTAATGATGAAAACTGAAAGCGAACGGCTTATTTTGCGCGAATTCAGTCCGGATGATTTTGACGATGTACAGGAGTACTCGTCCGACTACGAAACTGTGAAGCATATGATGTTCGGCCCCAATACGCCGGAACAGACCCGCGAATATCTGGAACAACAGTGCGCGGAAGAAATGAAAGCTGTGCCGCGCATGCACTATAACCTGGCGATGGAACTGAAGGAAACCGGGCGCGTGATCGGAGGCATCTCTTTCCATATGAACTGGCGCCGCGATGATGCCATTCTCGGAGCCATCATCAATCGCAGGTATAACGGAAAAGGCTACATGACCGAAGGCCTGAAGGCGCTGCTGGATCTTGCGTTCGATACGCTGAAAATGCATCGCGTGCACGGCGTGGTGGATGTTGAAAACATCGCAATGCAGCGCGTGTTTGAAAAATGCGGCATGCGCAATGAGGGACGCATGATACAGCGCGGAAAGGCACGGCCTGAAGCGGAGAAACCTTATTTTGATCAATTTGGTTATGCGATCCTGGCGGATGAATGGCACATGAGAAGAGCCGCGGAACGGGCGGAAAAAAGATCCGATTGATCCGGATGCCGCAATGACAGTGGAAATACGCTGCCCCTGCCGGATGGGCGGAAGACTCGCCTGCCGGATGCAGCAGGGCAGCGGTCCTTCCGCGGTCATGGGTGCAGGAGGAAGAAACAATGACGGATGAACTGACGAACGCGGCCGAATGGATACAGATCGGTCCCTGGAAAGTGAGCAGTGAGTTGTTTCTGGATGTGATCTTCACGAATCATTGCAACAGACATTGCGCATACTGTATCGCGCGGACGAAGACCTATTGCACGGAAGATCCGTCCCGCTGGCAAAGAACACTGGAGAAAGCGTTTGAGCTGTTCAATATCGGCAGTATCATCATACTCGGCGGAGAGGCTACCGTTGATCCGCGTTTTTGGGAAAAACTGGCTGATGTGGAAAGGTTGGCCCGGGAGTATCTGACGGGACGCGTCATTCTGACCACCAATGGCGTCAGACTGACTGAACCGGATTTTCTTGAACGGTTATGCCAAAGCGGCATAACCGCGGTGAATATTTCCCGCATGCACTACAGGCAGGATCTGAATGACATCAGTTTCGGCGGCCCGACACCGACCGTGAAGGAAATACGGCACATTCACGATGCCCTGACGGCAGCCGGAAAGACGCTTCGGCTCAATGCCAATATCTGGCGGGGGAACCTTGACACGATAACGGAGATGGAACGATTTACCGATGCCTTTGCCGGATATTGTGAAGCCATCAAGTTTTCCCCGCTCATGAATACGGCCATGTTTGGCACAACATCCGAAACTGACCGCTTTACCGCGGAAAACGCGATTCCGGACGAAGAGATACGCGTGCTGTATGACAGGTTCGCGCAGCGGCAGAAAATGATCCGTAAACAAAAAAACGTGCTGGGTTTTGTGGACTATGCGGAAGTGATCCGGAACGGACAGCGCGTGCTGCTGAAATATGCGCAGGTCGAGGATAAGTATGACCGTGAACGCGTTATTCCGACGCTGAAACTGTATCCGAACGGATGCCTCAGCAATGAATGGAATTATCGGAAGGATATTCTGGACAGCCTGATCACGTGATGCTGCACATAACGGTATGCTTCCCGTATCTGACACGGCGGAAAAAACGGAAAACGAACGGAAGAAGATGGCGGATCTGTGCGCGCACGGCTTTACGGCGGGAATTGACAGCCCCGCATCGGAGATCGCCGTTATGACCATGAGATACGGCGTGGAAACAGCGGCTTTGAGCACGTGTTCTCCACTGTGCTGAACAGCGGCTATTCCGGCACACTGATCCTTGAGAGCAATTATCCTGATGAAAAGACACTGATGACGGATACCGGCAAAGTGAAGGCGCGCTGTGCCGGATAAACGGATGCTGTTGATGACGGAAAATGTGAACCGGGAAAGAGGTCGATCTCATGCAGAAACGCAAGGGGCTGCTTGCCGCGTCGCTTTTTGCCGCGATGGTTTTGCTTTCAATGATATTTTCTCTGCAGGGCAGCCTGCTGAATGACATGATCACCCATTACGCGCTGTCCGATTCCGCGAAGGGGCTGCCCGGAACGGCAGCGTCCGTCGGCGGAGTGGCGGCGCTGGGATTGTCTTTTTTCCTGATCGGCAGGATCCGCAAGTTCTCACTGCTGAAGATCGCTGTCGCGATCTGCGCGCTCGCGCTCGCGGTCCTGTGCCTGAGGCCGTCCTTTGCCGTGTTCGTGCTGATCTGGGGCGCGGTCGGATTCGGGCTTGGGTTTATTGATACCCTGATGTCGGCATGCATGTCCGACCTGTACCGCACGGAAGAAAAGAAAGCTACACGGATGATGTGCATGCTGCACATGACGTACGGTCTCGCCAGCATGCTGGCGCCGGTCCTGTCGGCTGTGCTGATATCCGGCGGTATGCCGTGGTATATGATGTACGCGGTCGGCGGCGCTTTCGGGCTGGCATTGGTGATCTTCATGCTTGCCGTGATACCGGCAAAAACGGAGACGGTTTCCGCATCCGCCGGGAGCGTTACCGCACGGGGGATCATCCGGACGATCATATCCGGCGCGCTTCCGTACTTTATCGCGTCTATGTTCTTCCACGGCTATTTTCTGGCCGGACTGAACACATGGATCAACCGGTATATCGGCGTCACGCTGGGCAGCCCGATCGGTGATATTTCGCTGACCTTCCTGTTCGCCGGTGTCATGCTGTCGCGTTTCCTGTTTCCGTTTACGGGGCTGAGACCGGAGAAATACATACGTCTGGCGTGCGTTTTATCCGCCGTATTTCTGCTTCTGGCGGTGCTGAGCGGAAACGGCATCGCGGCGGCGATCCTCACGGCGCTGTCGGGTCTGTGCTTCGGCGCAGTGATCCCGTGTATGCTGAATCTGGCCTGCGAGCATACGGAAGGCAATACCATGCTTGCCACGACACCGATGATGCTGGCTCTTTATCTGGGCGAGGCTGTCGCGCCGCCGGTGATCGGCGCGATGGAATCCGCGCTGAGCCTGCACTGGGGAATCGTATCATGCTGTGCTGTGATGCTGATCACGGCGGTCTTCTGCACGACCGCTTCCGCACGATGTGAAGCGAAAAAGCTGCCGGCGGAGCGCCGATAAGTATGAACGGAGGAATGACAGGGTGAGAAGAAATGATCGTGAGATCACGGATATCAATGAAATATTCGCGATCCTGGACCGGTGCGATTCGATCTGCCTCGGTATGAATGACGGGGACAGACCGTATGTGATCCCCATGACTTTCGGATGCGAACTGAAGGAAGGACGGATCGCCGTATACGTTCACTGCGCGGGGGAAGGACACAAAATCGACCTGCTTGCAAGGGATCCGGCGGTATGTGTGGAGGGGCACATCTATGAACGCGTGGAAATGCTGAATGACGGCGGGATCACAGCGCGGTATGAGAGCGTGATCGGCTTTGGCGGCGCGCGGCGTGTCGCGGACGCGGCCGAGAAGGTGCACGCGATGAAGATCATGCTGGCCCACTACAACAACAGCGGTTTTCCCGTAACAAGCTGCAGCGGTATGCAGCGGGTGGAAG
>JAUNQH010000018.1 GCA_030536295.1 Clostridia bacterium | reverse complement strand
AGACACCGGCGCCCGCGCCGACGAACACGCCCGTAATAACGGCGGCACCGGCAAAACCGGCGGCGACGCCTGTTCCGAAGCTTCCGGAAGGTATCGCCATATATCTGCTTCCGGAAGGCAAATCGACCGCGTTCGTGATCGAGACCGCCGGAACGGAAACGGCCCGTCCGTTCAGCGCCAGAATGATCACGGCGGATCATATGGCGATCACATTTTCCGAAGGAGTCGGGGCGGTGGGGCAGATGCCCGGAGCAAAGCGATATCTGATGACGGACCCGGATGTGATCCATGCCGCGGAATTCGCCGCGATTCCGGAAGCCGTACCGGTGATGACAGCGGAGATCATTATTGAAGAAGGAACGCTGAGCATTATCACAGACGATCTGGTACTCGTGATACCGGTCGATAACCCTGATTTTCTGCGGGATTACTTCGGGGAAAACACAACGGCCGTTCCCTGCGCGGTGTGGGCCGTTGTGTAACGATATGCGCGGGCGGTATGACGCAGACCGGAGGGACCGTCATGTAAATGCCCGACAGGATGCTGAGGGCGGAGAACCGAAGGCGCGGCCCGGGAACGATGACGCGTATCGAACTGCGGAAAAAGCCGGAGCTTCCGAAAACAACAGGTGATGACCGGAAGCGTTTCGGCCGATGAACATATGAAAGGGAGGGGATACAGTGATCAAAAAGAACCAGTCGATCCTGAACGCGATCAATGTGATCTCCGATTTTGTCATTCTGTGGATCGCTTGCATCATCGCGTGGAATATCCGTTATGTTGTGCTGGACGGCATATTGAGTCTGGATCTGACAGCCGGTGAGATAATCGTATATGCGGCGCTTTTCGCCGCGTTGAATACGGGTGTGCTGTTCCTTTTCCGTCTTTACGCGCCGCAGCGGCTTAAAATGGCCGGAAGCAACACCGTGCGCATTTTTGCGGCATGCGGCGGCTGCGTGCTGATCCTGATGGCGGCAATGTTCGTATTCCGGCAGATCGATATGTCCCGCCTGGCGATCGTGATCGGATGGCTGATGTGTTCCGTGCTGATCAGCCTGAAACACATCATTCTGCATGCGCTTTTACATGTTCTCCGGTCAAAGGGACGGAATCTCAAACACTTTATCGTTGTGGGCAACGGTTCCTCCGCGGCGGGATATCTGAAGGATGTTGAGGAAAACTTCTTCTGCGGTATCCGCGTGGACGGCTATGTGAGCGCTTCCGTCCGCCCGGAAATGGGCGTATGTCTCGGCAGCTATGAGCAGCTGGCGGAGATCCTTGAGAAAGGGGCATACGATGGGATCGTGGTGGCGCTGGAATCGCATGAGACCAAGTTTCTGCCGATGATCCTGGCTGCGGCGGACAAGGAAGGAACTTATGTCGAAATGATCCCTTTCTTCAATGACTACTATCCGAAGCATCCGACGATCGGTGTGATCGGCAACACGCGTCTCGTGGATCTGAGAGCCACACCGCTGGATGATCCGTCCAACGCGCTTCTCAAGCGCTCGACGGACATCCTGATCTCCGTATTCGCGCTGATCGCGCTCAGTCCGCTGATGCTGATCATCGCGGCGGGTGTGAAGATCTCAAGCCCGGGTCCCGTTATTTTCAAACAGGAACGGATGGGTCGCGGTAAAAAGCTGTTCAACATGTATAAATTCCGCAGTATGCGGGTGACCGGATCGGAATCGACCGGCTGGAGCACGGACGGCGATCCGCGCAAAACAAAGTTTGGAAGCTTTATCCGTAAATTCAGTCTGGATGAGCTGCCGCAGTTTTTCAATGTGCTTCGCGGCGATATGAGCGTTGTCGGTCCGCGGCCCGAGATCCCTTATCATATCGATCATTTCAAGAATGAGATCCCGCGTTATCTGGTGCGCCAGCAGGTGCGGCCGGGCATAACCGGGCTTGCCCAGGTAAACGGCTACCGCGGTGATACCAGTATCACCGAGCGTGTGAAGCTGGATCTTGAATATATCGATGACTGGTCGCCGGAGCTTGATCTGAGGATCATGTGGTCTACCGTCTTCGGCGGAATGATCAATTCCGAGGTCGTGATCCGGGAAAGCAAACACGCGAAAGGCAGGACAGACGATGATGTATGATGCCGTGATCGTCGGGGCCGGGCTGTACGGAGCTGTTGCCGCGCAGCAGCTGGCCGAACGCGGGATGCGCGTGCTTGTGCTGGAAAAGCGGGACCACATCGGCGGCAACATATATACTGAAGATGATCATGGTATACAGGTCCATGTGTATGGTCCGCATATCTTTCATACAAATGATGGGAACGTGTGGGCTTATGTGAACCGCTTCGCGGAATTCAACGGCTTTGTCAATATGCCGAAAGCCAATTATCACGGTGAGATCTACTCGCTGCCGTTCACGATGCTGACATTCTCCGAACTGTGGAATGTATCAACGCCGGATGAGGCAAAAGCGATCATTGAAAAACAAAGAACGGCTCACGGCTGCGGAGAACCGCGGAATCTTGAGGAACAGGCGATCTCACTGGTCGGAACGGATATTTATGAAAAGCTGGTAAAAGGGTATACGGAAAAACAGTGGGGGCGGGAATGCAGGGATCTGCCGGCATTCATCATCCGCAGACTGCCGGTACGCTTCAGCCGGGATAGCAGCTATTTTGACGCCGCGTATCAGGGCATTCCGAAGGACGGCTATACCGCGATGATCGGGCGGATGCTGGCGGGCGCGGAGATCAGGACCGGAACGGATTATCTGCAGAACCGTGAGCGGTATGACGCCATGGCGGAGCATGTGATATATACCGGTCCGATCGACGCGTTTTACGGTTACAGGTACGGTCCTCTGGAATACCGTACGGTGCGCTTTGAACGGGAATATCCGGATACGGATGATTATCAGGGCAATGCTGTTGTGAATTATACGGACCGTGAGACTCCGTGGACCCGGATCATTGAACACAAATGGTTCAATTTCGGCCTGAACGGCGCGGGGGATCCTGTGCACGGTACTGTGATCAGCCGTGAATACAGCTCCGAATGGAAACCGGGTGATGAACCGTATTATCCCGTGAACGATGACGGAAACGGGGCGTTATACAGCCGGTACCGCGCGCTCGCTGAGAAGGAAGAGAAGGTTTTGTTCGGCGGCCGTCTCGGAACATACCGGTATCTTGATATGGACCGTGTTGTCGCCGAGGCGCTGAAAGTGCCGGAATTGCTCTGACAGGGAGGATGAAGATGGACCTGATCGTGGCTGTCGCTTCGCATAAACCTTACACGTTCCCGCCGGATCCGGTATACCTGCCGGTGCAGGCGGGCGCGGAAGGAAAGGAAAGCTTCGGGATCGCGGCGGACAATGCGGGCGAACACATTTCAGACAAAAACCCGGGTTTCTGCGAGCTGACAGTGCAGTACTGGCTGTGGAAGAACCATGAAGCGGACGCGTACGGGCTGTGCCATTACAGGCGCTATTTCGCTTCGCACGCATTCATCAAACCGAAAAAGGAGCGGATCCTGAGCGGGGAAGCGCTGAAAACGCTTCTGGCGGGCTCCTCAGTCATTCTGCCGAAAAAGAGGCATTACTGGGTCGAGACCAACCGGTCCCAGTATGTGCACGCGCATCATGAAGAGGATCTGATCCGCACAAGGGAGATCCTCGGTGAGATGTACGGTCAGCGGTACACGGCCGCGTTTGACAGGGTGATGGACCGGCGCAGCGGGCATCGGTTCAATATGTTTCTGATGACAAAGGCGTATTTCCTCAGATATAATGAATTTCTGTTTCCGGTGCTTTTTGAACTGGAAAAACGGCTGGACATTTCCGGATACAGCGAGAAGGACAGGCGTGTTTTCGGCTATGTGGCCGAACGGCTGACGGATGTGTGGCTTGAGGCAGAGCGGATCGGATATTCGGAATGCCCGGTGGTGTTCACCGAAAAGCAGAACTGGCCCGTGAAGATATGGCGCTTCCTGAAACGTAAATTCAGTGCCCGGTAAGACCGGAGAAAGGGGATCGGCCTTGAAGCTGCTGGAGAAATGGCGGGGACTGTCCGCGGGTGTGAAAGCATCGGCGGCCTATTTCTTTGCCGGCGTGATCTCGCTGGGCATGGGATATATCACCACGCCCGTTTTCACGAACATGCTTTCTCCGGAAGAGTTCGGTCAGGCCTCTGCTTTTCTGACCTGGGTGCAGGTGCTCGGGATCATTGCCATGTTCTGCCTGTCCTACGGCGTGTTCAACAACGGAATGGTCGAGCATCCGGAAGACCGGAACGGATATACCTATTCAATGCTGATCCTGTCCAATCTGATCACACTTGTTTTTTCAGCGGTCCTGCTGCTTTTGTATCCCGTGCTGAAGGACTTGCTGAAAATGGATCTGCGCCTTGTGCTGCTGATGTGCGGTCTGTTTCTGGTGCAGCCGGCGTTCAACCTGTGGCAGACATGGCAGCGGTATGAGTACAGATACAAAGCGGTGATCTTTTTTTCGCTGCTGCTCGCGGTCGCGGCGCCTGTGGTCTCGATCATCGCGGTATGCGCGGCGCCTGAGGGTGAACGGCTTTATCCCCGGCTCTTCGGGATGGAGCTGACAATGATCGCGATCTATGCCGGCTTCCATCTTTATCTCGGTATCCGCAACCGTTTCCGGGTGAAGACGGAATACTGGAAAGCGGCCATTCTGTTCAATCTGCCGCTGATCCCGCACTATCTGTCGACCTATCTGCTGTCAAGCTCGGACAAGCTGATGATCGAGCATCTTGTCGGCGATACCGCCGTCGCGTATTACAGCGTGGCGCATACCACGGCCGCGGTGGTACTGGTGGTGTGGACCGCTGTCAACTCGTCCCTGCTTCCGTATACCTATGAAAAATGCAAAACGGAAGATTTTTCCGCGATCGACAGGTTCACAAGACCGATCCTGCTTTTGTTCGGCTTGTGCTGTACGGCGCTTATCCTGTTCGCGCCGGAGGTCGTCCGCATTGTTTCCAATGAGCATTATATGGAAGCGGTGAATGTGATCCCGCCGATCATCGGCGGCCTGTTTTTTCAGGTGCAGTACTACATTTACGCGAATATCCTTTATTATTATAAAAAGCCCGCCGGTGTCATGGCGGGTTCCGTAACGGCGACCGTTCTGAATCTGGTGCTGAATTATGTGTTTATCCGGAAATACGGTTACGCGGCGGCGGGTTATACCACGCTGATCAGCTATATCGTTCAGGCGGTGATCGACTATATCGTGATGCGGCGCGCGGTCGGCAGAGATATCTACAATATGAAGCAGATCCTGTGCATGAGCGCCGTCATGATCGTGATCAGTCTGACCGGCGGGCTCCTGTACGGGATGCCGGCGGTGCGCTACGGGATCCTGCTTGCCATGATCGTATCCGCCGTTGTGCTCCGCAAACGGATCGCCGGGATCATCCGCGCGGTCAGAAAGAAATGAGACCGGCATCCGCGAGCTTTTTCAGGTCCTCTTCCGCGCGGGACAACGATTCCGCCTCATGCTTCGGCGTGATGTCCCCGGGAAGCGTCATATAATCCCCGTAAAGTGATTCCAGCCAGGCTTCCGGATCGCGGATCGTATCATACAGTTCTCCTTCAAAAGGGGAACTGTTTTTTTGCAGCGGGAAGAAGCTGCTGTACGGAACGGGCGGTTTTGCGAGCTGCGGATTCGCGTCCGGGCTCAGGATCAGCTTATCGCCGCGCCCGAGGAAAGGCAGCTCTTTTTCAAGCGCGGTCCGCGCGCCTTCACAGAGCCTGTCCACACGCGGGTCGGATACCGCGGCGAGACACGGCTTACGTGTGTGATAATATCGCCGCACAGCGCGCAGACGCCGGCGCTGGTAGCGTGCGGAGGCTTCGCGGATCATCGCGGCGCGGTCTTCGGACGGATCGTCTTCGAACGTTTCATACGGAAAGATGTCGACCCAGAAGGAGCCGCACACGCGATACCGGACCTTCCAGCAGATACCGCCGAGCCCCCAGTTGTAGGCCATATCGAGCCTCAGCACCGGATCATCCCGGATGACGTCTTTCAGCTTCAGCAGATCCTGCCGCATCATGCCGATATCGATATCATCGTCCCATGGGATAAAGCCGCGGTGACGGACGCTGCCGAGCAGTGTTCCCCACAGCAGGAAAAAGGGAATGCTGTTCGCGTCGCATACGCGCTTCAACCGCTGCAGGAGATCATTGTTGCAAAGCTGGATCTTCCGGGCGGTCCCTTCCGCTGCGGGCATGTTCAGAAAGATCTGCCTGAGCGTTTCAGCGTCCGGTCTGGCGGATCCCGCGTGTTCCCTGAAAAACCGTTTGTATCTCTGGCCGGGCAGCAACCAGGAGCACGCGTGCCGGATGGAGCCTTCACGTGAATAGCCGGCCGCGTCCGCGGCGGCCCGGCTGCCGATCCGCTCACGGTATTCCGGATCACGCAGCGCGTCAAGGAGCTTCTTTGCTGTCTCCGTATCATTCTGATCGAACAGAAATCCGTTTTCCCCATGGCGGATCAGTTCTTCCGCGCCCGGCGTACGGGCCGCGATCACAACACCGCCCCCGGCCATCATTTCCAGCGCCGGCAGGCAGAAGCTTTCGAAACGGCTTGTTTTCAGCAGAATATCACAGGACCTGTAAATGCCGGGCATATCACCGGCAGGAACGGCGCTGAAAGCTCTGTCCGCCTCATTCACGGAGGGATCCGCGCCGGGACTGACGCGCCAGATCTCCATATCCATGCCGCGCGCGATCTCCATCGCGGCGGAAATGTTTTTGACGGAACTGTTCGCGTCACCCTCGATCAGAACGCGGATACGATCGCTTTTCGGTATAAGCGGGACCGCGGACGCGAAGGCGTTCACATCGATCCCGTTGACGATGAGCTCAGCGTTCTGTCCGAACTCGTCCTTCAGCCATTTTTTCATCCACGCGGCAACACAGAGGTATTCCACGTTCTTTTGCCGGTATGTTTTCGCGACGCGCAGGCGCAGATACGGATTGCGCGGATAGAAACAGCGTTCATCGGACTGCACGAGATAGACGCGGCGCTTTGCTGACAGCCCGGCCGCGAACTCGTTTGTCTGCCAGAAGGTCGTGATCACGGTATCCCAGTCACGCGGGGCCTCGCGGAACGGGATCACCGGGACTTTCTGGTCCGGGAACCATTCCATCTGCCCCGTTTCGGGCCCGGTGCAGAGCATCACGACATACGCGCCCGCCATGCGGAGCGCGTTGGCATATTCGCATACGATCTTCATGCCGCCGCTGATCGTTGTGCCCCCGATGACGAACGCCACACGTTCTTCATCCGGAGAGGGACCGCGACGCGGGATCATGAGGGGAGCCGTTCTTTTTTTGCTGTTCCGGATACGGCAGCGAACAGGATCATCGGCGCGGGGAAAAACAGAGGCCAGGTATAAACGTTTTCCATCAGCCCGGCGGTGATCATGATGAATGCCCAGACCAGGCCGGTATGGTCTTTGTTTTTGGCGAAGCGGTACATCATGTATACTTCAAGCGCGAGCCCGAGCACTGCCGGAATGACGCCCCTGTAAATGATCCAGTTGAGGTACTGGTTATCCAGCACGATACCTTCACATTCATAGATCACGGTCGGGTTGCCGAAGAATGTGATGCCGCATTGTTTGATCGCCTTCGCCGCGTATGTGAAGCGGGCCATAAGATTGCCGGAAAGGAGCCCGGGGCTTTCGATCGCGATCACGACCAGCAGGACCGAGACCAGACAATAGCATACGGGAAGGATCGCCATCGCGCGGGGCAGCAGTTTTTCGCTTTTGCGGGACAGCGCTTCGAGCAGCAGATCGGCAATGGGAAACAGGATCAGCATCACCGCCGGTGTACGGCTGGCAAAGATCAGATAAGTCACCGCGGCGGCGGACCAGGATACGATGAAGGTGATCACGTGTTTGCCGCGGAAAAATGCCGCCCAGAGGACCAGAACGAGCGCCAGCGCCGCCGCCCCCGTGGTGTTCGGATGGCTGAAACCGAAGGAATAGCCGGTGCCGTATGTGAAAACACGGACCACGTTGTTTGTCTGCCCCGTGCAGTACAGAACGGCTGTGAGCACTGCCAGCGCGGCCCACGCGGCCGCGGCCGTACGGATCGCGCTCTTCCGGCCGGCATTGACGGACGCGAACGCGAACAGGAACAGATCAAACATCTGATCGCCCGTAAAATAGAAATGATCCCGCACGTACAGCAGAAAAGCCAGTACCGGCAGCTGATACAGCAGGCGTTTCGGCTGAAGCAGCCAGCCCGCGATGACGGAGATCGTCAGGGGGACATAGCATATGTGCATAAGAGCCGAATTCAGAGACAATCTGAACGATTCGAGTCCCAGAACGTGCGGGCTCAGCAGTGAAAGATACGTTCTGAAGAGGCACGCGATGATCGCGGCCGGGAACAGATAAACGCAGAACCTGGATACCGCCTCTGCTCCTTTTCGGATGAATCTCAATACCTGTTCCTCCCTTAAAATCAGTGTAATCATTGTAATGAATTCAGCGGTTTGTGTCAATGACCGGCCGCGGGCTGTCCCGGCGTACGGCGATATTACAGCAACGTTACATATTCTTTATTTTTATGTAAAAGATGGAAGCTTGACACGAATGTCCCGTGTGCTATACTGAAAGTAAGATTGTAACGGGGTGGTATCTTTATGAATCAAACAAAACGTTTTTTGGGTCTGCTGATCATTCTTGCCATCTGTATGACAATGTTTGCCGCGTCAGCCGCGACGGTTTCGGAAAACGGGCTTGAAGTCACGCTGGTGACGGATAAGACCGAATACGGACCCGCTGAAACGATCAGGGCGATGCTGACTGTGCAGAACAACAATGCGGGCGAAGCCGGGGATCTTGTGCTGTACTATCAGGTTCCGGCGGGTTATAAACTGGAAAACGGCATCAGCCCGAAAAAAGATGTATCGGTTCTGCCGGCCGGCGGAAAAACCTCTTTCACCGTGAATTTCATTCCGGCCAATATGCCGGGAACGGGCGATGGTGAACATCCGCTTCTGCTTCTGGGCGTGTTTGTCCTTTCCGCTGCCGCCGCTGTATATTTTATCCGGCATAAAAAAGCAGGGAGGATCTTCCTTTCCCTGATGCTGTGCGCCGTGCTGCTCGGCTCCGCGGCGGTTATCGCTCCGTGCGGCAGCGCGCTTGCGGACAACAACGGGCCGGACACGATCAATATCAGACAGACGATCACCGTCGGCAGTACGAAGCTTGACGTCCGGGCGGATGTTGATTATACCGTTCCGGGTACCGTGTACAATGACTTCCGGCTGCGGACGGAGGAAAATGTACTGTTGATCGGCAAAGAATCGGCTGTTATGTATCTGGAAACGAAATCGACCGTGGATTCCATCACGCTCTGGTATGGCGAGGAGGGCAGCCTGACAAACCAGGTGACGATGCGCGATGACGGTAAAGGCACAGATGATATCGCGGGCGACTGCATTTATACTGCCAAGGTCGATGTTCCGCTCAGCAAAGATACAGAAATATCCTTCCGCGCCCAATATAACGACAAAAGTTCCAATACCGTAAAAGTCAGATATTATACCCCGATCTCGGATAACACGCTGAATACGATGAAAAATGTCGGCGATGCCATCACGACGGCGCTGAAACGTTCGGGCTCCGGGACAATGAACGGCGCCGCGAAGGCAGACATGGTTTTGAACGCGCTCAGCCCCTTTATCGAATCCGGGAAGATCGACAGGGAATCCGTATACTATGATGAGAAGAACGGAATGATCTCTTTCATGTATCCGGAAAATATCATGGGCGGTATCTGCCTGCGGGATTTTGATGATGTAACATATCCGGGTCTCAGTACAAACAATGTTTACGGTACGGATGACAATGCTTTCACGGTGAACACCGTTAACACGGGTGAGATCGGAACGGCCCTGATCCTGAACTCGTTCCCGGCGCATGAAACCGATCAGGGAACGATAGCTTACCGGACTGAATTCTATAAAACAGTCAAAAAGGAATGGGATGCCAAAGGCCTGACGACCACATTGAAATATGATCCGACCCCGACTGTGGCGGATTACCGTTCGATCGGAAAGTATAATGTTGTATGTATTTCGACGCACGGAACATACGGCTACTGGGGCGGCCTTTATCAATCCGTCATCTGCCTCGCGGAAAGCAGCACATCGGCAAAAGATACGAGTTATCAGCTGGAATTGAAAGATAAGCAGATCGTAATGATGTATTCCAATGACGGCAGCATATCGTATGGCATTGTGCCCGCTTTCTTCACATCCAGGTTTGTATCTGACAGCTTTGATGCGACGTTTATTATTTCCGAGTGCTGTGAAGCTTTGGGCTATGGGGAGGGCGCGTCCTCGGGCAGCTATGATTACCGGATGGCCAATGCATTCACCAATTGCGGCGCCAAAGTGTATATCGGTTTCCACAATTCCGTGCTTGCGGACTACAGCAGACTGCTGATGAAAGAGTATGTGGATAACCTGATCTCCGGCAAAACATCCAAGGTCGCTTATGACAACGCGCTCTCAAAATTGGGAACGGACCACGCGAAATGGTTCGAAAAAGAAGAGGGGATCACCTGGGAATACTATAAGAAATATGTCCAGCAATCCTCGTATGACGCGGCTGTGGATATCGCGTATCCCGTTCGCCGCGGTCAGGACGGCGTGAAGCTGGTCAACGCGCAGCTGAAGAACGGCGGGTTTGAATCTTATAATTCTTCGACGACAGAACCCGGCAGCTGGACAGCACTGGGCGATGTGCGTACCGTTCAGAAGCTGGGCGCGATCAGCCCCGCAAGCTCCGGCAGTTCACGCGTGGCGCTGCTGAGCACCGGCATCGGCGCGCAGCAGAACGCGAAGTTCGGAAACGGCAAGGAAGGAAGTTCGATCAATCAGATCATATACATTCCGTCCGGCGCGGCTACCCTGGAATTTGACTATGATTTCGTTTCCGAGGAGCCGATGGAGTATGTAGGCAACCAGTTCAACGATTCCTTCGTTGTACGGATCGCCACAGGTGATACTGTCAGGTTCGAGAAGCAATACGCCTCCATCAATAAATCAACGTGGAAATCCGTCAGCGGCGTGAATTTCACCGGCGGCGATGATACGGTCTATCATACGGGCTGGCAGCATGTGTCCATTAATCTGTATTCCATGCGCAGCAAGACGATCAATCTTCAGTTTATCGTATATGATGTGGGTGACAGCTACTATGACTCCGCGTGCCTGATCGATAACGTGACGATCAAGTGATATACGGTATGGACCCGGATGATCCCGATGACGGCTGACATTGTACGCAATGTGATGAGCAGTGCCGCAGACCGTCCATACGGAAACGTCCGGCAACGGAATTCGATTCAACTACCAATCCCTTACGGATGGAGGACCCGGATATGAGAAAGATACTTGCATGCTTGCTGATCGTCGTTCAGCTGGTTGTTATGCTGTCCTTCGGCAGCGCGGAGAACGGCAGCGATACCGTTTACGGAATGAACGGAACGGCGGCGGAACAGAATTCGGCTGCCGGCACCGATCCTGTGGCAGGCGGCGGTTCAACCGCAAAGATCACCGCGCAGCCGCAGGACGCATATGCGGCCAAAGCCGGAGATTCCGCATTAACGGAAGTCGTTGCGACCGGTGACGGGCTGACATATACCTGGTACTATAAAGACAAGGGTGATTCTTCGTTTACCAAAGGCACCGCCACAGGCTCAACGTACAAGCTCACCATGACGGCCGCAAAAAACGGACGTCAGGTCTACTGTGTCGTGAAGGATCAGTACGGCAATAAAGTGAAGAGCAGTACGGCGACGCTCGGCATCCGTGCGAAGATCACCACACAGCCGAAGAACGCGGCAGCCGAAAGCGGGGTAACGGTAACGGCAAAGATCGTTGCGACCGGTGACGGGCTGGAATATACCTGGTACTACAAAGATCCCGGCGCGGAATCGTTCACTCAGGCCTCAAACAAGACCGCGACCTACAGCACCACGATGACAGCGTCAAGAGACGGCCGTAAGGTCTACTGCGTCGTGAAGGATGAGTACGGTAATAAAGTGAAGAGCAATACGGTGACGCTGCGCATCGCCGCAACGCTGAAGATCACCACACAGCCCCAAAGCATGAAGGTGGCCAAGGTCGGAGACTCCATAACAACAAAGATCGCGGCGACCGGCGACGGATTGACATATGCCTGGTACTACAAAGACCCGGGAGAGTCATCGTTCACCAAGGGTTCAACCAGGATCGCGACCTACAGCATTGTGATCACAGACATAAGAGACGGCCGCAAGGTCTACTGTATCGTGACGGATCAATACGGGAATTCCGTGAAGAGCAATACGGTGACCTTCAGCGTTGCCGTACCTGTGAAGATCACGACCCAGCCGAAGAACGCGGCAGCTGACAGCGGAGAGACGGTAACAACAAAGATCACGGCGACCGGCGACGGGTTGAAATATGCCTGGTACTACAAAGACCCGGGATCGTCATCGTTTACCAAGGCCTCAAACACGACCGCGACCTACAGCACCACGATGACAGCTTCAAGAGATGGCCGTCAGGTCTACTGTATCGTGGAGGACCAGTACGGATATTCCGCGAAGAGCAATACGGTGACACTGCGTATCGCGCCTAAGATCACCACGCAGCCGAAGAATGTAAATGCAGCCAAAGCCGGAGATTCCGTAATGACGGAAGTTGTCGCGACCGGCGACGGGCTGACGTATGCCTGGTACTATAAAGATAAGGGCGATTCTTCGTTTACCAAGGGTACAGCCACGACCGCGGCCTACAAGCTCACGATGACAGCTGAAAAAAACGGACGTCAGATCTATTGCGTCGTAAAGGATAAGTACGGCAGCACCGTGAAGAGCAAAACGGTGACACTCGGTATCTGCGCACAGATCACCAGGCAGCCGAAGAGCGCGGCGGCCGCGAGCGGAGAGACGGTAACGGCAAAGATCGTTGTGTCCGGTGACGGGCTGAAATATGCCTGGTACTGTAAAGATCCGGGCGCGTCATCTTTCACCAAGACATCAAACACGACCGCGACCTACAGCATCACGATGACTGCTTCAAGAGACGGCCGTAAGGTCTACTGCATCGTGGAGGACGCGTACGGGAATTCCGTAAAGAGCGACACGGTGACACTGAGCATTGCCGTAACGGCGAAGATCACCGCGCAGCCCAAGAATGTGAAGGTGGCAAAAGCCGGAGATACCGCGACCGTAAAGATCACGGCGGTCGGCGACGGATTGACATATACCTGGTACTACAAAGATAAGGGTTCATCATCGTTTACCAAGGCTTCAAACACGGCCGCATCCTACAGCATCAAGATGACGGATGACAGAGACGGCCGTAAGGTCTACTGTGTCATAAAGGACAAGTATGGAAATTCCGTGACGAGCAACACGGTGACTTTGAGCATTGCAGTACCTGTGCAGATCACAACACAGCCGAAGAATGTGAAAGCTGTAAGCGGCGCGACGGTAGCAACAAAAGTCGTCGCGACGGGCGACGGGCTGACATATGTCTGGTACTACAAAGACCCGAGTGCGACATCTTTCACCAAGACTTCAAACACGACCGCATCCTACAGCATGACGATGACTGCCTCAAGAGACGGCCGTAAGGTCTACTGTATCGTGAAGGACGTGTACGGAAATTCCGTGAGGAGCAATACGGTGACGCTGAGCCTTGCTCCGCCTGTGAAGATCACGACCCAGCCCGCGGACGTGACGGTTCCGGTCGGCACGAACGCGGCATTTACCGTGGCTGCGACCGGAGACGGCTTGCAGTATCAGTGGCAATTCACAAATGAAACATACGAAACATGGACGAATTCCAACGCAACGGGCAACCAGACGGCAACCCTGACCCTTCCCGGAACGCTCGCCAGAAACGGCAACCGGTACCGCTGCGTGATCACGGATAAGTACGGTCAGAGCGCCATATCCAGGACAGTGACCCTGACAGTGTATACACCGGCGAAGATCACGACCCAGCCGACGGACGCGGCAGCTGAAAGCGGCGCGACGGTAACGACAAAAGTCACCGCGACGGGCGACGGGCTGACCTATGTCTGGTACTGCAAAGACCCGGGCGCGACATCTTTCACCAAGACTTCAAACACGACCGCGACCTACAGCGTCACGATGACAGCATCAAGAAACGGCCGTAAGGTCTACTGTATCGTGAAGGACAAGTACGGCACTTCCGTAAAGAGCAATACGGTGACGCTGAGCCTCACTGCGCCTGTGAGGATCACCACGCAGCCCAAGGATGTAACGGTGGCAGAGAGCGGAGATACCGCAACCGTAAAGGTCGTTGCGGCCGGCGACGGGCTGACATATGTCTGGTATTATAAAGATCCGGGCTCATCATCGTTCAGCAAGACATCAAACACGACCGCGACCTACAGCGTCATGATGTCAGCATCAAGGGACGGCCGTAAGGTCTACTGCGTCGTGACGGACAAGTACGGAAATTCCGTAAAGAGCAATACGGTGACGCTGAGCATTGCCGTAGCTTTGAAGATCACAACGCAGCCGAAGGATGTGAAAGCATCCAAAGCCGGGGACGAAGTGACGGTGAAAGTGGCCGCGACCGGTGCAGGGCTGAAGTATGTCTGGTATTATAAGGACAGAGGCGATACCTCGTTCACCAAGACTTCCGTAACGACGGCGTCGTACAGTGTGACGATGAAGCAGTCGATGAACGGCCGCCTGGTTTACTGCGTTGTGACGGATCAGTACGGCAATACCGCGCAGAGCCAAACGGCGGTGCTGAGCATCGCGACGCCCGCGACGATCCTTGTACAGCCGTCGAATGTACGTGTTGCCGCAGCAGGTTCCACAGCCAGCACAACGATCGTGGCCATGGGCGACGGACTGACGTATGCCTGGTATTACAAGGACAAGGACTCGGGTTCGTTCACAAAAGGAACGGAAACGACCGCGACCTACAGCATCACAATGACAGCGGACAATAACGGGCGGCAGATCTACTGCGTGGTCACGGATAAATACGGCAATACCGCCAGAAGCGATACGGTAATGCTGAGCTATATAGCACCGTAAGATCAGCTGCCATGCCTGACATGCTTGTTTATATATCCGCGCACCCGCGGATATGCGGACCGGGTGTGTGAACTGCCGGGATCAAAATACAGCCGGCCTCCGATGACGGACGGAGCCATCGGAGGCCGGCTTTGGTTTTCCGGACCTGATCATGTGTTACGGCGGATCTTGAAGGTCTGTATGATCGACAATGTGGTGATCGGATAAGATGAACAGGATTTTATGCTTGATGATCGCGGCGCTGACAGTGGCGCTGACGGGGGTGGTGACCGTTTCCGGACCAAAGAATAACGCGCGGGATCGTACCGAAGCGGCGAACGCGCGGATCAGAATTCTGGTCAATGATGAAACATACAGTTCCGCGGCCTATGATACGCGCCTGAAAATGGCGCTGGAGCTGACCGGAGAACTTGAAGCGGAAGAAATGATCCGGAATGTTTTTTATGATGAACATTCAAAAATGATCACTTTTGAGTTTGCAGACGGTACTTTGGGCGGCATCATGCTGAAGGATCTCCGGACCCCCGATGGTTTCATGCCGATGAACTGATGCAGACACGCATACGGGCTCTGTTCCTTTTACAACCGTATCTTCATGATATATCCGGAATGACCGGGCAGGATCGATCGCCTGCCCGGTTTTGCATGATGTCCCGTGAAGGAATGATATGTTCCGGCGCTTGTAATCACGCGCTCTGAATGGTATGATATGAAATGAGATATTATGCGGTCCGGAAGGACTTTCGGAGGATATTGACAATGCGACGGATTCTGGAATATGCGCGGGAGCGCGGCATCGCGTGGACCCTCCGGCGGGGCTGCCGGAAGGCCGGGGAACGCGTTCTCGGCATCTATGACCGGAAACGCCGCAGGGAAATGCCGGACGGGGCGGAACTTGCCGAACAGAAAGCTTCACAGCCGGAAGCGGGACTGATCTCCGTTGTGATCCCGGTCTTCAATACAGATCCGGGCATGCTGCGCGCGCTGCTGGAGTCCCTGCTGGCGCAGACCTACACCTGCATGGAAGCGATCCTGTATGACGGCGGAAGCACGAGACCGGAAACGGCGGAGGTCCTTGATGAATACGCCGCGAAGGACGCGCGGCTGAAGGTGACCCACGCGGAAACGAACGACGGGATCTCCGGAAACACCAATCACGCGCTGACGCTTGCTTCCGGTAGCTACGCGGCGCTGTGCGATCATGATGACCTGCTGACGCCGGACGCGCTGTGGCGCGTTGCGGAAGCGATCGCGCGGGAGAGACCGGATGTGTTGTATTCCGATGAGGACAGGATCACGGAAGACGGGAAACACTTTATGGATCCGTATCATAAGCCGGACTTCTGCCCCGAGGATCTGAACGCCTGCAATTATGTCTGTCATCTGCTGGTCGCGCGTACACAGCTGCTGCGGGACATCGGCGGACTGCGGAGCGGATTTGACGGGTCGCAGGATCATGACCTGATCCTGCGGCTGACGGAGAAGACGGACAGGATCGTTCATCTGCCGTATATACTGTACAGCTGGCGGGAAGTGCAGTCATCCGCCAGCCACAGAAAACTGGATCAGTGCCGGGACGCGGGCTGCCGTGCCGTGAAGGAGCATGAGGAACGGCTGGGGCAGAAATGCGCCGTGAACATCAGCGGAAATATGATCCGCGTCCGCTATGAATCGCCGGGAAATGTAATGACGGATGTTATCCGTTTTGATCCGGATTCGGCGGATGCATACGCGGAACTGAACCGGAAAGCGAAGGAAAGCACGGCGGAATACCTGTTTTTCGCGGACATGGATCTGGATATCCGGCACAGTGAAACATTCATGAACGAATTGCTTTCACACGCTGCCCGGGAAGGCATCGGCGCGGTGACGCCCGTATTGACGGATGCGCGCGGCAGGATCGTTCACGGCGGATTCATCATCGGGACGGAGCGCATCGCGGAGTGCGAATATGAAGGGCTTCACGCCGGCGCGGGCGGATATCACGATGTGATGAATATGACGCGCAATGTGAGCGCGGTCAGTCCGTGCGCGATGATGATCCGCAGGGAACGGTTCATTCCTTTTGACGAGCGTTTCAGGACCGGACTCGGCGCCGTTGACCTCTGCCTGCGGCTGAAAGAACAGGGACTGCGGCATATATATACGCCGTATGCCGAAGCGGTGTGCCGCCGGAACGGGATGCTTCTGAGCGGCAAGAAACGGGACGCGGCGGATAAAGCGCTGTTTGCCGGAAAGCACGGCGAGATCCGTTACGATCCATGCCGCGGACGGAAATACTGATATCCATATGATCGGGAAGGAGCTGTCTTTTCCATGAAAGCATTGATTCTGAATTCGGGTCTCGGGCACCGGATGGGTGCGCTGACCAGCGAACATCCGAAGTGCATGACCGGGATCTCCGCCCGTGAAACGATCCTCAGCCGGCAGCTGACATTGCTGTGCGAGGCCGGGATCAAGGAAGCCGTGATAACAACAGGGTATTTCGATGAGGTCCTTACCGAATATTGCGCGTCGCTTGAGCTGCCGATCCGCATCACCTTCGTAAAGAATCCCCTGTACGCGGAAACGAATTACATATACTCGATCAATTGCGCGCTGGCATATCTGGATGATGATATCCTGCTGATGCACGGGGACCTTGTATTTGAGTTTTCGGTGCTTGAGGATATGCTGAAAAACCCGGGCAGCTGCATGAAGGTCTCTTCGACCGCCGCGCTGCCGGACAAGGATTTCAAGGCAGTCGTGAAAGACGGGCTTGTGAAGGCCGTGGGCATTGAGTTTTTTGACAGCGCAATGGAAGCGCAGGCCCTTTACAAGCTCAACAAAAAGGATTGGAGGGTCTGGTCGGACGCCATTGCCGGATTCTGCAGAAACGGAAATACAAAGGTATATGCCGAGAACGCGCTGAATACCGTGACGGACCAATGCGCGATCGAAGCGTTTGATGCCGGCGGCAGGCTGTGTACGGAGATAGACACGCCGGAGGACCTTGCCGCGGTGAAGGTCCGCCTGGCGGAGATCGAAAACAGGAGCGTGTATATCTGCTTTTCCACCGATATGGTGCACAGCGGGCACATTGCCATTATCCGCAAAGCGGAGAGACTGGGGAGGCTGACCGTCGGCGTGCTGTCCGACGCGGCCGTTGCTTCATACAAGCGGTTTCCGATGATCCCGTTCGAGGAACGCAGAACGCTGTTTGAGAATATAGCCGGTGTTCATCGCGTTGTGGAACAGAAAACACTGAGCTACGCGGGGATCCTTCGGGAACTGAAGCCGGACTATGTGGTCCACGGGGATGACTGGCGCTCCGGTCTGCAGAAGCCGATCCGCGATGAGGTGCTCGCGGTGCTCGCGGAGTACGGCGGTCAGCTGGTGGAATATCCCTATGCCAGGGATGAACGGTATGAGGAGCTGGAAAAGCACGCGCGCGCGCAGCTGGCGATGCCGGACTGCCGCCGCGGACGCCTGCGGAAGCTGATCGGGATGAAAGGCTGCGTTACCGCCATAGAGGCGCACAGCGGCATAACCGGGCTGATCGCCGAAAAAACCACCGTGCTGCAGGATGGAAAGACCTATCAGTTTGACGCGATGTGGATCTCATCGCTGTGTGATTCCACCGCAAAGGGGAAGCCGGATATCGAACTGGTGGACATGACGAGCCGCTTCCGTACGATCGACGATATCATGGAAGTAACCACAAAACCCATCATTTTTGACGGGGATACCGGCGGACTGACGGAGCATTTCGTTTACACGGTACGCTCTCTTGAACGCATGGGCGTATCCATGGTGATCATCGAAGATAAGACGGGGCTTAAGAAAAACAGCCTTTTCGGCAATGAAGTTCAGCAGACGCAGGACTCGGCCGAAAACTTCTGCGCGAAGATCACTGCCGGAAAACGGGCGCAGAAAACGGCGGATTTCATGATCTGCGCGCGGATCGAAAGCTTGATCCTTGAAAAAGGCATGACTGACGCGCTGGAACGGGCATTTGCCTATACGCGCGCCGGGGCGGACGCGATCATGATCCACAGCCGGAAGAAGGACCCGGCGGAGATCTTTGAGTTTATTGAAAAGTTCCGCGCAAGGGACGCGGCAACGCCGATCGTGCTCGTGCCGACAAGCTTCAATACCGTATACGAGGACGAGTTCAGGGCCCGCGGGGCAAACGTGATCATCTACGCGAACCAGCTTACGCGGACGGGCTTTCCGGCTATGCAGAACGCGGCGCGCACCATCCTTACGAATCACCGCGCCAAGGAATGCGACGATATGTGCATGTCCATCAAGGAGATCATTAATCTGATCCCCGAAGAATAAGCGGCGGAAAAGGAGGAATAACCCATGAAAGGCATTATTCTTGCCGGCGGCGCCGGTACGCGGCTTTACCCGCTGACGATGGTCACCTCCAAACAGCTGCTGCCCGTGTATGACAAGCCGATGATCTATTATCCGCTCAGCACGCTGATGCTGGCCGGTATCAGGGATATTCTCGTGATCTCCACGCCGGCGGACACGCCCCGCTTTGAAGATCTGCTTGGTGACGGCAGCCAGTTCGGGATAAGGCTGACTTACGCGGTCCAGCCGTCACCGGACGGGCTCGCGCAGGCGTTTCTGATCGGGGAGACATTCATCGGGCATGACGCGTGCGCTATGGTGCTGGGAGACAATATCTTCTACGGGAATGGCTTCGGGGAAACGCTGCGCCGGGCGGCGGCAGACGCGGAAAAGGCCGGCAGGGCGACCGTATTCGGTTATTATGTGAACGATCCGGAGCGGTTCGGCGTTGTGGCGTTCGATGAGGAGGGGAAGGCTGTATCCATTGAGGAAAAACCGGCCTGCCCGAAAAGCAGCTATGCCGTGACCGGTCTGTATTTCTATCCGTCAGGCGTCAGCGGAAGGGCGCATGAAGTGAAGCCGTCATCGCGCAATGAACTGGAGATCACCACGCTCAATGAGATGTATCTGCGGGACGGGCTGCTGGATGTAAAGCTCCTCGGCCGCGGATACGCATGGCTGGATACCGGCACCATGGACACGCTGCTGGACGCGTCCGATTTTGTGCGTATGGTACAGAAACGCCAGAACACCGTGATATCCGCGCCCGAGGAGATCGCGTACAACAACGGATGGATCGGCAGGGATGAGCTGCTCGAAGCCGCGGGCAGATACGGGAAAAGTCCGTACGGTACGCATCTGAAGGCCGTCGCGGACGGAAAGGTCAGGTACTGAACAAATGACTGTCGGCAATTTTACCTTTACCGAAACGGAGATCAAAGGGGTATACATCATTGATGTGAAGAACTACGGCGATGAGCGCGGATACTTTATGGAAACATACAGTGAAAGCAGTTTCCGTGAAGCAGGGCTGAACTATACATTCGTTCAGGATAATCAGAGCGCCAGCCGGCACGGCGTTCTCCGCGGAATGCATTTCCAGCTGAAACATCCGCAGGCGAAGCTGGTCAGGGTGATCAGGGGCGAGGTCTTCGATGCTGCCGTGGATCTCCGGAAAGGGTCGGAGACTTACGGTAAATGGGTCGGCGTGCTCCTGTCCGGGGAGAACAGGCGTCAGCTGATGGTGCCGCGGGGGTTCGCGCATGGATTTGTTGTTGTGAGCGACTACGCTGAGTTTGCCTATAAGTGTGACGATGTGTATCATCCGGAGGATGAGGGCGGAATTCCGTGGAATGATCCGGATGTCGGCATTGAATGGCCGGATGTGGGCGAAGTGCTGCTGAAGGAACAGGACCGGAAACGGATCCCGCTGCGGGAGCAGAAGATCGAATTCTGATACGGGGGTATGCCGAATGACGATACTTGTGACCGGAGGCGCCGGTTTTATCGGGTCGAATTTCATTTATCTGCTGCTCAGGGAACGTCCGGAATGGAAAGTCGTATGCGTGGACGCGCTGACCTACGCTGCCAATATCCATACGCTGAACGGCGCCATGGAGAACAGCAATTTCGTGTTTTATAAAGAGGACATCCGCGATCGGGACGCGATCTGCGCGATCTTTGAAAAGGAACATCCGGATGCTGTTGTCAACTTCGCCGCGGAAACTCATGTGGACCGCAGTATTGAGGATCCGGGCGTCTTTCTGGAGACCAATGTGATGGGTACGGCGGTGATGATGGACGCCTGCCTGAAATATGACGTGAAACGCTTTCACCAGGTGGGTACGGACGAGGTGTACGGCGATCTGCCGCTGGACCGGCCTGATCTGCTGTTCCGGGAGGATACGCCCATCCATACATCATCTCCCTATTCCGCGTCCAAGGCGGGAGCGGATCTGCTGGTACTGGCGTATCACCGCACTTTCGGCCTGCAGGTGACGGTCTCACGCTGCTCGAACAATTACGGTCCGTACCAGTTTCCCGAAAAACTGATCCCGCTGATGATCAACAACGCGACGCATGACAGGAACCTGCCTGTATACGGAAACGGTCTGAATGTGCGCGACTGGCTGTACGTGGAGGACCACTGCAGGGGCATCCTGAGCATTCTGGAAAAGGGAAGGATCGGCGAGATATATAATCTCGGAGGGCATAACGAAAAAACGAACATTGAGATCGTACGTACGATCCTGCATGAGCTTGGCAAGCCGGAATCGCTGATCACCTATGTCGGGGACAGAAAAGGGCATGACCGCCGCTATGCCATTGATCCGTCAAAGGCAAACCGTGAGCTGGGATGGCAGCCGACCGTCATGTTCGCGGACGGCATCCGGATGACGATCCGCTGGTATACAGAACATACGGACTGGATGGATGAATGCACATCGGGCGATTATGTCAATTATTATTCACGTATGTATTCAGACAGATAAGGAGACCCGGAGATGACGATTCTTGTGACCGGTGTGAACGGTCAGCTCGGGCATGATGTGATGAATGAACTTGCGTCCCGCGGCATAAACGGCATCGGCAGCGATATCACGCCGGCATACGCGGGTATGGCTGACGGTACGCCCGTAACGGGCATGCCGTATGTACCGCTGGATATTACGGACGGGGAAGCCGCTGCGCGCGTGATCCGGGAGACCGGGCCGGACGCCGTGATCCACTGCGCGGCCTGGACGGCGGTCGACGCGGCGGAAGAACCGCAGAACAGGGAAACGGTATATGCCGTAAACGCGCTCGGACCGAAGTATCTTGCGGAGGCATGCGCCGAAAACGGCGTGAAGATGATGCTGATCTCCACCGATTACGTGTTTGACGGCCGGGGTACCGAACCGCGTGATCCGGATGACGAGGCATACAGTCCGCTCAATGTGTACGGACAGACGAAACTGGCCGGTGAAATGGCTGTGCGCGCCTGCCTGAGTGAATTCTTTATTGTGCGCATTGCCTGGGTGTTCGGGCAGAACGGCAGCAATTTTGTGAAGACGATGCTGAAGGCCGGAAAGACGCATCATGTGCTGCGGGTCGTGAATGATCAGATCGGCACCCCCACTTATACGGCGGATCTGGCGCGGCTGCTGGCGGATATGATCGTGACAGACCGCTACGGGGTCTACCATGCGACCAATGAAGGCGGGTTTATCAGCTGGTATGATTTCGCCAGGGAGATCTTCCGGATCGCCGGGACGGATAACGAGGTCATTCCCGTTACGACCGCGGAGTACGGTGCCGCGAAGGCAAAACGCCCTTTCAACAGCAGACTTGACAAGCGGAAACTGGCTGAAAACGGCTTCAGACCGCTGCCGGACTGGCGCGACGCGCTGGAAAGATACATCGCGTCGCTTTGAATAACAATGAACGGAACGGAAAAACCGCCTGATCTCATAGCTTCCCGGGACAGCAAACAGGTGATTGCCGCGCGGGGGATGCAATGAGATCAGGCGGATATTTGTTCCGGTAAAAACAGGGTTTACAGGATCGTACTGAAGGCGGGCCAATAGGTGAGGAGGAGCCAGGCGACTCCGGTCATCAGGATGATGACCATGATGCTCATCTTCCAGCCCTCCTTCAGCATATATTTCGGTTCGAGTCCATAGCCGACGGGGATCGCGCGGATCGAAGTCGGCAGCATGTAGGAGAGATTCACACCGATCGTCGCGATATAGATCCACGGAACAGGATCCAGCCCGATCCCCTTCACAATAGAGATCACGATCGGGATCGCGACGGATGCCGTCGCGGTGTTGGAAGTAACATCGGAAAGGATCAGTGTAACGGCCACGATCATCAATATGGTGAAAATATCCCCGGTCAGACCGAGCCCCGCGACAAAGGAACCGATCGCTTCCGCGGCGCCGGATCCGTTGATCAGCGAACCGGCTGCCAGACCGCCCGCGAAGACAAAGATCAGTTCCCAGACGATCTTGCCCTGGACCTCCTTCCAGCGGATCACACGCTGATGATCCTTATCCGTGATCAGGAAAGAGAGGATGGCGCAGATAATGAATACATATGCCGGTTTGAGACCGGGAATCAGATCCTTATACAGTTCACGGGTGAAGGACAGGAGCGTCGCCACGGCAAAAAGGATCAGCGATCCCCATTCCCCGCGGGACATGGGCGGCATCTTCTGATATTCTTCAATGAAATACTGGCGGGAGCCCGAAAGGGCATCCGTCTTTTTTACATCCCGAAGCATGAACACGATATTGCTGATCAGCAGCACTAACATGAAGGGCAGGAAACGGACGACCCAGACGCCGTACATGAATTCCTGACCGGTCACCTGCTGGAGATAGTCGACCGTTACCAGATTCATTGCACCGCCGAGCGGGCTGAAGAGCCCGCCGATGCCGACGCCGTAAGCGATATACAGCAGCAGCTTGGAACCGATCCGGCTGGAGGAGACGTCGCCTTCACCCGCGAATTTCAGCATGGATACCGCGATCGGCGTGATCGTCGCGCAGACGACCGCGTTCGGGAGAATGGCTGACAGCAGAGCGGAAAGAATGAACCAGAAGATCAGCTGGAGGCGGAGCTTTTCGCCGATGAGCCCGAGGAACCGGGCGGCGATCCGCTTATCCAGGCCGGTGATCTCCATCGAGACTGCGAGAATGGACGATCCGAGCAGCAGCAGGATCGTTTCGGATGAGTAGTTCGCGATCACGGTACTCATCCCGGTCATCGGGAAGATCGCGTTCACGGCGATCGGCAGGAAGGCCGTGACGGCCAGATCGACCGGCCGGGTCACCCACCAGTAAGCCATCCACGCGACCGTGCCGATGGCTGACCGTGAAACGGCATCGGTGAAGACTGAAGCAGGCAGGAGAAACCTGCACAGGAAAAACAGCGCAGGACCGATGAGCAGATGGATCCATTTTGTGCTTCGTTTCATTTTGAAATTCCTCCCTGTACGGCTGATGCCGCCCTGTTCCGGAATACCGGACATTATGGAAATGTTATGTGCAATAACATAAACATTATAGATGCAACGGAAAAAAATAGCAACAGGGAATACTATGAAAAAACAAATTCAAAGATACGATCTCGCCGCGGATATCCGGGAAAGATAAGGTACCGCGATATTTCGCGCCGGGCGGGAGCGGCGGGGTGATGAAAACGCGTGCCGCCGTTTCGTCATTTGTCATTTGACGGTCTGTCCGCGGTATCGTTATTGAACTTCCGGCTTTCTTCCCATTCGCCCGCGAACTCCAGCAAAGCTGTTTTCAGTTCACCGCACAAGGGTGAATATTCAAGATCGTCATTGACGGCGAACAGGATCTCATATTTGAACAGCATATCCGGAAGCGGGAAATAAACGAATCTGTCGCATAAACCGGAGAACCTGATGAAACTTTGCGGAAGGAAGCAAATGCCGCAGCCTTTTTTCGCAAGCGTGACGGCAGCCGAATTGTGGTCGATATTGATCACTTTTGACGGCTGAATCCCATAGAACCGGAAAAAATCGTTCACCCTTTGCCGCATCGGCTGTTCCTCGTCAAGCAGGATGAACGGCGCGCCGTTCAGCAGGGCGTAATCCGGCACTCCGCCGCTGTGTAAGGCTGAATCCGAAAGCGCTTGCTCCATCGGCGTTCCGGAAGGCACAATGAGGATGTATCTGTCATAAAACAGAAGCTCCTGACGGAATTGTTCCGGGAGACCGGAATATGTACTGATGAAGCAGTCCAGCTTTCCTTCACCCGAAAGCTTGACCAGATTATCCATTGTGGCTGCCCGGACCGACAGCCGACAATCCGGATGGAGCTCCGACATCCTCGCGACCGCCTCCATGACGATCGAGTCGGCGTAAGTTACTGTTGCGCCGACCGACAGGGTAACAGTCTCCCCTTTATCAACAGCTTTGATCTTTTCCTCAAAACAATCTGTCAGCTTCTGGCGCCTTCGTATGAGGTCGATATACATACGGCCTTTCACCGTCAGGCTGACCGGAGTCGTTTTCCGGTTGAAGATCTTGAAGCCCAGCTCCTGTTCGAGGCGGATCAGGCTGCTGCTCAGCGCCGGCTGCGTAAGCCCGGTCGCTTTTGCCGCACCGGTGATGCTGCCGTATTCCAGAATTTTCAGTACTGTTTCGTCAGCAGAGTTCAAATCGCCGGCCTCCTTACCTTCATAACATAAAGATGATGAATAATAACAGATAAATTATAATTGCACGGCATAAAAATAGCAACCGCAAATGCGAAAAAAGCAGGAAACACAAGTTATATACGCCGAACTTGTTTGACAAAGGGATACGAATATATTATACTTTCGCATTATGGGGGGATTGATGTTTCGGACCGGATATGTACCGAAGTCATGAAGCGGAGCGTACAGATAACGCAGAAAAGGATAAAAAACGCGGGACAGGAAACAGAAAAACACCTGCCTGATGACCGGACGGTCCGGGAAGCATTTCAGTGTCCGGCGGTTATGAACACTGATCGAAAACAGATACTGACAAGGAGGCATATGAAATGAAAAAGATTACAGCCCTGCTGATGGTTCTTGTGCTGATCATCGGCTGTGCCGGTACCGCGCTGGCCGCGAAACCTTCCATTTCCCAGCAGCCGGAAGATGTCACGGTAGAGGCGGGAAAGAGCTGCGTACTGACAGTGAAGGCAAAGAATTATAAATCACTTACCTGGGTCTTTATCAATCCGAAGACCGGCAAGGAGATCACCGGCAGAAAGATCGCCAAGTCGATCAAGGGTCTCAAGGTCACGGGGCCCAACAAATCGTCCCTGACGCTGGGCAATGTTCCGGAATCGATGAACGGATGGTCTTATTACTGCAAGCTCGTCGGCGACGGGTATACCGTGAAGTCCGATACCGCGACCATTTTTATCAAGGGGATGGAGGCTCCGACGCCGACACCGGAACCGGTCACACCGACGATCACGGAATGGTCCCCGTCACCGGTCGTTCCTGTCGGAGGTTCCTGCACCCTGACGGTGAAGGCGGAGAATGCCAAGGAATATAAATGGATCTTTGTCAGTCCGAAGACGAAAAAAGAGATCAACGCGAAGACGGTGGCGAAGACCCTCAAAGGACTGGAAGTCACCGGCGCGACAAGATCCAAGCTTACACTGACCAATATTCCGAAAGAAATGAACGGATGGTACGTTTACTGCAAGGTGACCAACGGTTCATTCTCGGAAAAGACCGATCCGGTCGTTGTCATGATCGAAGGAATGGATCTGCCGGCCGGTGTCCGTACGCCTGACCCGACGCCCACGCCGATGCCCACCCCGACGCCGAAGCCGAAGAAGACCAAGGCGGACAAGACAACGCCCACGCCTGTTCCGGACGGTACGGTCACCATTACGGCGGAAGGCGCCCTGCTCCAGGCTGCCGGTTCCGCGGACGCTCCGGCGGCCGCGCTTACGCTGACAGCCCCCGCTGCCTTTACCGTAACGGCTGAAGGCAATGTGGATTACTGGGTGATCAACGGCATTACGATCTCAGCGGACACCGTGGCGGGCACATTCACGCTTGAAGGTGTGACCGAAGATATGACGATCACAGCCGGCGTAAAGTGATATACGCAGCGCTGTAACGGACGCGGGACAAGATGTCGCACTGTGGGAGAAAAAGACCGCAATGTGTACAGATCCGATTTCAGGTGATCATATCAGCATATGGCTCAGAAAAATATACTGATACGGAAAACAACAGAGAATGGAGATTTGACAGCAATGCAGAAGACGCTTCTTGTCATGGCCGCCGGTATGGGTTCCAGATACGGCGGAAACAAGCAGATCGACGGTATGGGGCCGCACAATGAGATCCTGATGATGTATTCCGTTTTTGACGCGGTAAAGGCAGGATTTGACAAAGTCGTTTTTGTGATCAAACATGATTTTGAGGAAATGTTCAGGGAAAGATTCGGCGATCCCATTTCGAAAAAAGTGCGGGTGGAGTATGTATTCCAGGAGATGAACGATATTCCGGAAGGCTGCCATGTTCCGGCCGAAAGAACGAAGCCGCTCGGCACCGTGCAGGCGGTCCTCGCTGCCCGCAATGTTATCAGCGAGCCTTTTGCCGTGGTCAACGCGGACGATTACTACGGGGTATCCGCGTTCAAGACCATGGCGGACCATCTCGATAAGCTGCGGGACAGCCGTCATTCCTGTATGGTGGGTTACTATCTGAAAAACACGGTCAGTGAGCACGGACATGTTACACGCGGGGTCTGCGATGTTGATGAGTCCGGCTGCCTGTCATCCATTAAGGAAACGTATAAGATCACACTGTTCCCGGATGGGACGATCCGGGACACGGCGGCTGATCCGGCCGGCGTGCTGCTGGATCCGGACGGTCTGGTCAGCATGAACTTTTTCGGCTTTACGCCGTGGATCTTCGGAAAGGCTGAAAACGATCTGGCCGCTTTCCTGAAAGGATTGCCCGAGAATGAACTGAAGGCGGAGTATGTGCTGCCGACGCTCGTGGATCAGCTGATGCATGAGGAGAAAATGGCGGTGGATGTGCTCAGCACGGATGCCGTATGGTTCGGTGTTACATATAAAGAAGATAAGCCCTATGTACAGGCGGAGCTGAAAAAGATGCATGATGAAGGCGTGTATCCGGAAACGCTTTTCTGAAAGCCGGTCTCTGTTCCGGTGAACGGAGATCACGGGTAAACAACGGACCGCAAAGCGGAAAACAGCAGTTCTGTTTTGCGGTACCGAAAGAGCAAGGGTTGTCAGGGATAACGGCAAACAGCCGCTGTCACTGACAACCCTTTATGTTTGTTTCACTGCCATACCGCAGCCGGAAACGGACGATCTTACGGGATCATTGCATGAAGATCAGCCAGACCAGTGCCGCGCACAGACCGAACGCCACCAGAAGCAGACCATAGCTGACGCTTCTGGAGATATACCGGTTTGCCTTGTATGTTTCATCCTTCAGGGCGAACAGGCGGGCAACGTGATCTTTCCGCCTTCCTTTGTATTCTTTTTCATGGAACAGGGCGTCCATGGCCGCGTCGGAACGGTTCATCGCGCTGCCCGCCCTGAGGCGGATCCTGTCGCCTGCCGATAAGGTGTGATCAGCTTTCTTTTCTCTGCGGAACAGCGTATGGCGCAGGGCGACTGCCGCGGTATCCGTTCCTTTATCAAGCGTGCGCGTAATGCCCGTGACACAGGCGGGGACAGCTTTGGTACAGAAGCTGTTCTCCACGGTATGCTCAAGCCCTCTGGTCAGTGCCGTGATGATCGCGGGGAAGATCTTCATACAGAACGGGTTGTCGATCAGCCTGTCCGCGGCGCGGCCGATCAGGAGACCGGCGGCCGGCAGGATGCGTTCCGCCAGCGGCCGGTAGACGCGGTCTTCCAGATCCAGCCAAACGGGCCAGCGGTTTATATAGCGGTCTTCCTTCATCAGGAAGCGGCGGATCAGGAAATATCCCGCCGCGCCGATGGCGAGCGAGATCAGCGCGCCTTTGATGTTTTCCCCGCTGAACCAGTGAATGACCGGTGAGGATGAGATGCCGCCGAGGAACGGCGCCGCTTTGTCTGCCAGCGGACCGGCCGTAAGGTCGGGCAGCATGCCGAGGACGGGCAGTACGAACGCGCTTGCCCCCAGCGCGGCGGCGGAAGCCGGAGAAAGATAATGCTTCATGCCGTTGTATTTCTGCTGAAGTTTCGCGTCTTTATTTTTCTGATGGAAGATACAGATATACAGCTTGGTCATATAGGCGGCTGTGAGCCCGCCGGAGAACAGGAACAGGATCTCCGCCGCTTTGTATGCCCACGCGCCGCTTTCGGCATACTGCTCAAGGATCGCTTCGTGCAGCAGGCTCTTGGACAGAAAACCGTTGAAGAGCGGCATACCGATGATCCCGAGATATCCCATCGCAAAGCAGAAATGCAGGAACGGTTTGCCGCGGCCGAACCCCCTGACCGTATTCAGATCCAGGCTGTGGGTATTCATATATACGGCGCCGGCGCACAGAAACAGGTCCAGCTTCAGCAGACTGTGATTCACCATATGCAGTACGGTGCCGCGGATCGCGGTGCCGTTTTCTTCACCCAGCAGGACGGTCATTGCGACGCCTGTCAGGATAAAGCCGATCTGGCTCATGGAGGAGCAGGCGAGCGTCCGCTTGAGATCCACGGAAAAGATCGCCATTGCCGCGCCGAGCACCATGGTGATCATCGCGAGCAGAAGCAGGAAGTTTCCCCAGCCCGGATCCCCCGCGAACAGATTGCAGCTGACAACGAGGATGCCGAACACGCCGCCTTTTGTAAGAATACCGGAAAGGAGCGCGCTGGCGGGGGCGGGAGCTACGGGGTGCGCTTTCGGAAGCCATATATGAAGCGGAAAGACCCCCGCTTTCGCGGCGAAACCGAAGAAGATCAGCACGCCGGGAAGATACAGCGCGGCCGGATCGGCGGTCCCGGCGGCAAAGGCGCGCAGACCGCCGAAGGACAGCGTTCCGGCCATGCGATACATCAGAAACATGCCCATCAGGGTGACCATTCCGCCGAGGATGGCGACGGCCAGATAAGTCTGACCGGCCCGCAGCGCTTCCCGTGTTTCTTCCTGCACGACCCATGGATAGCTGGACAGGGACATGATCTCGAAAAAGATAAAGGTGCAGAAGAGGTCATCGGACAAAAACACACCGACGGTGGCCAGAAACGTGACCGCGGTAAAGCAGGCGTATCTGCCGGTGTGTCCGTGTCCTTTGAAATATCTGGGGGAGAACAGTGCCGACATTCCCCACATGAACAGGGCGATGGCGGAGTAAAGGATCCGGAATCCGTCCGCCCGGAAAGTCAGCGGGAAACCGCACAGCGGAAAGGAGAAGGTCATATGCCCTCCTTTGAGTCCGTAAGGACCCGATCGGTATTAGTGGAATGCTGTAAACACGGCGAAAACCGTTATACGACGGATGCCGCTTCAAGGACCCCGGTCAGCCATCCGGAGTCGAAGGAAAGGAAGATGAGCACCGCGGCCAGGACCGCCAGCGTCAGCTTCATCTTCCAGCCGGGATCCGATGCCGGCTTTCCGCGTGAAACGGTCGATTCACCGAGGAAGAACATATTGGCTGCCGGAACGATGACGTACGCGCAGCACAGAACGGCCGCTGTTACCATCGAAGCGGTACCGGCAATGGCCGCGGCTGACCCCTGATCCACTGCCGCGGTCAGCATCCGCCACTTGGACAGGAAGCCCGGCAGCGGAGGAATGCCTGTCAGCGCGATCGCGGCCAGCATGAATACGGCGGCCGTGAAGGGCATCCTTTTGCCGATGCCTTTCAGATCCTTCAGCTCCGCTCTTTCACCGCGGACCAGCCAGATGCCGGCGCAGAAGAACAGGGTGATCTTCATCAGTCCGTGGGATACCATGTGATTGAGCGCGCCTGTCATGCCGGCCTGCGTCATCACGCAGGCGGAAAACAGCATATAGCTCAGGTTGGATACGGTGCTCCATGCCAGCCGCCGTTTCAGATGCTGTTCACGTAACGCCTTGACGGCACCGTACAGGAGTGTGAACGCGCTCAGCAGCAGCACGGCCGTCTGCGCCCATGTGCCTGCGATCAGTTCCGTACCGAAGGCATGGTATATGAGCCGGATCGCCGCGAACGCGCCGGCATTGACAACAGCCACGGCATGCAGCAGCGCGGTGACCGGCGTCGGCGCGACGGAGGCTTCCGGCAGCCAGCGGCTCAGCGGGAAGATCGCGGCTTTGGCGGAGAAACCGATGAAAGCCGCGACGAACGCGCCGCGGAGCAGCGTTTCATGACCGGCGACCAGTTCAGGGTCCAGGCAGCCGCCGGCCGCGAATTCACCCGCGCCGCCGAAGAAAGAGAGCACCAGCAGACCCATCAGCCCCAGTGCCGCTCCGCCAACGGTATACTTCAGATAGGTCATACCCGCGCGAAGGGAATCCGGATCTTCATAATGCGTGACAAGGGGCAGCGTGATCAGCGTAAGCATCTCATAGAAACAGTAAAGCGTGAAAAGGTTCGCACTCAGACACAGCAGCACGGTGATCCCGAAGGTCATGGTATAGAAGCCCATAAACCGGGCGCAGTGCCTGTCTTCATCCATATACTCCGCGGCATACAGCCCGGAAAACGGCCAGAGAAAACAGATCAGACCGAGGAAGACACGGTTGGTCGGATCCAGCCGGAAGGCAAGCGTGAAGGTGTCGGTGACCCGGATCAGTTCCGCGCAGGACACATCACCGCCGAATATAAGATATCCGCCGGCGCCTGCCGTCAGCAGGATGATGATCTCCGACAAAACGAAGGTCAGTTTTTTCGAACCTTTCCGCGAAAGAAAGACCAGTCCGCCGCCGGCCAGCGCGATCAGCGGCGCGAGCATCAGTTTAAACATTTTCCGGCTCCTTTCGGCATCAGCAGAAGGGCAGTTCGGAGAAGAAGGAGATCAGACGGTCCGGGAACATGCCGAAGAATACCGTAACGGCGGCAAGCACGGCCATGGGGATCAGCATCCGCCAGGTCACGGGCGCTTTTGTCAGCCCGCTCAGATCCGTATCTTTTCCGGGCCAGAAACCGCGGATCGTGATCGTGAGAAGATAGGCCGCTGTGAGGATCGCGCTGATCAGCAGTACGGCGGGACCGAGAATGCGGAAGACCCCTTCCGTTTCAAGCGCGCCCTGTGCCAGATACCACTTGCTGACGAAACCGCCCGTCGGCGGAATGCCGATCAGTCCAAGCGATACGACGGTGAACAGGCCGAGCACGCCGGGCAGCCGTTTCCCGATGCCTTTCAGTTCATCGACCTTTGTCAGACCGGTCTTGCAGATGACGGCGCCGGCGAACATGAACAGTGTGCATTTGATGGCGGCATGGAAAGTGATATGCAGCATGGAGCCCGTCAGCCCCGTGACCGTAAGTGTGGACAGGCCGAACAGCACATAACTGACCTGACTGACGGAGGAGTATGCCAGCCGTTTTTTCAGCCCGTTCTCTTTCAGCGCGAGCATGCTGCCCATGAATACCGTAATGAGCGTCAGCACCGACCAGACGGTCTGGACCCATGTGCCGCGGATGAAATCGGCGCCGAAGCATTCAAAGACCACGCGGATCGTGCCCAGCACGCCCATTTTGGTGATAATGCCGCTGAGAACGGCTGAAGCCGGTGCCGGCGCGGCCGGGTGCGCTGTCGGCAGCCAGCCGTGCAGCGGGAACATGCCTGCTTTTGTTCCGAATCCCAGGATCATGACCAGGGCGATGATCAGCAGGGCGCCTTCGTGTCCGGCGGTCAGCTCCGGGTCAAGGAATCCGCCCGGCGTAAAGGACAATGTTGTCCCGTAATGATTGAGGAAGAAGATGCCCAGCAGGGCCGCTGCGGCGCCGAAAACCGAGTAGACAAGATATTTGATGCCCGCGGCGATCGCTTCGGGCGTGCCGTTATGCAGCACGAGCGGCAGCGTCATCAGCGTCATGGCCTCATAGAACAGGTAGAAGGTGACCAGATTCTCTGCGGTGACCAGAGCCGCGAGCACGCCCTGGGTGATCAGCCAGAAACAGTAGAATCTGGGCTCATTCTCTTCATGCTCCATATATTCGAAGGCATAGAAGCCGACCAGCATCCAGACGGTGCCGACAAGGATCAGGAAGAACCTGCTGAGGCTGTCGATCCGCACGGTGATACGCAGCGCGTCCGTGATCCGCCACAAAGTGAGTTCTTTTCCGGGCAGCAGGATCGCCGCCAGGATCATTGCCGCGGAAGTCGCCGTCATGGTGACACCCGTCCATACGCGGACGCGTTTCCGGTCCTTCAGCCCTTTTGCCGTTCCGGCGGTGATACCGCAGAGAATGGGAAAGAGAACAGGAATCAGCAGCCAAAGACATCCATTCATATTTCAAGCCTCCCAGTCAGCCGAAATTCGTCAGTCCCGCACGGATCAGATCGAGCAGGGGTGAAGCAAGGAAAAAGCACGCGAGGATCCCGGTACCGAGTATGATCATCGATACGCCGAATGCCGGCCCGAAACGCACTTTCTTTTTGATCGTTTCACCGGGGCTCCAGATCAGGATCACGGTGCGCAGAAAATAAAGAATGTTGAGCAGTGTGGAGACAACAAGCACCGCAAGCACCGCCACGGTGACCGGTACGGAATGATTCAGCGCTTCCCGGCCGAGCAGCAGTTTTGTCACGAAGCCGCCGGTAAACGGCAGCCCGACCAGACTGAACGCGCCCAGCGTAAAAGCGGCCCCTGCTCCTTTCGCGCGTCTGCCGGCTCCGGAAAGCGGCCGGAACTCACGGCTTTCACCGGATACCGCGCGCAGCGCGTCACCGGAAAGGAAAAGCAGGCTTTTACTCGCTGAGTGCAGGATCAGGTGGAAGATCGCGGCGGCGTATCCGCCTTCCGTGCCCAGCGCGATACCCAGATAGATGTACCCGATCTGCGCGACGGATGAATACGCGATCATTCTGCCGAACTGCTTTGTCCGTATCGCGTCCACCGAGCCGATGATCATGCCGGCCAGGGCAAGAAGCATGATCAGGCTGTTTATACCGGACCCGGATATCAGTTCCGGACCGAAGACGCGGTAATAGCACTTGATCAGCAGAATAATGTAGCCTTTGGAAACAAGCGATGACAGGATCGCGTTGGACGAAGGCGTACCGTTTGAGTAAGCGTCCGGGACCCATGTGTGAAACGGAAAAAGGGCGCTTTTGATGCACAGACCGACGGTGATCAGCGCGATGATGACCGTCAGACCGGTACGGTATTCTCCGGCCGCGTACAGTTTTTCCAGCGCCTGACGGATATTTTCCATCAGCAGGTGACCGGTCACATCATACAGAAGGATGACGCCCAGCAGGAACAGCCCGCTGCCGATCAGGTTCAGGATCATATACCGCATCGCGGAAACCAGCGTTTTGCCCTTGCTGCGCGCGATGATCAGCCCGCAGCTGGCAAGGGTCATGATCTCCAGGAAAACATAGCCGGTGAACAGGTCATTGGTGTAGATCTGCGAGAGCAATGCCGCGTTCAGCAGCAGGCATACGGTATAATAAAGATTCTCGCGGAATGAAGTGACCTGTTCCGCCATGCGGTGCGCTCCGCCGGACAGGCTCATCAGCATGATGAGCGGAAAGATGATCGCCAGCAGCGCCTCCAGCCGACCGAAACGGATCTCATTTCCCCACGGCGCGGGAAAGTGCCCCATCATGAAGGTAACGCTGCCGCCGGCCGCGAGAAGACCCGACAGCAGCCCCACGCCGCCGGACACGCACAGCACGAGCGCCGTATACCCGGTAACGCGGGCGGCTTTCGCTTTCAGCACGGAACAAAGAGCAGCGGACAGAAGGCAGAGAATAATGGAGAAAAGCGGGATATTGGCCCACCAGCTCATCAGCTCTCCTCCTTTCCGGCGAGACGGCAGATCTCGTCAATATCAAGGGAGTGATAGCGCCTGTACAGGCGTATGGTCAGCGCCAGCATCAGCGCCGTTACGGATACCGAGACCACGATACCGGTCAGTACCAGACCCGCGGGGACCGGATTGATGAATGTTGTCCGCGCGGTCAGATCATCAGGGTCCAGGATCGGCGCTTTGCCGCCTTCAATGTATCCCTGCGCGGCCAGAAAGAGAAACATCGCGGAATCCATGAAGGAAAAACCGATGATCTTCTTGATCAGGTTCTTGTTCAGCAGGAGGGTCGTAAATCCGATCCCGAACAGGATGACGGCGGCTGCCGCCACATAATTGTCAGCAAGCTTTTGCAGCATCGGTCACATATCCCCCTTCCGGAACAGGGTGTAGAATGCGTACATGGTGCAGCAGACGACCAGACCTACCGCGATGTTGAGCGGCAGGATCAGCCCGGCTGACAGGATCGCGCCGGGGGTCCCCGTCGTAATGACCGAGGGAAGGTGATTCGCGCCGGTGAAGAAGGAATAAGCCTTGCTGAGCGCGTAGAAAGCCAGTGCCGTGAAACTGACGGTCTTGAATGTTCTGAAGGTAAAGAACCGCTCCGTCCGGGCAAAGCCGAACGCGCTGAGATAGAGGATCAGCCCCGCGCCCATGATCGCGCCGCCGCTGAAGCCGCCGCCGGGCCCGAGATGACCGTTGAGGATCACATAGATGCCGAACAGCAGTATAACAGGCACCAGCACCCGCGCGCCCATCTGAAGGATCAGATCGTCTTTCGGCTCAAAGTGACGGTCATCGTTTTCTTCACGGAGCCTGCGGTCCGTATCTTCCCGCGAGACGCGGAGAAGCAGGATGACGGTGCATACCGCCATAAAGAGGACATTGCTCTCACCGAGCGTATCAAAGGCACGGTAATCCAGGATCATGTTCGCCACAAGATTGGTGGCGCCGCCCTCTTCCAGTCCTTTTTCAAGGTAACGCTGCTGTACTTCATTCTGTGTCGGGTTTTCGGCATCGCCGAAGGAAGGAAGACCGGCTGTGGTGTACAGCAGAACAAGGATGATCGCGGCGGCGGCGAGCACGGATAAGATCCGGTATACGGCTGTCATTCGCTTCTTGCTGCTTTCGAAACGGTTGTCCAGATTCCGCTCGGATCCGCGGATGTTGTCCTCGTGCATGGTGAGCATTTCGGCGCTGCTGGGTCCGGCTTCCTGCACGCTTCCCGCAAGTGAACGGATCTGATCCGCGTCCAGCGGGCTTTCGCTTTCGGAGAAGAACGCGCGGAGACCGCGAAAACAGTTATTCATTGCGGCTCTCGCCCCCTTTGCGGGTCTCTTCGTCAATGACATGGATCTTCTTCAGCGTGATGAACATCAGCAGGGAACTGACCCCGGCGCCGACCGCGGCTTCCGTGATGGCAAGGTCCGGGCTCTCCAGAAGGATCCAGACCAGGACCATGACGGTGCTTTGCGCCATAAAGATCAGGCAGGTGGCCAGCAGGTTCTTTGTAAGCACAACAGATATCGCGTTGAAGATCAGGATCAGAAGAAGCAGCAATAAAAACAGATTCATTTCCGCCTGTCCTCCATTTCCTGTTTGAGATCCGGGCTCGTTGTGACTTCAAGACGCGCGATCAGATGACTGCTGACCGGCGAGGAAAGCCACAGAAATATGATGATCAGGATCAGCTTGAGGCTGGTCATCGTGAAGCCGAAAGCAATGACGAGCGCCGCGATCGCCAGAAGAACGCCCAATGTGTCATTGACCGCGGCGGCATGCATGCGGTTCAGCACATATCTGAACCGGAACGCGCCGAGCACGCCGGTGATAAAGGTAAACAGCGCGCCTGCCATCAGAACCGCGCTGATGATGAACCGTACCGTTTCCATCAGGATCGCGCTCCTTTCGTTCCGGATCTTTTTTCCGCCTGATTCTTTGACCAGATACCGATATAGACCTTGCTCAGCAGCGCGACCGCGAGGAAGGAGAGCAGACAGAAGATCAGCGCCACATCCACCAGATATCCTTCACCCAGCATCAGGGCCATGATGCAGATGGCAACGGTAACGAGCGTCGTCAGCATATTGGCGCCGACGATCCGGTCCGCGACTTTCGGCCCGCGGATCAGCCGAATCACGCAGAGAAAGATCAGGATCCCGATCACACCGAGAGAGATCTGCGCCATGAGGCGCCATGCTTCATCCAATACCGTCACGCTCCTTTCACTGCCGCTTATGTTCAAGATGGGAAACATGCTTTGTCATGCTGTTGTCCGGATCATCGATCCCGTCACCCGTTGAAATATCCAGCGCGTGCACGGTGAAAGAACCGTCTTCCAGAAACACGGTGATGGTTCCCGGCGTCAGGGTGATGGAGTCCGCCAGCACCGTACGTCCGATATCGGTTCCGAGATCCGGCCTGAAGCTGATCAGCTGCGGCCGGACAGGATCGGGCCGCCAGATCAGCTTCATGACATGCAGGGCGGAACGGATCACTTCACGCAGAAGAAATACAAGGTAGCCGACGATCTTCGGAAAGCTTCGTATCAGCCGCATTTCCCGCCCCGGCGTCAGATCGAGCGTCTTCATGGCAAAAAACCAGACTGCCCCCGCAACCGGGAGCCCGATGATCGCGATCTCCCATGTCAGCCGTCCGTTCAGGATCAGCCAGAGACAATAATACGCAAGAAACATTCCGATATTTTCTCCTCTTTGTGTGTTTGCACATATTCTACTCTTTTCGGCGAAATAAGCAAGCCGTGCGTGTGTCCGGTCCATGCAGATCCGGTCTCCATAACCGCTAAAATGCGCCCGCTTCTTCCGAAACGGGCGCATTTTTAATGTTTTTATTCGTAGGATACGCTGCGCATCTCATTCTTTTCGTCGATCATGACGATCAGGGTACGGCCGGGGCGGAGGGTGATCTCATTGCCGTCCGCTCCGTAGAATACGGTGCGGCTTTCCATATCAGCGCGTTTCCAGCAGCCGGCGATATGGCGGCCGTTCATAAAGAAGTCCGCGTTGCCTTCACCGACATTTTTCAGATCGGGAGCGTCATAGGCAATGTAATCGCAATCGGTATCCTGAATGATCACGTTGGTGAATGTGATCGGGGTGCCGGTATAGCGTTCCTTATACAGCGAGGGGTTCTTCGGATCACTCAGCAGATAGCGGTAATAACAGTCATCCTCTTCGTCATATTCCAGCAGACTGTTGTAGGCGCCGCCTTCCGCCTCGCCCCATGTGATATGGATGCTCAGGGCTTCATCGCCGTCGGTCAGCGGCTCATCGGTGAACAGCCAGGCATGTTCCGCGGCAGTCTGGTCTTCCGCCGGTACGGATGCCATCTGGGAAAGGAAAGCCTGTACGTTGTTGGGAGCGGCGATGCGTTCATCACGCTCAAAGAGCTTTCCGCCCGCTCTGCTGGGAGCGAGTCCGTCAAAGTCCAGATTCTTGTCAAAAACGCCGAGTTCACGGAGCAGTGCCCTGTAATTGGTTTCTTCATATTCCTGACCGCCCCAGTGGACGAAAGCGCAATCCCACTCTTCACGGATGCGGATATGACCGACACGGGCGGAGCGGACCGGACCGGCGATCGTCGGCATCAGATCGGAAAACAGGCAGGAAAAGCGGGTGGCGCCTTCGCGGTACAGGGGAGTTTCATAAAACACATCGGCATAGAGCACATTCCACGGGGCGACTTTGTTGATGCCGCCGCCTGAATTGCTGATCTGCACAAGCAGCGGGAAATAGCGGCCCGTCGCCGCGAGACCGGCAAAGCCGTCCGGTACTTCGATGTCCGCCAGAACGCGGCCGGTGGTGGGGCTGACGCCGTCGATACGGGGGTTGGTCCCGGCATCCGCCGGTGTGATGCCGCGGTTTTCATAAGGGTCAATAACGACAGGATCTGCCATCGCGGCGACGGAAGCCGATGTCAGGATCAGACAGAGCAGAATGCATAAAAGCTTTTTCACGATTATACCTCCGATAATCTTTAGTGTGTACAAAGAAACAATTTATTGTATCATCGGAAG
>JAUNQH010000017.1 GCA_030536295.1 Clostridia bacterium | reverse complement strand
ACGCTTCCTCCTTTCCGCAGTAATTCAATTCTCCCAGAAATACTTTACACTAACTCAGCACATGCGATCCGGCAGTGCTGAGAGAAGTGTCGGCTGTGAATTCCGTATACGCGTGTTCACATCCGTCCGCCAGGTAGCCGCAGTTGATGCATCTCATGTTATCCGTATTGTAATTGTGCGGTTCCTTGTTCGCGCGCAGGTATTCCTTGCCGCATATGAGACAGATGTGCACTTCAACATGGGTCGCTTCATCAAAAGCCCTGAAGCCCTGCACATGATCGCTCTTATGCACATGCTCGCTGACGGCCCCGCATCTTTCACACATGAGCTGTTCGCCGTGCAGCACATACACATGTTCCGTGCACGGCTGTTCCGGCAGCGCGCCGAGCCCGTAGGGGAAGTCCTCACCGAGTGCCGGCAAGGCCGCGATGAGTATACACAGTGTCAGCAAAATGATCCCTGATGTTCTGATCTTCATATCACATATTCCTTCCGGCCGATAGTGCGATGTTCTGCCGATTCGGACAGTGACGCTTCCGCGCCGCTGTCCCGGTCCTGTATCAAGATGATATCACATTATAACATACAATGGAATCATCATATGAGATCATTGGTCCGTTTACGGGCGGAAATGAAAAATTCAGGACGCGATCACGGGCCGGTATATCGCGGTGTATATTTCACGCGCCGGTGAAAACGTTGACATCGCGGGGCTTATTTTATATAATGAAGCCATCTTATCACGGAGGGAGGGCGCCTTTATGTTCTGGAAAACAGTGAACCTGAGGCTCGAAAAAGGTTCTGTTGTTTGCCGTTACGGGAGAAGTGCGCCCTTTTGGCCCTGATTCCGGCGGTAACGGCCGGCGGCTGACAGCGTTTTCTTCTCCTTGACAGAATAAAATGTTAAGGAGTTTTTATTATGTCTGATCTGAAAAAACAGCTTTACAAGCTTTACACGGTTTCCGTGCTCGGTAATCTTTCCCTCACAGGCGCCTGGGTCGCGATCCTCGCCGCGAGAGGTTTTTCATTGGTAGAGATCGGTCTGGCCGAAACAAGCTACCATATCGCCAAGCTGCTGCTGGAACTTCCTTCGGGGGTGCTGGCGGACGTGCTGGGCCGCAAAAAAACGCTTGTGCTCAGCACGCTGATCAGGATCGCCGCGAATCTGATCATGATCTTTTCCGGATCATTACTGACGGTGTGCCTTTCCATCGCGGCGCACGCCGCGGCTGACAGCTTCTGTTCCGGCTCGGATTCCGCCCTGGCGTATGATTCCATGAAAGCGGCCGGACAGGAGAAGCGGTATGACCGGTATGAATCCGCTCAGATGATCATTTACCGGCTTTGTGAGGGGATATCCACGCTGTGTGCCGGCCTGGCGCTGATCCTGGGCTTCCGGATCGCATATGCGGCCGGGATCGCGAGCTGCGCGGTCCAGACCGTGATCCTTCTTACGCTGAAGGAGATCCGTGCCGATGACGCTGTCGATAAGCAGGCGGCGCCGATCTCAAAACAGCTTGCGGACTGTATCCGCGGCAGTGCCCGATTTATGCTGAAGGAAAAGAGCGCCTTCAGGCTGATGCTGTGCAACGCGCTTGTAGGCGCGGTGGATGTGCTGCTGGTCTTTTTCCTGCAGGCGCGACTGACCGATGCTGGCATCGGCGAAAAAATGCTGGGTCCTGCTTTGTTTCTGATGCAGTTGGGCGGTATCATCGGCGCGCGCGGCATCCTGAAGCTGAAAAAGGTCTCATACCGCGCGATCTTCGCTGCGGCTGCCGCGGGTGTTCTCTGCGGCGTGCTGCTGGAGCATACGGGCATCGCCGCGCTGATGACGGCAGGCGGCTTTATTGCCGCGCTGGCCGATGACGCGCTGCAGGTGCGCACGAATACGCGCCTTCAGGATATGTTCCCATCCGACCGCCGCGCCACGCTGATCTCCATGGACAGTTTTACCTTTTCCGTGGTGATGATCGTTCTCTCCCCGCTTGCCGGATGGTTCTTTTCCGTCTGGTGATGCTTTCGTTCAGAATGCTGTGAAAAAGGGCTCCTCACGGAAAGTTATTCTGTGGTAAAGGGATGCTGCGAAGGGTCCCGGGGGCGATCGCAAAGACCCCGGGTCGCATCCGCAGGCGCGTGTGTTATTCGGTATAAAGCGCTTTGATGCAGCAGTTATTGGGAACAAAGTCGATGCCGAGTTCCGCTTTGACGCTTTCATCGGTCAGATCGCGCCAGGTATCAATCAGCACATAGGACTGTCCGCTTTGGGATACCGTGGTGTAGACAACGGGGTCATAGTCGATGGTCTCGCCTTCCACGGGCGCGCCTTTGGAATAGGTGACCGCGACGGCGCATCCGTCGACCGTGACAGGTGTGTTCAGTTCAACGGTGTGATAGCCGTGGTAGTCCAGCACAGCTTCCTGTGTATACAGGATGTTCGTGAAGGTGCTGTCATATACGCTGATCGTGATCTCCTGGCTGTCAAAATCGTTGTATGTGCCGACTGCTGCAAGCGTACCGGCGCGGCTGAATACATTCGCTGTCGTGGTCTGATCCCCGGTACGGATATATCTGTCCTGTTCATTGCCCGCGTCATAGGATCCCACGGCCGTATATCTGTCTGTCATGGACTGACTGATCAGGTTATTGATGGGTGTGCAGTAGGAGATGTAGTAGTACCCGGTGAGGGTCGCGTTGCTGTTGTAGCAGATCCAGGCGCCGTCTTCTTCGGCGGGCTCCCTGAAGTAATCCTTCGGAAAATGGTCATCCCATCCGAGGATGGTGACAGCGTGATCGAACCATGTGCCTTTGGTATCGTTCATGGTATAGTATCCGTCAAAGTATCCCTGTTTCGCGTCATTGTCCAGCACATCGGCCGAGATGCCGCCGCGCTCGCGGATGATCCGTTTGATCTCATCACGGTCCTTGTTGTCAATGATCACGGTGCTGTCGATCACCAGATGATCGCCGAAGCCGTTGGACAGGCTTTCGGTCACGATCCACTGCCAGCCGCCTATATTGCGCGCGCTTGCCCAAAGCTTGAGCAGGAAGCCGTCCTCTTTTGTGCCTTGTTTCGCGTAAACGGCGTTCAGGATGGATGACGGATCAAGCGTGATATAGGTTCCGGATCTGCGCGCGAACGTTGTTTCCATGCCCGCGCAGGCGGAATAGATCCAGCAGTCGCCCGCGTCCTGGGATCTCATCCTGAAGTCCGGCAGTTCATCGGCGATGTTATAGTACCCTTCCTCGCCGTGCAGATAATTCTCATGCTTCGGTTCAGCCGCGGCAGGCATGATAGCCGCGCACGCGAAAACAAGCAGTGCGGCAAGTATGAGCGTGATCGTTTTTTTCATGATGGGGTCATCCTCACTTTCCGGTTTTGTGACAAGATAATATATCATGGCTGAAGGTATGTGTCAAAACGGTCTCCGCGGCCGGATGTCCGTCGATACACGCGAACATGGGTATCGCGCGTGTTTGTTTTTTCGGTGTTCCGTTTTTTTCTCTTGACGGAAATGATCAGAATGAATAGTATGTGATCATAACGATCATAATGATCAGAATGATCAGATCGTGATCAGAACCCGGCAGAGAGGAACGTAAGCAATGCAGTTTTTGAAGAGTGATACTGTTGAATTGAAGCGTGAATACACGGATGAAGTGATAAAGGATATCATTGCCATGGCCAACCGCTCCGGCGGCAGGATCTTTATTGGCATTGGCGATAATGGGACCGTTGAAGGCATTGATGACGGCGCGGCGGTGATCGGAAAGGTCGCCGCGGCCGCGCGGGGCTCGGTGACACCGGATATCATACCGCTGCTGCGCTGCGCCGTGCTGACCGCGGGCGGAAAGCGCATTGCCGCTGTCTCCGTGCGGGAAGGGACTGAAAAGCCATACCGTATTGCGGAAAAGAAGGCGTGCCCGGTCAGCGCTCAAGGGTCCCCTGCCGCGTTTGCCGCGCCCGCCGCGAAGACGGAGACCGCGGATGAGAAAAGCGGGAATTATGAGGACGCGCGTTCGATCCGGCAGGACCTGACCTTTACGGAAGCGGAGAAAGCCTTCATGGCGCTGGATACGGTGCCGGACGCCGCGCTTATGCGCGAGCTCGGGCTGACCGGCGCGGACGGTCTGTATACCAACCTCGGTCTGCTGCTGTCCGACCAGTGTCCTTTCGTCATCAAGGCGGCCACGTTCACCGGCAATGACCAGCAGGAATTCCAGGACCGCAGGGAATTCGGCGGTTCGCTGCTGAAGCAGATCAATGACGCGTATGAATATCTCGAGCAGCGTGACCATAATCACGCTTCCTTTGACGGGCTGCGCAGAATGGACCGGAAGGATTATCCCGTGCCGGCGCTGCGGGAGTCCCTGCTGAATGCCGTTGTGCACCGGGATTACGCCATTCCCGCGGGCACGCTGATCAGCGTCTTTTCCGACCGTGTCGAGTTTGTTTCGGCAGGCGGTCTTGCGCACGGCATGACGCTGGACGATGTGCTGCTCGGTCTTTCCGTATGCCGCAACCGGAAGCTGGCGAATGTGTTCACCCGGCTGAAGCTGATCGAGACTTACGGTACGGGCATGCGGAAAATACAGACGGTGTATGAAAATGACGCGCGCAGGCCGTCGTTCACGGCATCGGCGAACGCGTTCAGGGTCGTGCTGCCGAAGCGTACGCCGAACGGCGCTGTGCCGGCTGCCGGTCAGCCTGTTGATGAAAGAGGCGCGAAGATCGTTGAGTATATACGGGAACACGGCAGCGCCGCGCGGCATGATATAGAGGAACTGCTGGATGTCGGGACCGCCACGGCGGTCCGCATCATCCGCGATCAGCTGGATGCCGGCATTATCGTCACGGCGGGCAAAGGCAAAAACACCAGATACAACTGCCCGTAAAACGCCTGCGTAAAATCGGCGCGGGTGCTTGACACCGTTTCATGATTGTGATAAATCATAGGTATAAGGATCGGTATACAAATTTTGTTAAAGGCGGGGTGTTGTTTATGAAAAAAGTCATCGCGTTCGTTCTCGCGGCTGTGATTGTCTGTATCGCGGTCTCCGCGCTCGCGGTCAGCGGTCCTTCCAAATCAGAGCTGACGCCCTTCAAGTTTGAGCACCGCAAATACGGCATCGGTCTCGGTAACTGCCCGGTCTATTCCGCGCCCTACAGTGACGCGTACCGCGCGGCGAACGGCAAGGCATCCTGCGCCACGGATTCTTATATCGATATCGGCGGCTTTGAACGCGGATGGCTGTTTGTGCGCTATGAGACCAACAACGGCAGCTGGCGTGTAGGCTGGATCCCGTCCAAATACGTCCATGATGTGAAGACTGAGATGACGCCCCATTTCACATACATCCGCCAGGTCGCCAAAGAAACGATCGAAGTGTCGGACAATAACCTGTCCGCCAATGACAGGAGCTCGATCTTCGCGACGCTCTATCCCGGCGATGAGTATTATGTCCTCGCCTATTATGATTACAACGGCTATGATCAGTACTACATTGAGTTCAGCTATTACGGCCAGACGGCCCGCGGCTTCATCCCGATGTACTGATCCGGGTCCGTCACGTCATTGTTTCCGCGAAAAAACCGGCCATGCTGAACCGCATGCCGGTTTTTTCGTTTCCGCGGGAGGGGTCAGAAATCAAACGGGTCGGAGTCGTCACCGGAACCGAAAAGATCGGATGAATCGTCATTCAGTGTGGTATGGGTGCCGAACAGCCCGTCATAGGAGGATCCGGCATAATTGCCGCGGCTGTCATAGTGATTCTCGCCGCCGAACAGTCCTTCTGACGATGATCCGGCGTAATTTCCGTGACTGTCATAGTGGTTTTGTCCGCCGAAGAGCCCCTCGCTGGAGGAGCCGGCGTAGCTGCCGTCACTGTTATAGTGGTTTATTCCGCCGAACAGCCCCTCCTGTGAATATCCGATGTAGTTTCCGTTCTCGTCATAATGGTTCACGGTACCGAAAAGCCCTTCAACACTGTGGATCTTCTTTGCCATATGCTGCTCCTTTGCATGGAACCGCGCGGTTCCGCGGTCGGTCGGTTTCATACTTTTCAGCGATCTGCCTCTTTAAGAATAATACCATATGGAGCTGTTTTTATCAACGCTCCGGCGTTTATGCCCTTCGCGGATGACGTTTTCGCCGGCTCCCCCGCGGTATCCGGCCTTTTTTTCGCGCCTTTCCCAAAATCCGCCTGCCGCGCTCTTGAAATACGGTCCGGAAACGGGTATGATGAGCAGCCGGGAAACCGGAAGCGTCGGGGGGTGATCGGAAATGAAGGCAAAAGATATGACCGTGCGGTTTGCGGCGATCCAGTTCTGTTTCTGGACCTGCTTTGCCGGAGTTGTTGCTTTTTCCAGCTTTTATCTGCTGGGCAGGGGAATGACCAATACGGAGATCGGGATGATCATCGCGGTGTCCGGGACCGCCGCGGCACTGCTGCAGCCGGTGACCGGCGCGCTGATGGACCGTTTCCGCGCCGTTACGAGCCCGGGTCTGCTGGCTTTTCTTTTTGTGTTCCTGATCGCCGACGCGCTGGCGCTGGTCCTGTTTCCGGACATCGGCACGCTTGTTTCCGGGATCCTTTACGGCCTGATGATCATGACGGTGCAGCTGACCCAGAGCCTGATGAACGTGTTCGGCGTGGATCTCATGGCGCGCGGGAACCGGCTGAACTTCAATATTGCCAGAGCCGTCGGCTCCGCCGGGTATGCCGCGGCCGCGGCCGGCATCGGCGTGCTTACGGTGAAATTCCCGCCGGCTGTGATCCCGGTGCTTGTCGCGGCTTTCGCGGCCGCCGTTGTCATTCTGTCCGGCACATGCCGCGTCGGGAAGTCCGCCGCGGAGGGAGCGGACACGGCTCAGCCGGCGGCTTCGGGTCCGGTGGAGTTTTTGAAGCGGTATCCGCTGTTTATGCTCCTGTTGCCGGCGATGACGATGATCTACTTCGGCCATGCCGTGCTGAACACCTTCACGCTGCAGATCATGAACGCGCTGGGCGCCGGCAGCGCGGAGATGGGCACCGCCACCGCGATCGCCGCCGTGTGTGAGATGGTCACCGTTGCCGGATTCTCTGTATTGAGAAAGCGCTTCAGCATCCGTACGCTGCTCAGGATCAGCGGTGTGTTTTTCGCGCTGAAGAGCGGACTGTCCCTGCTCGCCGCCTCGGCGGGCGGCTTCTATGCCGCGCAGGCCTGCCAGATGTTCGGCTGGGGCATCATGTGCGTGGCGATCGTCTATTATGTGAATGATACCGTTCCGGAGGCGGATCGCGCCAAGGGGCAGACCTATGCCGGCATGACCCTGACCGCGGCGAATGTGCTCAGCGCGGTGATCGGCGGCAGGGTCATCGATACCGGCGGAATACGGGCGCTGATGCTCATCGGTCTCGCGGTATGCGTATGCGGGATGCTGCTCATGTTCCCCGCGACGCGGAACGGAAAGCGGGCTCTCGCGGCTGAAATGACGGAAAAGGAGGGCGCCGGCAATGGCTGACCGGAAAAACGACCTGACGCAGGGAAGCGTGACGGGCAAGCTGCTTTCGTTCTTCTTTCCGATATGGATCGGGCTGCTTTTTCAGCAGCTGTATAACACCGCGGACGCGTTTATCGTGGGCAGATTCGTGGGGGACAACGCGCTGGCCGCCGTGGGCGGAAGCGCCTCGTCCATCATCAACCTGGTCATCGGCTTCTTCAACGGGCTGAACAGCGGCGCGACCGTGCTGATCGCCCAGAAATACGGCGCCCGGGATTACGCGGCGCTGCGCAGGGTGCTGAATACCGCGGTGGTCTTCAGCATCGGGGTGGGGCTGCTGATCACCGCCGCCGGGGATCTGACCGCGCCGGCATTCCTTCGGTTCCTGCAGAACCCGGAGGACATCATGGACGATTCGGTCATGTACCTGCGGATCTATCTGACCGGCGCCGTGCTCCTGCTGCTGTACAACCTTTTCCAGGGCACCATGCAGGCTACGGGCGACTCCGCCCGGCCGCTTCTTTATCTGGTATGCAGCTGCTGCGTCAATATTCTCCTGGATCTGCTCTTCGTGGCGAAGTTCGGATGGGGCATCGCCGGCGCGGGCTGGGCGTCGGTCATTTCCATGGCTGTGTGCACCGTGATGGCGGGCGTTCACCTGCTCCGGACAAAGGAGCACTGCCGGCTGGTGCCGAAGGAGCTGCGCCTGAACGTGACCGACCTGAAAAATATCATGCGGATCGGCCTGCCCGCCGGTATTCAGGGATCCATGTATTCCGTGAGCAACATGATCATCCAGAGCACGGTGAACACCTTCGGCACCGGGCTGGTGACCGCCTGGACGGCCACCGGCAAGCTGGACGGATTCTACTGGTCCACCAGCAGCGCGGTGGGAACATCCCTGTGCGCCTTTGTGGGCCAGTGCTACGGCGCCGGCAAGACGGACAGGATGCGCGCGGCCATCCGCACCTGCCTCCGGCTGTTCACCGCTGCCACCGTGGTGATGTCCGCGGGTCTGCTGGCGGTGGCGAGACCCGCCTACAGCCTGTTCCTGAATGATCCGCAGGTCATCGATGACGCCATCAGGATCATGTGGATGTTCGTGCCGTGTTACTTCATCTGGAGCTTTGTGGAAACGCTGTCCGCCACCTTCCGCGGCGTCGGCAACACCCTGAAGCCGATGATCATCGTGATGCTCGGTACCTGCCTGTTCCGCATCCTGTGGATGATCTTCATCGTGCCGCTGAAGCACACCATCGATACCGTGAGCATCGTGTACGGCATCAGCTGGCTCATCACCGCCGCCGCGATGATCATCTACTACAAGAGAGGCAAATGGCTGACCAATCCGTAAACCAAAGGGAAACAGAAAAAGCAGCTCCCGGTCTTTCTTGACACATGTCCCTTTCGAGTAAAATAAAGTTGACTTCAGATTTCCCGGAGGGACAATGGAATATATAAAACGCAGCCGGTCTCAGTGCGTAACGCGCGGGACCGGCTGCGTTTTCGTGCCATGATGCGTAACGGGAGCCTGAACTCAGGCGTGCTTTACCGCGATCTCCTTTCCCCGGAACGCGATCCCGACGGGGATGATCTCATGCACTCCGGAAGCTTTCATTTCCGTTTCATAGCCCTTGTCTGATATCTGCCTCAGGGCTGCATCCGCCAGCGCGTCCAGCGATTCGCCGGGATCCTTTGAAGCCTTCAGTTCAAAGATGAATCCGGGCAGGTTCGCGGTCAGCGGCTCCAGCTGGATATCAAACCGGCCGCGGCCGGATTCCCTGTTGGAACGGACCCGGAAGCGATCGTTCAGGATCGCGCACAATCCGAGCATCAGCCCGTGGTAGAAGCTTTCGGAGGAACTGTCATAAACGCTGATCGTCTGCAGAAGGTATTTCTGTATGCATTCCTGCAAACGGGCAGTATCTTTGCCGCAGACCGCGTTCTGGATATCCGCGGCGATGGATTCCGCCCCGATATCCGAAAGGCGGTCAATGATCTCTCGGGTATAGACACAGGCGATCTCCCTGTTGGGGATCGACAGACTGCACATCAGGTAGCCGTTATCCCGGCGATCGATATCGCCGCATTTCAGATAGCCCGCCACCAGAAGAAAACTGTATACACCGGCCGGGTTCCTGCGGATCTCCGGATAGATCACGCCCGTATCCACGAATGTCCGGATCTCCTCCCCCTGCATCAGCCGATGAAGGTCTTCGCTGATCTCAGGGGTCGCGCCGGCAATGATCTCACCGATCACCGCGTTGCTGCCGGTGGACCGCCAGTAAGCGCCGGGCGTGCAGTCCTCATCCAGATAGTTGATGACTGACCACGGGTTGAAGATCTCCGTTTTTCCGAAACGGTAACCGTCATACCAGCGGCATACCTCGTCCATCCTGTCCTCTTTGCCGTAATAGGCCAGCATGTCCAGGATCTCCTGCCGGGTAAAGCCGAAATACTCGCTGTAGCGGTTGTCCAGCACGGTGTTGACCTTCAGGTTGTTCATGCCGCTGAAGATGCTTTCCTTCGCGACGCGCAGGATGCCTGTCATAAAGCCGTAGGCAAGGGCGGGATTATCCTTGAACGCGCCCGAGAACAGGTTGCGGATGAAATTGATCACCGAATCATAGTAGCCGCAGACATAGCCCTGCTGAACGGGGGTATCGTATTCATCAATGATGATCACGGCGCCTGTTCCGTAATGTTTTTTCAGCATGGAGGACAGCATCGCGAGCGATGCTGCCAGCCCGACCTCGCCGATATTCCCGCCGATAACGGAATCATAATAGGCTTTTTCGACCGGATTGCAGGCATTGCTGTCCGCCAGCTCCGAATGGCGGGCATATTCATTCCGGATATTGTCGCGGATGTTCTCAAACGCTTCCGGCCAGGCGGTGTATTTTACATCCTTGAAGGACAGATAGATCACCGGATACATGCCCTGATGGCGCCGGTATTTTTCGCCGCATTGCCAGATCGCCTTGTCGCGGAAATAAACGGATGTATCCTCTTCCGTCTTTTCAAAGAATACCCGGAGCATATCCATATTCAGCGTCTTGCCGAAACGCCTCGGACGCGTGAACAGCGACACGGATGGCAGCGTATCAATGAAATCGCGGATCAGAAGCGTTTTGTCCACATAATAGTAATCAGTCACCGCCCTGATGTACTGGGATATGCCCACAGGCAGCGGACGGCGCGTATTGCCGCTTTCCCACGCGAGGGCATCCTCCCGGATGACCCAGCTGCGGCCCTCTTTCCTCGCGCCGCTGATCTGCCCGTTTTTGCACATCTGCTGGGTCCTTCTGGTGCTCAGCCCGAGGATCCCGGCAGCTTCCCCGACCGTTATATATCGCATCATGCAAGCCTCCGTTTTGCCATTTGACGAAATCATGCTATCACATTTCGTTTTAACGCGCAATGATTTCGCGTGAATTTCGCTTATATGAGCGAATATTTCGCAATAAACGAGATCCGAAGACCGGTTCGTTCATTCCATATTAAGAAACGATCACCGAAAGGAGCATCTTGCGTGGATCGGTTTTGACAGATGAACCCTTTATCCCGCGCCCGCGTCGGTTCCCGGCAGGCGGTGAAAAAACGGATTACGGAAAAGGCGGACCGGCGGATATGATATCCATGGTGTTCGGGAAGGAATATGATTTTCGGAGGCGGAATAAGATGATGAAGAAGAGTATCGCGCTGATCATTTCCCTGGTCCTGCTGGCGGCGGCTCTGCCCTGCACGGCGGAGGAGTATCCGCATGACGCGTATGAATGGGGCATGCTGGAGATGTACCGGCAATATCTGTGCAGGAGCAATGTCGCTTTTCTGCAGGAAAGCTTCAGCGGACAGGGCGGCGAAAGTATATTCTACGGGATCCCGGAGTATGACTGTTCCGACTTTCCGACGGGTATCATCCTGGACCGGGATCACCGCTGCGTGTCCGTAAACGGAACGAAGGAGATCCTGCACCTGTATCTCCGTGAAGACGCGGACGCGGATACGGCGCTGCCGGTGCTGGCCGGATTCGCGTACTTCCAGGCATACCATTCCGCAGCGGAAGGCGATATACCCGCGTATGAACTGATGAACGGGGAATTCCGCGAAGTGGCTTATGAGGAAGCGGTCTCCGCGTGGATCAACGCGTATGTTTATCAGCTGGATACGGTCGGTCTGCTCGCGTGGTCTTCCAACCGGAAGCATGAGGAACTGATCGACGATGCCATCGGCCGGATACGTGCCTTATGGATGGGAGCATCCGGGCTGGAAATGATGTATTTCGATTATCCGATATGGGATTCCGTGCCCGACGCGGTCATATTCCTGGATGAGGATGATATGATCATGGTACAGTCCCGGCAATCCACGCTTCTGATCGGGTACGATGATCAGGAGACCGATCAGGATATCCTGAAGGGATACGTGCTGTTCCATACGATGATGGGCGGCTGCGAGTTCTATGATATGACAGCCTATTCGGGCGAAATGCTGGACGGTTCCGTGAATCTGATGCAGATCGGCGCGCAGGAGCTGTATGATCTTGATGAATACTTTGTCGATTGCGTCGGATGGTGAAGCCGGGGGAATGCTCTCCGTTTTATCCGGCGACTGAAATCAGCCTTAAATTCCAATCGCGGAAGCGTCACGTTTTATTTCCATATCTTTCTCCAAATGAAGATTTATGCAACAATTCGCGCAAATTACAATTGGCCCCCGATTGCCCGGGAGAGCCGCGGTCGATGCTGCCAGCCCGACCTCGCCGATATTCCCGCCGATAACGGAATCATAATAGGCTTTTTCAACCGGATTGCAGGCATTGCTGTCCGCCGGCTCTGAATGGCGGGCATATTCATTCCGGATATTGTCGCGGATGTTTTCAAACGCTTCCGGCCAGGCGGTGAAAAAACGGATTACAGAATAAGCGAAGCTGTTTGTATGATGTGCATACAGGTACCGGGGATCCGGATCTGAGATATTATCGGAGGTGTGATCATGAAAAAGATTTTTGCTGTCGTACTTGCCATGGTTCTTGTTCTTCTTGCGGTCTCGGCGTTCGCGGTGAGCGGTCCGGCCAAATATGAACTGACGCCGTTCAAGTTCGAACACCATAAGAACGGCATCGGCCTGGGCAACTGCCCGGTATATTCCGCGCCTTACAGCGACGCGTACCGCGCCGCGAACGGCAAGGCGTCCTGCGCCACCAATTCCTATGTTGACATCGGCGGATACGATAACGGCTGGCTGATGGTGCGCTATGAGACCAACAACGGCAGCTGGCGCGTGGGCTATATTCCGCCCCAATACGCGCGTAATGTGAAAACGCCCATGACGCCCCATTTCCAGTATATCCGTCAGGTGGCCAATGAATGGATCAGCGTGTCGGATAATAACCTGGCGCGCAATGACCGCAGCTCCGTTATCGGGACGCTTGAACCCGGCGATGTGTACTACGTTCTCGCGTACTATGATTACTATGACTACAGTCAGTATTATATCGAGTTTGAGGTGAACGGTCAGCCGGCCAGAGGCTTTATTCCGATGTGCTGACAGATCCAATGAACGGACGGAGCCGCTTCATCCGGTACAGATATCAGACGGACGTTTTCCTGTCTTCAGCTGCCTTTCTGCAGAGAGAACAGGGAAACGTCCTGTTTTTTGCGGTGAAAAAACGGATTACGGAGAAGGCGGACCGGCGGATATGATGTATATGGTGACCGGGCAGGGAAAAATGATCATCGGAGGGTGTGGCTATGAAAAAGGGTATCGCGGTCATTCTTGCTATTCTGATTGCTTTACTGCAGGTTCCGGCGTTCGCGTCCTGGATCTGCCCGAACTGCGGCACAGCGGGCAATACCGGCAATTTCTGTCCGAACTGCGGGGCGCGGAACGGATACAGCGCCGATGAACCGTATGATATGGGGATCCCTTATATCGGTTCGGCCGTCTATACCAAAGACCAGATGAATATGGCCGTTCTGTGGGTGCAGACGCAGCTGAAAGCGACCGGCATCTATTATCAGGGATATGCCTGGGATGTGACGGGCAATCTGGGCAATGAAACGCAGAAAGAGATCCGCGCCTTTATGAATGACCGCGGGTATTACGGTCATACGGGCAATGTGGATCAGTCCGTGATCGACGCGCTGGCGGATTATCTCGGCGGCAGGATCGCGCCGGTGTATATCGGCGGATATTATGACAGGATGAGCTCCATCATGACGGGCGGTTCCGCCGGCAGAATGACGAAGATCGTCAGCAACCTGCAGGACGGGATCGCGCATGTGACGACGGGCGCGCGCTGGGTGCAGTGCTGCCTCTCCGCCCTGGGATTCTATACCGGCACCATTGACGGGAAATACGGTGAAGGCACCGAAAAAGCCGTAAAGGCCTTCCAGCGGGCTTACGGTTTTCAGGAACGCGATTATGTAACGCTGGGCGTCGCCCGGGCGATGCTGGAAGCCTGTTATTACAGCGGTCGGATCCCGGCGAACCTCCCGTAGTGATATCCAGCGAAAGGAGAAAACGCGAATGAAAACAAAACATTTTCCGTTTGCCGCGATAAGCCTGGTGCTTGTGAATGCCATTATTTATCTGGTGGAGATCGAAAACGGAGGTATCGGTTTTGTAAAAAAATACGCGATGTATCAGGGCGCACTGGCCGGCGGGGACTGGCTTAAGCTGATCACCTACGGTTTTGTTCATGACGGGATCCCGCATATGGCGGGCAATATCCTCTATATCGTCAGCTACGGAGTGCTGCTTGAAAAGTTGATCGGTTCCCTGAAGATGCTTATTGTATATTTCAGCTCAATGATCTCTGCCGGACTGCTCATTCATTTTATCGGCGGGGAAGGAAAACTGCACGCCGGCGCGAGTGGTGCCGGTTTCGGTCTGACCGCGGCTTTTCTCTGCGTCTGTTTCTGTTATCGTATGGAATTGTCCATGATAATATATGCAATTTTCGGTTTTATCTGCGACATGATCACGTGTGTTCTGCCCGGCGTAAGCTGGCAGGGACACATCGGCGGAGCCATTGCCGGCGCGGTGACCGCGGTTGTCATTCTGTACTGTCCGGCCTGGCTGAAAAAGATCAGGCTGTGGAAATATCTGCGGAAAGGCAAAATGGTTTTCAGGCAGGGGAATAAACGCCTGATATATTGCAGAGTGGGCTGCCATGTCTGTCTGTACGGCGAGAGAAAGCTTTGTATGACGGAAATGCGCGACTGGCTGAAAATTCGGAGGTTGAGCAGGAAAATGAGCCGCAGAGAGATACATGTAAGCGACTCTGTTCGCGGCGGCATTTAACCGCCGGGATAAGCTCGCGTGCCGGAAAAATGACCATAACGGCGGAAAGGTCGCATAAAACCTGTTACAAGGAGGACAGCTCCGCCGGTATGATCTGTACCGGCGGTACGGAAAGAACGGAGAGTGTCGGAATGGCTGAATGGTATGATGTTTCCGGAGCGTTGGACAACCTTGAAAACAATGAACTGTATTCTGAAAAGTACCGTAATGATAACGGAGCCGAAAACGGCAGGCGCGTTGTTTGCCGGCACGGAAGAGGATACGGAAAGGGTGTCCGCGATTCGGCCCGGATCAGAAATCGCGCGTACAGGAACAGGCTGCGCCGCCGGTTTCTGTCAATGAATCCGGCAATGAAAACAGGCCGGACCAAAGGGATGTCCTGTGTTGAGGCGATCTATGCCTTTTATCCGGAGTATACGGAAAACGGTTTTTTTGATCCGCGTCTGGACTATGTTTTTAATCCTTATGAAAAGCTCTATATATCCCGTCGGGGCGATATTCGTAAATATCACGGCAATGTAAGCTATGATCACAGATATGGCGTATTTTCCCTTGCAAAAAAAGACGCGTATGTTACCAGGCTTACGAACAGGCGGATCCGTCGTGAAAGCATCGGGGAAGGATCCCGCCCGGTAAAGCTCAGCTATTATAAAAAGCTGTACGGGCCGATCGTTGATGATCTGTGGTAAACGGCGGAAGGAATCGATGTATCGGACAACGATCCGGCGTGCTGTGACCGCGGCCGACGCGGCGGAGGGATCCCCTCAGCCGGCTTTGCCGGCAGCTCCCCTTCCATGAAGGGGAGCCTTACCCGGGTGATGTGCTGTCCGGTGTTTGTTGACGGATATTCAGATATATTCTATAATATGGAAAAAGTGACCGGACTGATATCCGGCAGGGGGAGAAGAGATATGCGCGGAAATACCGGCCGTTTTCTGATAATGTTCATTGCCTTTATGTGCCTGTTCATGCTGCCCGCGGCGCATGGGGAGGAGAGCGTCATTCCGGCAGCCCCGGAGGCGATGGAGATCATCGTGCCGGAGGATATGCCGGATATCTCCGCCGTGCGGGATACCTATGCCGAGCGTGTGATGAATCCGCGCCCCTTATTGAAAGCGGCCTTTCCGAAGAGCAACCGCGACAAGCTGACGGATATGGAAAAGGCCGTGTATGACTGCCTGAAGAGCGAGGCGACCCTGATCTCCAACGGGCAGCGGGCGAGCACGATCATCACCGTGCCGGTCGAGACCATCGGCCTGCAGGACGGGGTGTATCTGGACAACTCCGATAACAGCCTGTATGATCCGGCGACGGGCAGCTTCAACGTGCAGGCCATCCGCAACGCGCTGAAGGCGGCGTACGAGGATCAGCTGGATACGGTGAAAGTCGTCAGGTCCCTGATGTATGACGATCCCTATGTTGTCTACTGGATGAATAATCATTATGTGGCAGGGTACTCTCATTTCTGGAATTCCGCGCTGCAGCCGGCGTTTGCCGATGACGGCAGGCTGATCATCACCCCGCTTTCCGGCCCGACCATATACCTGTACGCGGACGCGCCTTATCTGGCCGATAACTGCAGCCCGGAGGAGCCGTTTGCCGTGGACACGGCAAAGACCGGCGCGGCGACGCGCGCCGCGGAGAACGCGAAGGCGATCGTCTCGGATGCTGCCGGAAAACCGGATATAGAGCGGATGACGTATTATATGCAGCGGATCCGCGCGCTGTCGGAATACAACGATGAAGCCGCGGACGGGCTGGTTTCGGATTCCTCTCCGTGGCAGATGATCTATGTTTTTGACGGGGACCCTGATACGCGCGTGGTGTGCGAGGGCTTCTCCAAGGCGTTCCGCTATCTTTGCGAAAATACCGTGTTCATCGACAAAAGTGTCCGTGTATATACGGTTACGGGCACGCTGGAAGGCGTCGGACACATGTGGAACAGTGTGCACTTGTCCAACGGCAATTATCTTGTGGATATCACGAACTGCCTGACCAGCGGCTCAAGGACGGACAGTCTGTTCTTCAGTACGCCGGAGAGCGGCAACCCGCAGGATGGTTATGTGATGGTGCGCGCCTGGCCGGGTCAGAGCGGGAGCCGGCTCCTGTTTAAGTATGACGATAATGCTTTCCAGCTGTATACGATGGAGGAGCTTACGCTGACAGGTTCGATGGCTGTTGACCTGAGCGGGATCAATGTCCTCTACCTGCCGGACAGCGTTACGGAGATCAGCGGTGAGGCGTTCCGGGGCGTTGACGCGGACGCGGTGGTCCTGCCCGCGGGTAAAGCTGTGCATATCGGATCCGGCGCCTTCGCGGAGTGCGGATCCCTGCAGTATGTTATTGTTCCGGCGGGAACGGAGCTCACATATGAAGAGGATGCCTTCACGGGCACGAGCGCGATGATCGTTTACCAGTAAGCCGGTAAAACAAAAGGCTCTTCACGGAAACCTGGGCTATCAGTTCTTTATTGCAGCAAAGAGATATCGCGCCTGCGGGCGCGACCAAAGGGCTTTGCGATCGCCCTTTGGAAACCTTCGCATGCCTTCTTCTTACTTCTGGGGCTTTGCGATTGCCCACAGGATAGCCTGACTTTCCGTGAAGAACCCGTTTTTTATACGCGGCTTATATGCCGGTTCCGCCCGCGGCGGGCAGCGCTTCAAGCGTCTGCTCCAGGTCTTCGATCGCTTCATCGGCGGCGGTCTCGCTGACGATGCCCATGTTCTCCAACGCGGAGATCAGGAAGGACGAGACTGCTTCCGAATCCACAAATGACGCCAGTATTTCCAGGCCCGGGATCCCGGCTGAAAAATTCCAGACAAGATTCAGGACATACGGCAGTACCAGTTTGATGACTTTGGTGACTGATACGGTGTTATTTTCGGCATAATCCGAAAGGCTGCGGAGAACATCATCGGACTGTTCCGCGTTGAAGCCGATCTGCTGAAGCAGATCATACAGCTTTTGTTTGAGGATTTCCGATACATTTTCCCCGTTCATGGATATCCAGCCGCTGACATCCTCATAGGCTTTTGTGAGGGATGCTCCGGCTTCGGAAGCGGTCCGGCTGATCCAGTCCCAGGTTTCGCCGGCCGCTCCTGTTATGCTGCTCCAAAGCGACGCCAGGAATTCGCCGGCGTCGGTAAGCGAATTCTCCGTCCATTCAGATACATCGCCGAAAGCGTCTTTGACCCATTCCGTCGCGTCGCCGAACGCGCCTTCCGCCCATTCGGCCGCTTCACCGAACAGCTCATCGGCTTTATCCGGCAGATCGGTCAGCATTTCTCCGGCTTTTTCGCTGATCTCTGAAAACAGATCGCTGAGATCATCAAAGATCCCGGCACGCGCGCATGAGAATGAACTCATCGCCAGGGTGAGACATAACACGAAACAAAGCAGTCTGCGCATATGAACAGCCTCCGGGTGTTTTATTCATGACCGCGCCGCGCGGTTATGACCGAATATTCTCCGCGCGCCGCGAAATATCCTGCAGCCCGGCGGCGGCGCTTTTCACAATATGAACGCGCGGGCGCGACCAAAGGGCTTTGCGATCGCACTTTGGACCCCTTCGCAGCACACCTTTGTCATAGCCTGACTTTCCGTGAAGAACCAAAAATAAAGTAAACGTTTACTCTATAAAAAATGCGGGTTACATCTTCTCTTCGAAAACGATATACATGTTGAAAACAAACGCTTACACGGGTCCGGGTCATGATCCGCGCGGCTGTGTACGGACCGCTTGACAAAGCAAAAACACGGATGTATTATGTAAACGCATAATCAAACCATAAATCACAAATATGATGTGACAGGGGATGCGGTATGAAGATCAGTATGCTGGACATCGCGCAGCGGGCAGGCGTATCGACGACGACTGTATCCCGTGTGATCAACAATAATACCAAGGGCGTCAGCGAGCAGACCCGGAACCGGATCCTGGAGATCATCCGGGAAACGAACTACCGCCCCAGCATTCAGGCGCGGAACATTGCCCAGTCCCACTCGAACATCATCGGCGTGATCATTCCGGATATGGCGAACCTGTTTTACCCGAAGATCATCCGCGGCATCAATGACTGCATCACGAAGCACGGGCATTTGATGATGCTGTGCAACTCGGATTCCAACCCGGAAACGGAAAAGCAGCAGCTGCTGGCTATGGTGGACAACCGGGTGGCCGGCGTGGTCCTGTGCTCCGGCGTCAGCAATGACAGCTTCCTGAAGGAATATCACCAGTTCGGCACGCCGCTGGTGATGATCGGCCGCAATTCGGACAGCAAATACGCGGACGGGCAGATCACCGGCGACAATGTGGCCGGTATGTATGAATCGGCTTCCTACATCCTCGGCCACGGGCACCGGGATATCCTGTATATCGACGGCCCCATGGAAGTATCCGGGCCGATCTTCCGGCAGAAGGGCTTCCGCCATGCCATGGCGGACAAGGGGATGCCCGTGGATGAAAGCATGGTCTTCAACGGGGACTTTTCGGTCAATTACGGTTACCGGGTGGTGAGCGATCTGCTGGAACAGGGGCACAGATTCACCGCGGTGATCTCCGGCAGCGATCTGATCGCGGTGGGCGCGGTCAAGGCGCTGCTCCATCACGGGGTATCCGTTCCGAAGGATGTTGAAGTGATCGGATATGACAACATCGACCTGAGCGAGATCTGCGAGCCGGCGCTGTCCACCGTGTCAAAGCCGCATTATGACATGGCTTACGAAGCCGCCGAGATCCTGATGCGCATCATTGAGGGAGACACGCCAAAGCTCCGGTATATCAAAACGGAAGCGAAACTGATACTGCGCGATACGACCCGCGGGGACTGACGCGGGCGCGGACAGATAACGGAGGATGAAGAGAATGCAGCAAAGCAGTGCGGTCCGGGTCAGGAAAAAACGTTCTCTGGCCCGCAGGATCTGGGATTACAAGGTCATCTATCTGATGCTGCTGCCTACGGTGCTTTACTTTGTGCTGTTCAAGTGCAAGGCGGTCGCGGGCATGAGCCTGGCCTTCTATGATTACCGCCCCCGCGGCACGAACATCTGGGCGGGCCTCAAGTATTTTGAGCAGGTCTTTTCCTCGCCCACGTTCGGCACGATCATCCTGAACACGGTGAAGATCAGCCTGCTGCGCATGATCCTGTGCTGGATCTTCCCGGTGATCTTCGCCATCATGCAGCATGAGGTGCAGGGGAAGGTCTTCCGCAAATCCGTTCAGGTCGTGTCCTATCTGCCGCACTTCCTTTCCTGGGTCGTGATCTTCGGCATCTGGAACGGCGCGCTGCAGTACGGCGGCCTGCTGAACAACATCTATGACCTGTTCGGCATCGAATACAAGAACCTGATGCTGAATACGAAGTCCATCGTCGGCGTGATCGGCCTGAGCACCCTGTGGCGGAACATCGGGTGGGATTCCATCATCTATCTGGCGGCGATCCTGGCCATCGACAATACCCTGTTTGACGCGGCCACGGTGGACGGCGCGTCCCGGCTGCAGATCATCACGCACATCATTCTGCCGGCGCTGGTGCCCACCATGGCGACCATCCTGATCCTGAACTGCGGCTCCATCCTGGATGCCGGCGTGGACCAGATCCTGGTGTTCCAGAACTCCGCCGTGCAGAGCACCATCGAGGTGCTGGATACCTACGTCTACCGTGTCGGCCTGATCCAGGGCAACTACTCGTTCTCCACGGCGGCCGGCCTGTTCAAGAGCGTTGTGGGCCTGATCTTCGTGGTGGCCGCCAGAACGGCGTCCCGCAAGATCACGGGCACCGCGGTCAGCTGAGAAAGGAGGGACGGATATGGTGCTCGCGAAAACAAAAAGAAAAAACCGGATCCGGCGCCTGACCGTCGGCAGCGTGCTGATCTATATCTTCATGATCTTCCTTTCGGTGGTGATCCTGCTGCCCCTGCTGAACCTGGTGGCCAAGTCCCTCTGCGCGCCTGACAAGGTTCCGGGGATGACCGGCTATCAGATCTTCCCGACCGAGTTCTCCCTTGTGCACTATCAGATGATCCTGAGCTCCGGCTCCATCTGGACCGCGCTGAAGAACAGCCTGATCATCACCGTGGGCGGCACGCTGCTCAGCATCGTGCTCACATGCTCATCCGCCTACGCCCTCACAAGGCCCGGCCTGCCGGGGCAGAAGATCCTGATGTTCTTCTTCCTGGCCATGATGGTGCTGTCCGCGCCGATCCTGCAGTGGTATATCGTGATGAAGGATTACAAGCTGCTGAATACCTACCCCAGCATGATCATCTACGGCTGCGTGAGCGTGTACAACATGATCCTGCTGATGCGCTTCTTCGAGGATACGCCGGCGGCGATCCTGGAAGCGGCCCGCATCGACGGGGCGGGCGACTGGACGCTGCTGTTCCGGATCTTCATCCCGCTGAACAAGGTGCCGATCATCACCGTGCTGCTGTTCTACATCGTGCCGAAGTGGAATGAGTACTTTGCCAGCGGCGTGTTCCTGACCAAGCCGGATATGCGCGTGCTGCAGTGCTACCTGCGGGAGTTCGTTGTCAACTCCAACTCGTCCGAGCTGGATACGGACCTGTATGCCATGTTCCGTGACCTGAACATGACCTCACTGCAGAACGCGACGATCGTGATCAGCATCATCCCGCTGCTGTGCCTGTATCCCACGATCCTGAAGTATTTCACCAGCGGCGTGCTGGCAGGCGGCGTCAAGGAATAAGGTTCCCAACCGCGCGCGAGACCGTTCCGTTTTTCCGCGGCGGAGCGGTGCAGCGTATGGATGCGGTTATCAAAAAGCGGAAAGAAAAAGAAGGAGGATACCCCATGAAGAAAATCCTGGCTCTTGCACTGGCGTGCATCATGATCCTCTCCGCGTGCAGCTTTGCCGCCGCCGAGGAACCCGTAACCCTGAAGATCCTGTTCAGATCCAGTGATGTATCCGGCTACACCGATACCATCAACCTGATCAACGAAAAGCTGCTGGCCGCCGGCATCAACGCGCAGCTGGAGCCCTACGCCGAACCCTCTTCCAACTATCCGGACTTTGTGAACAACATGCTCCAGACCTGGGACGAGAGCGAGATCTATGACATCATCTACGTCCAGGGCACCGCGATCAACCCCTCCTACCTGGGCAGCCTGGATCTGCTGGTCGACATGACCGACCTGCTGGCCAACTCCACCAACGCCAAGGCCATCTATGACGCGGACAGCATCCTGCAGGCGCAGTTCGCCTCCTGCCCCTATCTGCTGTGGCCCTCTCAGGTCAACAAGTGCCTGCAGTTCCGCACCGACGCGCTGAAGGCCTGCCCCAGCTATGAAGACTTCCTGGCCAACCCCGATCAGGCCGCTTACAGCAAGCTGTTTGACGAGCTGAAGGCTCAGGGCTACGAAGGCGTGCTGACCACCCAGGGCATCGACTATCTGTTCGACACCGGTATCGACAGCGGCTTCGGCATCACCGCCACCTGGCTGAAGAACGAAGACGGCACCTATACCTACAGCCGCGTCAGCGAGAACTTCCTGAACGAGCTGAAGTGGTGGCGTGAAATGTACGTCGCCGGCAACCTGCATGCCAACTTCGCCACCGACAACTGGGAGAGCATGGAGAATGCCCTGTACACCGGCAAGGTCGCCGGCATCGCCATGAAGGGCGGCGCCTACACCGTTTACTATGACACCAACACCGTGACCAACTACGGCGAAGAAGCCACCCTGACCATTCTGCCTCCCATGAAGAGCGCCGAGGGTGCCCAGCAGTACAAGATCACTTCCAACCGCTTCGACCGCGGCTATGTGATCTCCACCACCTGCAAGAACCCCGAGCTCGCTTTCGCCGTGCTGGACTTCATGCTTGGCGAGGAAGGCCGCAAGATGGATCTGTTCGGATTCGAAGGCATCGACCACACCGTGAATGCCGACGGCACCTATGATCTGAAGGTCAACTCTTCCGAGACCTCCTTCCAGCGCATCTTTGACAGCGACGTGTTCGGCTCCATCGACGTGCAGGCTGTGACCACCGGCGTCAAGTACTGGCCCGATCCCAGCTTCGAGTCCTCTAAGATGATGAGCGAATACGGCGTTGCCGACAATGACTTCGTGGTGCCGGATGACCTGGCCACCGCCTGGACCGCCTGCGAGACCCTGTGGAAGGAATTCGCCACCCAGTACATCCTCGGCGAAAAGACCGATGCTGACTGGCAGACCTATGTGGACACCTGGAATTCCTACGGCGGAAACAAAGTTGCCGAATACGCGGCGACCGTGATCAAGTAATGATTCCCTTTCCCGGGGCGGGTCGCCCCGCCCCGGGATCTGTGAGAGGATACATTGGATTATGCTGAAAGACATACGGTATCTGGTCTTTGACCTGGACGGCACGCTCCTGACAAGGGACAAGCATATTTCGGAGCGTACGCTGAAGGCCGTGGAGGCAGCCCGGAGCAAAGGCATCCGGATCCTGCTGGATACCGGAAGGACCTGCGATACCGCGGGCGAATACCTGCGGCAGCTGCAGCCGGACGCGGCGGTGCTGAGCTACGGCGCGCATATCACGCGCGGCGGGGAAACGGTATTCCGCCGGTATATGTCCCCGAAAACGGCAAACAGGGTGCGCGTGCTGTGTGAGCAGGCCACGCGGATCCATTATCAGCTGGAGGACGGAAGGGTCCTCTGCAATGAAGAATACATACACAGCGAACTTGTGGACCGGAACGCGGAGATCACGAAGCGCGCGGAGCATCTGTGCGCGTGGAACCTTCCGCGGGAAACGGCGCTGGAGATCCCCAAGCGGGTGCGCTGCTCGCTGTCGCAGCTGTGCGATTCGCTGTGGTGCAATTTCAGCCCCTACGGCTGCAACAAGGGCCGCGGGCTGGAGATCGCGCTCCGGGAGCTGGGGCTGCCGGAAGGCGCGGGCATCGGCTTTGGCGATGAGAGCTGCGATGTCGGTTTTATGAAAGTGTGCGGCTTCGGCGCGGCGATGGGGAATTCGGACGAATTCACGCTGCGGGCCGCGGATATGACGATCGGAAATAACCGGGAGGACGGGATCGCCGTGTTCCTGGAGGATCATATTCTGTAGACGCATGAACAAAATATTATTTGATTGTGGAGGCGCGGTATGTTGACACGTGAACAATTACGGCAGGATCCCGAACTGACCCGGGACAAGGCAAGGGGCGCGCTCTGCGGCCTGGCGATCGGCGATTCCTTCGGGGACGCGGCGCGCAAGCCGGACTATCAGCGTGATTACGGCATCACCACCGATTTCCATTCCGGCGAATCATGGAGCACGGACGATACCGAGTTTGCCCTCATGGTGGCGGAAACGATCCTGGAAGCGGGCGGCGATTTCACCGCGCAGGATGTGGAAAGAATGTGGCTGAAGCACGTGGCGGTGCAGGATGAGCTGCGGCGCGGCGGCGTGAGCGAGATGGACGCGGCCGCGAACCTGCGCAGGGGCATGCACGCGCCTCAGTCCGGCATGTTCGGTACCCACACCTTCTCCGACGGCGCCGCGATGCGCTGCGGCCCCATCGGCATCTGGTGCGCGGGTCAGCCCGAAAAGGCGAAGGAGCTGTGCCGGATCGATGCCGAGATCAGCCATTGCCGTGACGGCATCTGGGGCGCCCAGATGGTCGCGGTGGCGGTCTCGCTGGCCATGGTGGACGCGCCGTTTGAGGAGATCTTCAGCGCGGCGCTGGCGTGCGCGCCGGAGGATTCCTGGATGTACGCCAAGCTGAAGGAGGCCTACGGCATCGTGGACGCCGCGCGCGGCGATATCGCGGATGCCTGGATGGTGCTGCATGACAGAATGTTCTGCTCCTACCGCGCGGCGACGCCGGAAGCGATCTCCGAAGCCTTCGGCTGCCTGAAGCTGGCGCATGACGACTTCAAGCACGGCATGATCCTGGCTTCCAACTTCGGCCGTGACGCGGATACCATCGGCGCGGTGGTCGGCTGCATCCTGGGCGCCAGATACGGCGCGAAGAACATTCCGGAGCACTGGATCGCCCATACGCGGTATCCGTCCGGAACCTGCCTGCAGTTTACAAAGGGGATCGACCTGATCGAAAAGGCCGACGCGCTGGCCGGTCTGATCCTGAAATAATATGGAGATCACATTTCTGGGAACGGGTTCGGCGGAGATGTACCCGTCCCTCTTCTGTGACTGCCCCAACTGTCTTGCCGCCCGTACCGCGGGCGGCAAGAATATTAGAGGCAACAGCAGCGTGATGATCGACGGGGATCTGCTGATCGACCTGAACCCCGCGGCCTTCCTGCGGGCGAACCTGCTGGGCATATCGCTGACGGGGCTGCGTCTGCTGCTGGTGACGCATACGCATCCGGATCATTTTATCCCTTCGCTGCTGAAGTGGCGGCGGGTGCCGGCGGGGCAGCTGCCTCCGTTTGATCCGGAGATCACATCATGGTCCGCCCGGTACACGCCGGTGCGGCAGCTGACGGTGATCGGCACCGCGGAGGCGGAGGAGATATTGCGGCAGCAGTTTCCGGAGCAGACCGCGGAGGATCACGCGATGACGTTCCGTTCGCTCCTCCCCGGGGAGAGCGCCGCGGAGGGACCGTACCGGGTCACCGCGGTGCGCGCGAACCACGGGAAGCGGGAGAACTTCGCCAATTGCTATATCATTGAAAAGGACGGCCGCAGGCTCCTGTACGCGCTGGATACCGGCGGCTTTCAGCCGGACATGCTGCGGCTGATCGGCGCTTACCGTTACGACTGCGTCATCGCGGACGGGACCTTCGGCAAAAAACGGCTGAAAACGGATGATGACGACGGTCTGAACGGTACGGGGCATATGGGTCTCCGCGCGGATATCCGCCTGCGGAGCCTGCTGCTCGATCAGGGCTGCATCGGCGCGGATACGCCGTTCGTCCTGTCGCATCTGTGCCCGCACTTCGCTCCGCCGCATGACGCGTACGCGGATGAGGTGAAAGCGCTGGGCATGCTGCTTGCCTGGGACGGAATGAGAATGACTGTATAAGGAGATGTGGACCATGATACAGAAGGATTATCCGGAGCGCGTATACGCGGGCTGGCTCGCGAAGATCATCGGCATCCGCCTGGGCGCGGCCGTGGAGGGCTGGACCTATGAGCGGATCCGGGAGCTGTTCGGCGAACTGACGTATTATCCGGCGGAATATAAAAACTTCGCGGCGGACGATGACAGCAACGGTCCGCTGTTCTTCCTGCGGGCGCTGGAGGAAAAGAAGGGCGACACCCTGACCGCGCAGGATGTGGGCGAGGCGCTGCTGAACTACGCGCCGTATGAGCACGGCTTTTTCTGGTGGGGCGGATACGGCATCTCCACGGAGCATACCGCTTATCTGAATCTCCGCCGCGGGATCAGGGCGCCCATGAGCGGATCCGTTGAGCAGAACGGCGCCGAGGTGGCGGAGCAGATCGGCGGTCAGATCTTCATTGACACTTGGGGCCTGGTGGCGCCCGGCGACCCGAAGCTTGCCGCGGAGCTGGCCGAAAAGGCCGCGTCCGTGACGCACGGGGGCAACGGCGTATACGGCGGCATGTTCGTGGCGGCCGCGATCAGCGCGGCGTTCACGGCAAAGAGCATCCGCGAGGTGATCCAGACGGCCCTGGCGTATATCCCGTATGACTGCGAGTATGCCCGCGCGGTGCTCGCGGTGATGGACTGGCATGACCGGCATCCGGACTCCGGCTGGCGGGACTGCTTCGCCTATGTGCATGACAACTTCGGCTATGACCGCTATCCGGGCGCCTGTCACATCATCCCCAATATCTGCGTGATGATCCTGGCGCTGATGTACGGAAACGGCGATTTTGACGATACCCTGAACATCTGCAACATGTGCGGCTGGGATACGGACTGCAACGTGGGCAATGTGGCCACGATCATGGGCGTGTTCCGCGGCATCGATGCCATTGACACGCATAAATGGATCCGCCCCGTCAATGACCTGTGCATCCGCTCCGGCGTGCTGGGGGATATGAACATCACGGATATCCCGTACGGCGCCTCCTATATCGCCCGGCTGGGGTACATGCTGGCCGGCGAGGAGATCCCGGAAGAATGGCGCTATCCGCTGACGGACGGGCTGAACGCGGCGCACTTTGAATATCCGAAGAGCACCCACGCCATGTATGTGCGCGCCGAGGGCGGCCCCTCCAACACGGCGCACCTGATCAACACGGATGAGGACGCGTATACGGGCAGGCGGAGCCTGAAGTTCTTCGCCACGCGGCTGCAGGCGGAGCAGAAGCTCTTCCTGTACAGGAAGACCTATTACTGGAAGGATGACTTCAGCGATTCACGGTATGACCCCGCGTTCTCGCCGGTCCTGTATCCCGGCCAGACCGTGCGGGGCGCGCTGCGCGTGCCGGAATACGGCAGCGAAACGCGGGCCTGCGCTTACGCGAAGGACACGCGGGCGGGCAAAACCGTATACGGGGAGTGGACAGACCTTGAAAAAGGGCAGTGGCATGAGCTTTCGGTGACGATCCCGCCCATGGAGGGCGGCCTGATCGACGAAGCCGGCTTCTGCATCATGTGCCCGGAGGAAAAGGTCAAAAAGGGTTATCAGCTGGTGGTGCTGGCGGATGACCTGCGCTTTGAGGGCAAGCCGGACTACACCGTGGAGATGGCCAACGAGGTCATGGAGGTGTGGAGCGAGCGGCACTCGGATATCACGCAGTTCTCCCGCATGAAGGGCACGGCGGAGATCGGCGGCGGTGTGATGCGCGTGACGTGTGAGGACGTCGGCGAGTGGTATACCGGCTCCTCCATGTGGACGGACTATACGGCGGAAACGGCGATCACCCCGGCGGGCGGGGAGGAGCAGTATGCCCTCGTGCGCGTGCAGGGCGCCATCCGCGGATACGCGGCCGGCTTCCGCCGCGGAAAGCTGTGCGTCATGAAGAATGACAACGGCTACACCGTGCTGGCGGAGACGCCGTTTGAAGCACAGCCCGGCACGGAGTATATCCTGAAGGTGACCGCCGCGGGGAACCGGATCACCGCGGCGTGTGACGGCATATCGGTCACGGCGGAGGATACGGAGCGCCCGTGGCTGCGCGGCGCCGTCGGCTTCGGCGTGGCGAACGGCTCGGCCGCCGGGATCCGCCGGATCGCGGTGAAAGGGCTGTGAAGACCGTAATGCGGGTGCTGATCCCGCTGCTGTGCGCGCTGCTGCTCGTATCGGGCGTGCAGGCGGAAAACGCGGAAAGTGAGATGACTGTCATGGAAACGATCACCGCGTTCAGGACCGCGGTGCCGGATGCCGCGGCCCTGGATGATCTGGCTATCCGGGCAAAGCGGGAGCTGGGCATGCCTGTCCGTGAGCTGGATCTCTGCTGGAACGCGGGAAAATTCACCTGTGACGTGTCCTATGGCAGCACGCTGACAAGCAAGGGGCACGCGAAGGATGAGAACGGGCGGTTTCAGGTGATCCGGGGTCAGGCGGAGTTTGATTACCTGCTGTATCTGCCGGACAACTATGACCCGGACAGGGAATATCCGATGATCCTTTTCCTGCACGGCATCGGCGAACGGGGAAACGACCCCTCCGTGCTGGCGGGTTACGGGCCTTTTCAGTATATCCTGAAGGGCCATCCGCTGGGGATGATCGTGGTCGCCCCGCAGCTTGAAAAGGAGAACCACTGGGTGGACGATGCCGGCGGCGCGGAGTACGACGGGCAGATCGACCGCCTGAAGGTCTTCCTGGCGCAGATGCGGGAAGCGTGGCCCGCGGATGACAGACGGATATACCTCACAGGTCTCAGCATGGGCGGGCGCGGTTCCTGGAAGCTGGCCTGCGCCATGCCGGATACCTTTGCCGCGCTGGCGGTCGTATGCGGGCGGGCGTCCGTGTGGGATCAGCCGGAAAATTACGTCTATGACCTGGCACGCTTGAAGGGCATGCCGGTGTGGATCTTCCACGGCCTGGGGGATACCACCGTGGCGCCGGATCACGCCCTTTCGGCGGCCCGCAAGCTCCGGGCGGAGGATCCGGACGGGGAGCTGAAACTGACGCTGTATCCCGTTGTGGGGCACAACAGCTATGATTTTGCCTATACGGACAGCCGGCTCTACGCCTGGCTGGAGGAACATATTCTCGCTGAATGAGGAGATATGAACATGACAACAACGATCCTTTCACCCTGCGGGATCCTCGGATACGGTTTTCCCGCGGCTTCTTTGAAAGCGGCGCTGGCGGAAAAGCCGGACGCCATCGTGGTGGACGCCGGCAGCACGGACGCCGGCCCGCATAAGCTGGGCGCGGGCGTGGCCATCGTCAGCCGCCGGGCCGCGAAAAAGGACCTGACCGCGCTGATGAACGGCGCGCGGGAGCTCGGCATTCCACTGATCATCGGCTCCGCGGGCGGCGCGGGCGCCCGGATCCACACGGAGTGGACGCTGGAGATCATCCGCGAGATCGCGAAGGAAACGGCCTGGACGCCGAAGATCGGCGTGATCTGGGCGGATATCCCGGATGAGATGATCCTGAAGGCGCTGGATGAGGGAAAGATCGAAGGCATGTCCGAAAACGTGCCCGCGATCACGCCGGAAACGCTGGCGGAAACGAACGGCGTCGTGGCCCAGATGGGCAGCGCGCCCATCGAAAAAGCCCTCGGGCTGCACCCGGATATCCTGGTGTGCGGCCGGGCGTATGACCCCGCGCCCTTCGCGGCCTTTGGCATCATCCGCGGCCATGACCCGGCGCTGTGCTATCACCTGGGCAAGATCCTGGAATGCGGCGCGCTGTGCGCCGAACCCGGCACCACCAAGGATGTCATGCTCGGTCGGCTGGATGACACCGGCTTTGAGGTGTGGGCGGCCGACCCGGCAAGGAAGTGCACCCCCGTTTCGGTGGCGGCGCATACCTTCTATGAAAAGGACCATCCGTATATCCTGAAGGGCCCGGGCATCGTGCTGGATCTGGAAAAGTGCTCCTTCACGCAGGTCTCCGACGGCCGCGTGCGCGTGGAGGGCAGCCGGATCTCCTATCCGCCCTACGCGATCAAGCTGGAAGGCGCGCGGAGGACCGCCTACAGGACCTTCGTGCTGGCCGGCATCCGGGATCCGCTGCTGATCTCCCGCCTGGACGAGGTGGAGGCGGGCGTGCTGGCATCCGTGAAGGCGACCTATTCGGAGATCCCCGAGGACAGCTATCAGATCCGGTTCGTGCATTACGGGCTGGACGGCGTGATGGGTGAGAACGAGCCGGACCGGACCCTGCCGCATGAGATCGGCCTCATGTTTGAGGTCATCGCGGATACGCAGGAAAAGGCGGACGCCATCTGCGCGTCCACCCGGTCCGCCTATCTGCATTACGGATACCCGGGGCGCAAGTCCACCGCCGGCAATCTGGCGTTTCCCTTCGCGCCCAGTGATATCTCCTTCGGGCCGGTCTATATCTTCTCGGTCTATCATCTGATGTATGTGGATGACGCGTCCGGATGCTTCCCGTTTGAGTGGGCGGAGGTGTGAGTATGAAGCTGTATGAACTGGCGCATGTCCTGCGGTCCAAGAACAGCGGACCTTTTGCCGTGACCCTGGATGTGCTTTTTGACGATCCCGCGATCTATGAAAAGGTGAAGGCCAGCGGGAGGATCACGCCGGATACCGTGGCGGCGCTGTACGGCATCACGCCGGACAAGATCACGGATTTCGCGTGGTTTGACGCCGGCCTGGGCGTGAAGATCACCTATCTGCGGAGCACATCCTCCGGCACTGTGGGCGACAGGGATGTGTACGGGGCGCAGCAGCATGCCCCGCTGATGACGGTGGAGATACCGGACTGAGATACGGGAGGCAAATGATATATGAACGCGCGCCGTTATTATGAGCGTGTATATGCCGCGATGCTCGGCAAGAATATCGGGGTGCGCCTGGGCGCGCCCGTTGAGGCGGAAAGATGGACCTATGAGCGCATCCGCGGGGTATACGGCGACAGGATCAACGGATATCTGCGCCCGTACCGCGTGTTCGGCGCGGATGACGATGTGAACGGCCCTGCCTATTTCTTCCGTGTGCTGATGGAGAAGGATGACCCGGATATCATGGACTTCACCCTCGCGTGGGTGGATTATGTGCGGGAAGGGAAGGGCTTTTACTGGTGGGGCGGCGTCGGCACATCCGCCACGCAGACCACCTATACCCTGATCCGCGGCGGGGAATCCCTGCCGCTTTCCCATGAAAAGCTCAGGGCTGCCAATAAATACGATGAGGGCATCGGCGGGCAGATCTTTGTGGATACCCTCGGCCTGGCGTATCCGGGCAATGAGGAGCGCGCCGCGGAACTGGGCGGAAGGCTCGCGTCCGTCGCCTATTACGGCGAGGGCGTGAACGGGGGCCGGTTCATGGCCGCCGCCAACGCCGCGGCGTTTGACAGCCGTACCGTTGCGGAGATCGTGGACCGCGCGAGAAAAACGATACCGGATGACAGCGATTACGCCGCCTGCTGCGATGCCGTGATCGCGTTCCACCAGGCGCGTCCGCGCTCCTGGCGGGAGTGCCGGCAGATGATCGAGGACGAATGGGGCTACAGCCGCTACAGCGGCGTCTGCCCGATGATCCCCAATGCCGCGATCTGCGTCATGGCGCTGCTTTACAGCGGCGGCAACTTCCACAAGGGCGTGGAGATGGCCGTGCTGTCCGGCTGGGATACGGACTGCAACGCCGGCAATGTGGGCTCCATCCTCGGCGCCTTCTGCGGCATCAACGGCATTCCGCGTGTTTTCAGGGAGCCGTTCCTGGATGTGTCGATCCTCTCCGGTGTCTCCGGCGACCTGAACATCTGCGATATCCCGACGCTGAGCCGGCAGATCGCGCGCAGGGGGCTGGAGCTGGCGGGAAAGAAGATCCCGTTTTATCTGGCACCCGGGGACAAGGGCCTGCGGTTCGACTTTGAGCTGCCGGGTGCCGTGCACGGCTTCCGCGTCAGCACGCCCTTCGTGCTGCAGGTGATGCAGAGCCGCGAGATCGCGCACACCGGAAAAGGCTCGCTGCAGGTGGTGTTCAACCGGCTGCAGAAGGGTCAGTATACGCGGTTGTATCATGAGACCTTCTATACCCGGGCGGAGTTTGAGGACGGGCGCTACAGCCCCGTGTTCAGCCCGAAGGTCTACCCCGGGCAGCAGCTGAGCCTGTGGATGTTCATGGATCAGTGGTTCGGCGGCGGTCCGCTGAAGATGCGGCCCTATGTTGCCACAGCTTTTGATGACACCGTATATTCCGGCGAGGAATTCCAGCCGGCCCCGAACCGGTGGAGCCGGCTGGAGTGGACCATTCCGGACACGCATGGCGCCCCCATCGCGCAGATCGGCCTGGAAGTGTGGTCCGATTCGGTGAACACGGGCGAAGCCTCCCGCGACCTCGGCCGCTTCTTTATCGATGACTTCACCGTGACCGGAAACGCGTGCTATACCGTGGATCCGTCGCTCTCCCGCGTGGAGCTGGGCAACATCACGCCCTTCGCGCTGAACCGCGGGCAGTGGACGAGCGAAGGAGATACGGTCGCCGTGAGCTGCAATGATTCCGCGCAGGCGTTCATCGGCTGCTATGAGACCCGGGATGCCGGAATATCCGCGGATGTCACGCCGGGCGCGTCCGGCGCGTGTCTCGTTGTGCGCGCCCTGGGCACGATCCGCCATATCGCCGCGGGCCTGGCCGGCGGCAGGGCGGTGATCCTCTGCGGCACGCTGGACGCCGGCGCGGCGCGTGAGTTCCCGGGCTACGCGGTGCTGGCGGAAAAGCCGTACGCGTGGAAGCCGGGCGAGCAGATCGCCATGCGCGTTTCCGCGGCAGGCAATGAATGCATCCTGGAGATCGGCGATGAGGAGATCCTGCGGGCGGAGATCCCGTATGATCACGGTATGGTCGGTCTCGCGATCCCGCGGGAAGGCGAAGCCGCCTTCCGCGATATCCGCGTGCGGGAGTGGCAATAAGGTGTAAAAGGTGTAGGGCGCGCGGGCGCGCAGGTGTAAGAGGTGTAATAGGTGCAGGGCGCGCGGGCGCGACGGTGTAAGCGGGGAGGAGATCGCTAATATGAAGGCTTTGGTTTTCGGCTCCATGAATATCGACTGTGTGTATCAGCAGGATCATATCGTATGCCCGGGTGAGACCTTGTCCTCCCTTTCCTTCGCGCGGAACGCGGGGGGCAAGGGACTGAACCAGGCCATCGCCCTGGCCAAAGCCGGCATGGAGACCTGGTTCGCCGGCAATATCGGGGAGGACGGCCTGTTCCTGAAGGATCTGCTGGAGAAGAACGGGATCCGCACGGACTTTGTCCGTACCGGGGAAACGCCCTCCGGCTGCGCGATCATCCAGGTGGATAAAAACGGGCAGAACGCCATCGTGCTGTACGGCGGGGCGAATCAGACGGCCACGGAGGCACAGATAAGCGAAACGCTGAGCGCCTTCGGCCCCGGGGATCTGCTGCTGATGCAGAATGAGATCAGCTGCGGCAGGGAGCTGCTGACAGCTGCCCGTGCCGCCGGCATGACGGTCGCCGTCAACCCGTCCCCCGTCTCGCCGGATCTGCTCCTCTGGCCGCTGGAAACGGCGGACTGGCTGATCCTGAATGAGATCGAGGGCGCCGCGCTGGGCAAGGACGGCACGCCTGAGGAGATGCTGGAGGCGCTGGAAAAGAAATACGCCGGCGCCCGCGTTGTGCTGACCCTGGGCGAGGACGGCTCCATGGCCCGCGACGGGGATCATCTCGTCCGTCAGGCGAGCGTCCGCGTACCCGTGGTCGATACGACCGCGGCCGGCGATACCTTTACCGGCTTCTTCCTGCACGCGATGATGAACGGTTCCGATATCGCGGACGCCCTGGACCGGGCTGCCCGGGCGGCCGCCATCGCGGTCAGCCGCCCCGGCGCCGGCGCCTCCATCCCCACGCGGGATGAGGTGGACTGACCTCAGCCGCCGTGCTTTTCCGTTTCCTCTTCCGTGAGGCGGATCAGCTCGCTGAGGAGACAGGGGACGGTTCTCTGTCTCCTCCGGCGCCTCCATCCCCACGCGGGATGAGGTGGACTGACCTCAGCCGCCGTGCTTTTCCGTTTCCTCTTCCGTGAGGCGGATCAGCTCGCTGAGGCGTATATCCAGCGCGTACGCGATATTCCACAGCGTACTCAGGCGAGCCGTTTTCTCGCCGTTTTCCAACGCGGCAAGATGGCTTCTCGCGATACCTGCCAGGCCTGACATTCTTTCCTGTGTCAGGCCTTTTTCCGTGCGCAGGCGGCCGATGACGATACCGAAGGCTTTGCTGTTATAGGACATTTTTGCTCCTCCTTTTTTTGTTCCTATAACAGGCCTTGTATTTTTTGCGAGGTCATAAAAAGGCGCTGTGCCGGGCAGCGCCTTCTTTTTCGGGAACTTCACGGGATCAGCGGAATACGGCTCCGGACATGATCGTCAGGGAGAACGGCACACCGGATTTCAGTTGATCCCCGTCGCTCAGGGTGACAAAAATGGTATCCGGGTCCTCACCCGCTTCGGGCGCGGAAACGATCTCCCACAGCAGCTGCCTTCCTTTGCCGCCTTCGGAGTAGACGGTCACATTGCCCCAGTCATCACCGGTTGCCAGGGATGTGAAGATATACCGGCCGGCGGGAAGATCCCTGCCGACGATGTACGCGCCCTCCGGCAGCTTGGCCGTTTTGTTGATGCCGCGGCGCACGATCTCCGCGTTCACTTCGTCCAGCAGGCTGATGATCTCATCATCGGTCATGGCTGACAGGTCCGCCGCCCCGGCGAGCGCGGCCGGCGCCAGCAGCGCGCAGATCAGCAGCAGACAGAAAAAACGATAAAAAAAACCTGATACCTTCATAGGAACAACCACCTTTCACAGCATTGTTCTCAAATGGTATCAGAATATCGCCGCGTTTTTGTCCTCTGTAGCTGACAGGATCCGCGGGAAAAAGTTGTCAGAGGGGCGGGTTTATGTGAAAACATTCCGCCAAAAGGCTCCCCTTCAAGGGCGGGGAGCTGTCAGCGAAGCTGACTGAGGGGATTTGCGTGTCAGCGGACGGTTCCGACTGTCACCCAATGATATCTTTCTCAAATGTCTGAATGATAAGCTGCACAGAGTACATTCGGTTCATTCCGGCCCGGATGATCTTTTATCCGGCTTCAGGTGATCATACACACCACATTGCAATTGTGTGTATAACTGCTCTGATCCGGAGGTGGTACCATGCTTTTGTCCTATCAGGAATGCCTGGACAAATACGGAAACGATTATCAGCTGAAGAAGGAGATCGGGAAAGGGAATATTTTCCTGAGAGAAAAGGGAATATATTCCACACTGCGCAATGTTTCCGAGCTGGATGTGATCATGCGGAAATATCCGAAAACGGTATGTACCGGCCAAAGTGCTTATTATTATCATTCGTTAACGGATGTAATACCGGATCATTATTACCTTGCATCCAGACGAACGGATACCCGAATAAAAGATCCGCGAATCAGACAGTCCTTTTTGAAGGATGAAATATTTGAAGCCGGTATAGTACAAATTCGCTATAACGATTCCGATATCCGTATATATGACAGGGAACGCATGCTGATAGAGCTCATGCGGTTCAGGTCCAAAATGCCGATGGATTATTACAAGGAGATCATCAACAGCTACCGCAGGATCATTTTCGAACTGGATTTCGGATCGGTCGAGGATTATGCCTCCATGTTCAAAAACGGTGCTAATCTTATGAGCATGATACAGATGGAGGTGCTCTGATGAACCTGTATGAAGAGATAGAAAAACTCAAAGCAGCAGGCTACAGTGAGCAAAACGCCTCATTTTAGGGAACAAACCGTTTACTTTTTCTTTAAAAAGTTCCCTAAAACCAAGAACTCGTTTCCCTTGTGGTGCAGCGGAAGATGCCCGGGAATGCGGATATTTTCGCACTCCCGGGCATCTTCCGCATGGCTTCAGCCATGCTGTTTTTTTGTTTGCTGAAGATATGCTTTATAAACTTTTTGCTACAAGCTGAGGGTCCTTGATCGCATTGTCCAGAAGGCGGCTTAAAAAACCGGTATACCCTTTTCCAGTGGCTTTGGCTTTTTCAAGAGTGCTTGGATTGATCCTGAGGGCAACGACCGGCTTGACATTTTTTGCCTTGCGGGCTTTGGCGATCTCGGCCATCTCGGCATACTGTTCCATTGTGAGTTCCGGCGCGTCTTCATCCGGAATAACGGGATTCAGCGCAGCCAGTTCGATCTCCCGGATCTGGGCTTCGGTTGGCTGCTGTCCGGCTGTAATGACGGTACGGATGATCTTCTCATTCGCCATAATAGATTCTCCTTTCTGTGGCGGTTGCCATACGGGCGGAAATAATACGGGCGGCCTCGTTGCGCATGGTGTAGACTACATACAAGATACCTTGAACGGAGCCGATCACAATGTATCGATCTTCATCCTGACTGTGCAGTTTATCGTAGTATTCGATCCGCTCCTCATCGGCAAATACTAATGCAGCAGTTTCAAAGCTGATTCCATGCTTTTGTTTGTTGATGGAATTCTTATACTCATCCCACTCGACAGCGACACCTGAAATCTTCTTCTCCATACGAGAAGTATAACAAAATGTATTACTTCTGTCAACGGGGGTGTCAGCAGGACCGGTTCCGACTGTCACCCAATGATATCTTTCTCAAATGTCTGAATGATGAGCCCCACAGAGCGCATTCGGTTCATTCCGGCCCGGATGATCTTTCATCCGGCTTCAGGCGGTCATCGCGCGAAAAACCCGGATCAGAGATTCATCCGCAGAGTCTGATACCCATAAGGGATCTTACTCTTCCATTGTTCAGATCGCTGATCAGCTTCCGCAAAAACTGTTTTCCCGGAAGCTCCATACCACACCTCGAAAAATTTTTGCGGAATCCGCATTTTTATTTCGACTTGTTATGCTCAGAGCATAAGGGGAGCAATCCCTTCAGACTGACCGGTGACAAAACCCCCGGAAACGCGGATATTTCCGCGGAGACAGGGGATCGGCGGAACAACAGGAAGGCTTCAGGTGATCATACACACCACATTGCAATTGTGTGTATGATCACTTGAAATTTGTCTTGCTGTTTTCCGGAATATTGATATAATTACAGTAAACATACACACGATCAGCAATTTGTGTGTATAACTGCTCTGATCCGGAGGTGGTACCATGCTTTTGTCCTATCAGGAATGCCTGGACAAATACGGAAACGATTATCAGCTGAAGAAGGAGATCGGGAAAGGGAATATTTTCCTGAGAGAAAAGGGAATATATTCCACACTGCGCAATGTTTCCGAGCTGGATGTGATCATGCGGAAATATCCGAAAACGGTATGTACCGGCCAAAGTGCTTATTATTATCATTCGTTAACGGATGTAATACCGGATCATTATTACCTTGCATCCAGACGAACGGATACCCGAATAAAAGATCCGCGAATCAGACAGTCCTTTTTGAAGGATGAAATATTTGAAGCCGGTATAGTACAAATTCGCTATAACGATTCCGATATCCGTATATATGACAGGGAACGCATGCTGATAGAGCTCATGCGGTTCAGGTCCAAAATGCCGATGGATTATTACAAGGAGATCATCAACAGCTACCGCAGGATCATTTTCGAACTGGATTTCGGATCGGTCGAGGATTATGCCTCCATGTTCAAAAACGGTGCTAATCTTATGAGCATGATACAGATGGAGGTGCTCTGATGAACCTGTATGAAGAGATAGAAAAACTCAAAGCAGCAGGCTACAGTGAGCAAAACGCCAGGTCCAGATTGGGGCAGGATATCGTATTGAAGGCTATTGCTGATAGCGGCATGGCACGAAATGCCACAATAAAAGGCGGAGTTGTCATGAGAAGTATTTCCGGAAATGTCCGCCGGGCGACTCAGGATCTTGATCTGGACTTTATCAGGTATTCCATTTCGGATGAGTCCATTCACAGGTTTATAGAAAAGCTTAATTGTATCGACGGACTGATCATAAAAACCGAAGGAAAGATCACGGAACTCAATCATCAGGATTACAAAGGAAAGCGCATCTTTGTTTCGATCACAGATACAGAGGAAACGATCATTTCTCTGAAGATGGATATTGGAGTTCATAATGACCTGTCTGTCGAGCAGGACAAATATGCTTTTGATGTGGGTTTTCAGGAAGATGCCGTCAGTCTTCTGATCAATTCTCCGGCGCAGATGATCACGGAGAAGGTTAAATCCATGATAAGATTTGGAATCCGTAACACCAGGTATAAGGATGTTTACGATATCTGCTATCTGAGCAATCATGTAAACATGGGTCAATTGAAAGAGTGTATTCAAAAATTTATTTTTGATGATATAACGCTGAAAAATGTATCTGATATGAACGCGGTCATCACAAGAATAGAACGAATGTTTACAAATCCCGCGTATCTGCGGGAGTTTCATAATGCAGGAAAGAACTGGCTTGAGATTTCTGACAATGAAGCTTTGAAAAGGGTTCTTGCTTTTATTAAGAGTATTCCGGAATAGATCATGTCGCTGTTGGTTTCATTGAAACAGAATGGTGTCCACGTTTGAAGGGGGAGACAGGGTTCTCTGTCTCCTTATTTGCTGCTTTCGATCACCTTTTTTGATAATCCGCTCAGACGGCTCAGCTGCCTTATTGAAATGCCGGCTGCAAGCAGCCGCTGGATGGACGCGTTGAACTGGGCACGTTCCTTCGCCTTGCCGGGGGATGGCTGCATCGTACCGAATTCCGCACGGATCTGCCGGCAGGCTTCCGTATCGGTCATCCGTCTGATCGTTTTTTCCGGCAGATCCAAACAAACATCATCATTGTCTGTTGCAAGATAGGTTCGCAGCTCTTCTTGAGGAGCGAGGGAAATGGCAAAATCGGTATCCGTGATCCCTGTATGCCCGGTCAGATAGTCTTTCGCGCTGCTGTAGGGATAATCTTCCGGCCGTGCGCAGATCCCTGCCTTAACAGGATTCTGCAGAATATACCGCAGAACGGTCAGATAGTATGTGTCGCTGTCTACAGGTTCGCTCCTGTACCTGTCCTGAAACAGATGCCCTACACGTTCATATTTCAGATTATACCAGTAAACAAAAGCGGATCCGATTCGCTTAAAAATCGTTTCAATGGGCTCTTCCGTCTCCTGAACCAGCAGATGGATGTGGTTCCCCATCATACAGTAGGCATGCAGTTTCATACCGGATACCTGCCGGACCTGCTGCAGTACTTTAGCGAAATGATCATAATCTTCTTTGTCATAGAAGATCTGCTGACGGTTGATTCCGCGGAGCATTACATGATAGATACCGCCGATACTCTTTATTCTTGCTTTACGCGACATGGTGATCACCTTCCTGTCGATTATCATAGCATATATTGTGGTGTCAGGCAACAGAAAAAAGGAGACAGGGGACGGTT
>JAUNQH010000016.1:18513-39764 GCA_030536295.1 Clostridia bacterium | reverse complement strand
GTGCCGTAAAGATCTCTTTAGTTATTTCATGTGTCTACTTGACAAGGGCGGATCACTGCGCGGGTACGCCCTTTGAATGATGCTGGCCGTTTTATAATTTGCTGTTCCACAGGGTGAAGGTATGGCTGACATCATTCTGCAGCCAACTGAGCAGCGAGAAAAGCAGCGCGATCATGATCAGAATGATCACGCAGCCGATTACGATGGCAGCCAGATTTCCGAGACCCGATACCAGACGGTACCGGTCGTGGCGGAGCTCTTCTTCCTCCTCCTCGGTGAACTGCTCTTCCTCCTCATCGAAACTGCCGTTCAATTCATCAAAACCGTCATCATACGCGTCCGCGTCTTCCGCTTCGGTTTCCTGCCTGAAGAGACGGACATAGCCGGGATCCTGTTCTCCGGTGTTCCCGTTGGCTTCGTTATCGTCATTCCTCCGGAAATACGCCATTGTCGTCACACTCCGCTATATATAATCGAGCCATGGAGCCGACTGCTCCTCACGCCCGGTAAGGGAACCGGTTTCGCACAGCCCGGGGAAACCGGTCTGCCGCAGCGCCTCATACAGCACGACCGCGACGGAATTGGCGAGATTCAGGCTGCGGGCTTCAGCACGCATGGGGATCCGGATGCAGCGGTCGTACGCCTTTTCGAGCAGGTTTTCGGGCAGCCCGCGGGTCTCACAGCCGAAGACCAGAAAATCATTGTCGCGGTATTCCGCTTCATGGTAGCTTCGCGGCGCCTTGGTGCTGGCAAAGAACATTCTGGCACCGGGATGCCGCGCGAGAAAATCGTCCATGCCGTCATATACATGATATTCCATCAGAAACCAGTAATCCAGACCGGCGCGCTTCATATACCGGTCATCGAGGGAGAAACCCAGCGGCCGGATCAGGTGCAGCACAGCACCGGTGGCCGCGCATGTGCGCGCGATGTTGCCGGTATTCTGCGGGATCTCCGGGTTTACGAGCACGATATTCAGCGGCATGGAAACATTCTCCTTCACGGTATCGGAATCACGTGACGATGATAGCACAAATCGGCCTTTGTGACAAGCCGGGCGGGGTTGACGGCGGCATGTTCGGGAACAGTTGATTTTGACGGGGCAGACGGAGTATAATGATATCTGTAACAGTGCGCTCATTTTGCGAACGATGTGTCCGGCAGCCGCCGGACAAACGGGAGACGATGATAGAATGAAGATCACAATGCTGACGATCGGGTCCACCGGGGACGTGCGTCCGTACATTCTTTTGGGGCGCGAACTCAGCAGCCGCGGACACGAGATCACGATCGCGAGCTTTTCGGCATTCAGGGAAATGGTGGAGAACGCCGGTCTGAAATTTTTCGCGCTCAGCGGTGATGCCGAAAAATTCATTGCCAGCGTAATGGGTCCGAACGCCGGCGGGCTGAACTATCTTCCGCAGGTCGAGAAAAGCCTGAAGGAAGTCGCGATGCCGCTGCTGGACGGACTGACGGACAGCTGCGCGGACGCCGATGCCATGATCTGCACTTTTTTCGGCAGTGTATTCTATTCCATTGCCGAGAAATTCAATATTCCGTGCATTCAGACGCATTATTTTCCGATGGATCCGAACCGTGAGGCACCGATCGCGGCCGCGCCCGGCCAGCGGCTGGGAAGCGCCTGGAACGAAACGACCTATAAAGTGGGCTATCTGCTGATCAGCACGCTGGAAAAGAAATACCTGACCGAATGGCGCAGAAAGAACGGCATGCAGCCGAGAAAGCTGACGACCGTACCGGATTATGATATCAACGGGCATTATGTGCCGGTGATCTATGCCATCAGTCCCATGGTGATGCCGAGACCCACGGACTGGAACGAGCACATCCGGATGAGCGGCTTCTGGTTTGACGACAGTCCCTGCGAATGGCAGCCGCCGGAAGATCTGCTTGAGTTCATGGCGAACGGCGAAGAACCGGTGTATATCGGTTTCGGCTCCATGAACAGCGGAAACATGAACCGCACGATCACCACCGTGCTGCGGTCGATACGGGCTTCCAGGATCCGGGCGGTGGTCAACCTGGGCTGGAGCGGCGCAAAGCTGAAAACAACGAAGAATGTTTATTTTGCCGACTATATACCGCATGACTGGCTGTTCCCGCGGGTGAAGGCGGTCGTGCATCACGGCGGTGCCGGAACGACCGCGGCGGGACTGCGGTACGGTAAACCGACGCTGGTGATCCCCTTCGGAGGAGACCAGCCGTTCTGGGGGAACCGTGTGTATGAGATGGGCTGCGGACCGAAACCGATCCGCCGCGATGTGCTGACGGTGAACCGGCTGACCAAGGCCCTGCTCGATCTGACGACCCGCGGAAGCTACCGCGTGGCGGCGGAGGAGCTGGGCGAACGTCTGAATCTTGAACACGGGACCACCCGTGCCGCGGATATTGTGGAACAGGAGATACAACGCTGGAACGGAGGCAACAAATGATCGGAATTATCGGAGCGATGGTGTCGGAGATCGAAGGCCTGCAGCGGGAGATGACGGATACGGTCATCACGGAGACCGGCATGAATGTCTTTACAGCCGGTAAACTGTGCGGACGTGATGTCGTGATCAGCATCTGCGGTCCCGGCAAGGTAAACGCGGCACTCTGTACACAGGCGATGATCATGCTGTATCATCCGGATACGATCCTGAATATCGGTGTTGCCGGCAGCGGCGATAAAAGCGTCGGCATCTTCGATATGGTGATCGGAACCGCCGCGGTGCAGCATGATATGGATACATCGCCCATCGGGGATCCGGTGTGTTATGTGAGCAGGATCGGACTGATCCAGATCCCTTGCGACAAAGCGGTGTGTGAGGATCTGCGCGCGGCGGCCGAGGCGGAGGGCATCCGCTGCCATGAGGGGATCATCGCGACCGGCGACCAGTTTATCTGCCGCGCGGAGCAGAAGGACGCGATCCGCGCCAAATGCACGCCCCTTGCCGTTGAAATGGAAGGCGCGGCTGTTGCACACGCGTGCTATATGCACGGCGTGAAATGCGGTATCCTCAGATCCGTGTCCGACAACGCGGACGGCGAGGCCGAAGTCGATTATCCCGTGTTCGCCGAGAGAGCCGCGGCGGAAACACACCGTGTCGTGAAGCGTATGCTGGAAAGGCTGCCATGATGAACGAACAGAAGACTGTATGGATCACCGGTGCTTCCAGCGGGCTGGGACTGCATACCGCGCTCGCGTTCCGTGACGCGGGATACCGTGTGATCGCCGGCGCGAGAAGCTTTACAGCCGGCTGCAGGGACGGGATCGAACAGCTGCCGCTGGACGTGACTGACGAAAACAGCGTGAACGCGTTCGTGTCCGCAGCGGGCGCGATCTCCGCACGCGTGGATGTGCTGATCCAGTGCGCGGGGATCCTGGTCCTGGGTCCGTGCGAGGAAGTGACAACGGAGGAATACCGCCGCGTGATGGATACCAACTTCCTCGGTATGGTACGCGTGAACCGGGCCGTGCTTCCGCTGATGCGCGCGCAGGGCGGCGGCAGGATGATCCTGTTTTCCTCGATCAACGGGCTGCTCGGGATCCCGTTTGAAAGCGCGTATACCGCCAGCAAGCACGCGATCGAGGGCTATGCCGAATGCCTGCAGACGGAGGTAAAACCCTTCGGGATCGAAGTGATGCTGGTCGAGCCGGGCGATCACCGCAGCGGCAGCGATAAATACCGCATGCACGCGGGCGCCTCCGGCAAGGATTCGCCTTACGCGGCGGATTACGCGAGCATGACCGCCGTGATGCATCATGATGAGACCAACGGGTCCGATCCGGACGCGCTGGGCAGAAAACTGGTGAAATATGCCGGGAAACGGCATCTGCCGTACAGAAAATGTATCGCGTCGGCGGACCAGCATCTGGCGGTATGGCTGCATAAATTCGCGCCGGCGAGGCTGAACGCTTCGATCATCCGGGATTATTATGTCAAGGAGAAAAAAGCCCCGGATGGGTCTGTTCCGGATAAAAAATGACCTGAATTGAACATTTTTTTGGAAATGATTTGCATAACGCAGTGAAATCCTGTATAATCGGGCACGTATCCGAAATCAGACGGAGGTCAATGCATGTACAAGCTTTTGCTCGTATCGGACCGCTCAGAGGTGAATGAGGCATTTTCGAAGATCCGGAGCTGGGAAATGCTGGGTTATAAGCCCCCGCACATCCGTGACAGCTTCGAGGGCGCGAAAGAGAGCCTTGACAAGCATCACGCGGACGGCATCTGCATCGCGCTGTCTTCCGGGGAGGAAGAAAACGCCCTGCTGGGTTACCTTCGCGAACGTTTTCCGCTGCTGCCGATCTTTGAGGCCGGCACCACGGAGGATGAGGTGCGGCGCTATGTCAGCGAGCTGAGTATTCTGCTCAACCGCACGCATATGGATTTTTCCAATGACCGCTTTACGGAGGAGGAGCTGCTGCAGTTCTGCAGGCATGAGTTCTTCCGCAAGGTGATGAACGGACAGGTGACGGACAAAAAGCTGCTTCTGCGGCAGCTGCGGCTGATGCGCAGCAGGCTGGATCCCACACGCCCTTGCGTGATCGTTCAGCTGGCTGAACCGGCGGACAATGACCGGATCGAAGGGAAATGGTCCTACGGTCCGGACGCCCTTGAACGGATGCTCAGGCAGCTTTGCGGTACCGAGCTGAACGGCTTGAGGATCGTGCCGACAGTGCTTCAGGACGGCAGGATCTTCCTGCTGAACTGCCCGATGACCGGCTATGAAGAACAGAGCACGGGCGACAGTATGACCGCGATGGTCACAGCCCATACCGCGGAAAGCATAGCCCATGTCAGAGAATACACGGGTCTTGACCTGCATATCAGCGGGATCAACGTGGCGCCGGATCTGACGGCGATCTGCGATTTCTACAGCAATTACGGGAAAAAATAAACGGAGGTAGAAACATGGGAATCTTAAGCGCAATCAAAAGCCAGCTGATCGATGTGATCGAGTGGACGGACAATTCTGCCAAAACAATGGTGTACAAGTATGACTGCAAGGGAAACGAGATCAAGATGGGCGCCCAGCTGACCGTGCGTGAGAGCCAGGCTGCCGTGTTCGTGAACGAAGGCCAGCTCGCCGATGTGTTCCTGCCCGGCCGCTATGAGCTGCAGACCAGCAATATGCCGATCCTGACCAAGCTGAAGAGCTGGAAGTACGGCTTCAACAGCCCCTTCAAATGCGATGTGTACTTCGTGAACACGAAGCAGTTCCTGGATATGAAATGGGGCACCAGCAACCCCGTGATGATGCGTGACGCCGAATTCGGCATGATCCGCCTGCGCGCCTTCGGTATCTACTCCTTCAAGGTCGGCGATCCGGAAGCTTTCCTGAAGCAGGTGTTCGGTACATCGGCCCTGTTCACCGTGGACGGCGTTGAAGGGCAGATCAAGCGCACCCTGGTCAGCGGACTGAGCGATGCCATCGCGGAAAGCAAGATCCCCGCGCTGGATCTGGCGGCTAACTATGATGAGCTGTCCGACTACGCGATGAACTCGATCAATCCCAAGCTGGCCGAGCTCGGTCTGACGCTGTGCTCCTTCGTGATCGAGAACATCAGCCTGCCCGAAGAAGTCGAAAAGACCATGGACAAGCGCACCTCGATGGGCGTGCTGGGCAACCTGGATCAGTACGCGAAGTATCAGGCGGCCGAAGCCATGCGTGAAGCGGCGAATAACGATGCCAACGGCGGCATGGCCGGCCTGGGCGTCGGCATGAGCGCCGGTGCCGCGATGGGTCAGTTGTTCACCCAGAGCATGAATCCGCAGGCCGCTCCCGCTGTTCCCGCAGCTCCTGCCGCTCCCGCTGCCCCCGCTGCGACGGTGTTCTGCCCGGAATGCGGCGCGAAGATCGCGGCCGGTTCCAAGTTCTGCCCTGAATGCGGCGCGAAGCAGCAGACAGCGGCTGCCGTATGCTCCGCCTGCGGCGCGCAGCTGACTCCCGGCGCGAAGTTCTGCCCCGAGTGCGGCGCCAAACAGTGACCGCGGGTCCTGAGACCCGGCATGGTCTGCCGCCTGAAAACGTTCAGATGTATTGAAAAATATGACCCCCGGGCTCTTTATCGCAAGGAGCCCGGGGGTTTTCAAACGGAACCGGCAACGGCAAGGGAAACGGAACACGGAATACCGCCGGAACGGGCCGGCTGCTCACATCAACTTCCTTGCGGCCTTCATCGCGGCCGGCACGGGGTAGCGGTCAAGTTCATCCGCGTTGACGAAAACATATCCGGCCGGCGCGGACAGCTCCGGCGGGAGAGTGACAAGATACAGATCCATATCCCAGACCAGATGTGTAAAAACATGCTTCGCGCTTTCGCGGCGCGTGACGGAAAGCGGCTCTGTTCCGAACTGCCCGGCCAGAACAGCCTGCAGGTCCGCGGCGGAGGAATGCCCTTCCCGCATCCAGCAGACGTACATGCCGTTCAGCAGCTTTTCCGTGCGCTGGCGCAGCAGCACCCGGGTGCCGGATCGTATGACACAGACATCGTACGGCTTGACTTTCGGCGGTGCTTTGGCCGGCAGCAGAGGAAGGTCCTGCGCGTCGCCCGCCGCGTACGCATCACAGAGAACACGCAGCGGACAGCGGTCACAATCCGGCGTTCCGGGCACGCAGACGGTAGCGCCCAGGTCCATCAGCGCCTGATCAAAATCGCCGGGCCGGTTTTTATCCATCAGGGAAAGAACTGTTTTTTCGATCAAAGCGTGAACGGCGGGGACGGTTGGATCCTTACGGATGCCGGAGAACCTGCTGATGACTCTGATCACGTTGCCGTCGACCGCAGCCGCGGGCACATCGTACGCGATCGCGGCGATCGCCCCGGCAGTGTATGGCCCGATACCGCAGATCGACGCGAGAACGGAGGGATCGGACGGAAGAATGCCGCCGAAACGTTCCGCGACCTGACGCGCGCCTTTCTGCAGATTGCGCGCGCGGCTGTAATAGCCAAGACCTTCCCACAGCTTCAGCACGTCAGCCTCATCCGCTTCCGCCAGGGCGAACACATCCGGAAACGCCGCGATAAATCTTGTGTAGTAATCGCGGACGGTATCCACACGCGTTTGCTGGAGCATGATCTCACTGACCCATGTGCGGTACGGATCACGGATGCCGCGCCAGGGCATGGCGCGCTTTTCGGCGTCATACCAGGCAAGAAGCAGTTCGGCCATATCCGTCATTTTGTACCTCCGGTTTGATTTTTCCATGCGGGCATGATATCATTTCACGGGGCGTTTTTCAAGCCCCGTGTGAACGTGGAAAGGGGTGCGGAAATATGCCGTTTACGCTCCGCAGCGCGCGGTTCCTTGCAGCCGAGATCATGGAGAAGGTCATCCGCGAAGGTGACAGCGTGATCGACGCGACCATGGGAAACGGCCATGACACACTGAAACTGGCGGAGCTGGTTGGGCCGGACGGGCATGTGACCGGCTTCGATATTCAGCCGGAAGCGGTTGAAAGAACAAGGGATCTGCTGGCGGAGAACGGCGTGCTGCAGCGCTGCGAGCTGTATGCCGTGGGCCATGAGCATATGCCGGAGCTGGTGAGAGCGCCCGTCCGGATGGTGATCTTCAATCTCGGCTGGCTGCCCGGCGGAGACAAGCACGTGACAACAAAATGCGGGACTACGCTCAGTGCCGTGGACGCGGCGCTTGAACTGCTGGAACCGGAAGGCGTGTGTACCGTATGCGTTTATCCGGGACATGAGGAGGGCGAACGCGAACGCGAAATGCTTACGGAGCATTTCGCGCATCTCAGACCGCAGGAGTTCAATGTGCTGCATCAGGTGTTTGTGAACGCGGGACCCGGCGCGCCGGAATGCTTTGTGATCCAGAAACAGTAAACGGAACGGTTTGCGCCGGCGGCGGAAACGGAGTATAATATAATGAAATGATCCGGGGGAGGAATTGCAGATGAAACGTGTATTTCTGACGGTGCTGGACGCGACAGGCACGGGCAACGCGCCGGATGCCGCGGCATACGGGGACGAAGGCTCGAATACGCTCGGACATGTGATCGACAGATGTCATCCGGCTTTGCCGAATATGGCGCGCATGGGGCTCGGCCGGATCCCGGGCACCGGTTATATGTATGACGGCGCGGTGTACGGCGGTTACGGAAGGGCGATCGAACAGAGCGCCGGGAAGGACACGACCTCCGGTCACTGGGAACTGACCGGCGTACGTGTGAAACAGGCTTTTCCGGTCTTCCCGGATGGTTTCCCGCGCGATTTTATTGAGGCTTTTGAAAACGCGATCGGTTACAGAACGATCGGAAACAAGGCTGCCTCCGGTACGGTGATCCTTGAAGAACTCGGGAAACGCCATATGGAGGAGAAAGCCCCGATCGTATATACATCCGCCGACAGCGTTTTTCAGATCGCCTGCCATGAGGAGATCTTTCCGCCGGAGCAGCTTTATGCTTTCTGCCGCACCGCGCGGGAGATGCTGCAGGGCCCGCTGGGGGTCGGCAGAGTCATCGCGCGGCCGTTCGTCGGCGAGCCCGGCAGCTTTGTACGGACGGGAAGACGCCGCGATTTTTCCATGCCTCCGTGCGGCCGCACGCTGTGCGATGCCGTGAAGGAAGCGGGCATGGAAAGCATCGGTGTAGGGAAGATCGAGGATATCATGGCGCAGCAGGGCCTGACAAAGACGGACCATGCCGCCGGCAATCCCGCCTGTATCGACAGTCTGATCCGTTTTATGAAGATGGATTTCACAGGGCTGTGCTTCACGAATCTCGTGGATACAGATTCGGTATACGGACACAGAAACGATCCTGAGGGCTTCGCGAAGGCACTTGAATACTTTGACGCGAGACTGCCTGAAATGACGGCGCTGCTCGGTGATGAGGACCTGATGATCGTGACGGCGGATCATGGCTGCGATCCCTGTGATGTTTCAACAGACCATACACGGGAAATGGTGCCTGTGCTGGCATACTGCAAAGGAATGAATAAAGCGGTGGATCTCGGCACGCGGAACACATACGCCGATGTCGCGGCGACCTGCGCCGAATGGCTGGGGCTGGAAGAACGGTTTGACGCGGAATCATTTGCAGGGGAACTGAGAAAATGAACGGGAAAAGGTGGATCATTCCCGCGCTGCTCGCGCTGGTCATCCTGCTCGCGGCGGCCGGCGCGTATGCCGGAGAAGCGGAGAATCTGACCGGCGAGTGCAGGATCGGGCTTTGCAAAAGCAAACGCACGGCGGCCCGGATGACGGACGGACAGTATACAACATACTGGGAAAGTGAAAAGATCAAAAACCCCTATGTGACGATCACGTCGGACAAACCGATCTGCGGTCTGTATCTCTGCTTCCGCGCCATGCCCGAAAACTATGAGATACAGGCGGCGAGCGGATCGGACAAATGGACAAAGATCTGTGACGGCGATACAAGGTACTGGCATGTCTTTTATCCGCTGGACGGGGTGAAGAAGATACGGATCATCGCGAACGGCGACAAAAAGTGCGTGCTCGGTTTCAATGAGCTGTTCGTATTCGGCGAGGGCGAGATCCCCGGCTGGGTACAGCGGTGGGAGGAACCGGCGGAAAAGGCGGATGTGCTGTTCCTGGTCGCCCATCCGGATGACGAACTGATCTTTCTGGGCGGCGCGATCCCGACATATGCCGTGGAGATGAAAAAAAGGGTCGTTGTGGCTTATCTGTCCTGGAGCAACACCACGCGCAGAAGCGAGGCGCTGAACGGACTGTGGGAGATGGGCGTGCGCAGCTATCCCGTGTTCGGCGGCTTTTCGGATACTTATTCAAGCAAGGCCGCGGACGCCTATAAAAAGATCAAAGGCGGCAAGAAGGCGGTCCTCAGCTGGGTAACGGAGCTGTTCCGCACATACAGGCCGGAAGCTGTTGTGACGCATGACATCAACGGAGAATACGGACACGGACAGCACAAGATGATCGCGGATGCCGCGATCACCTGCTATGACGCGGCCGCGGATGAAACACAGTATACGGATGTTCCGGGCGTGTGGCAGGTGAAAAAACTGTATATCCATTTATACGGGGACGAAACGAACCAGACCGCTTTTGACTGGAATATACCGCTTGAAAGCATGAACGGACGGACCGGCATTGAACTCGCGTCCGCCGCGTACAGCCTGCATAAGACACAGGCGACCGCGTCAGTCAAGATCCGGGGGAAATGGCATAAGCTGAGCGTTGAGGAGACGGGGACCATGTATCCGAATACGGTATTCGGCCTGTACCGCAGCGAAGTGGGGGAAGATGTGACGCATCTCGACTTCCTTGAGAATATCGACTGAATATTGAAAAGAACGGGGATAATGAAATGAAGAGATCTATTGCCTGCCTCGCGCTGATCCTGCTGGCTGTCTGCCTGTGCGTGTGCGCGTATGCCGCGGACGCGAAGGATATCACCTCCGGCTGCACCGTGTCCGGATCGGCTCCCAAAGGCTATGACAAGATGACGGACAAGAAATTCACAAGCTACTGGGACGCCAAAAAGGCGATGAATCCGTATGTGACCGTAAAAACGAAGGAACCCGCGTACGGCCTTTATCTGTGCTTCCGCACCATGCCCGTAAGCTACGAGATCCAGATCGACAGCGGAAACGGCTGGGAAAAACTGGCGGACGGCGATACGCGCTTCTGCCATGTATATTATGATCTGCCGGGAACGGACAAGATCCGGATCATTTCGACAGACAGCGCCAAGAGCATCATCGGTTTCAATGAGATCTACGTGTTCGGGGAAGGCGAAACACCCGAATGGGTGCAGCGGTGGGAGGAAACTCCGGAAAAAGCGGATATCCTTTTCCTGATCGCAAGACCTTCCGATGATCATATCTTCCTGGGCGGCGCCATTCCGTACTACGCGGTCGAACAGGGGCGCAGCGTTGTTGTGGCGACGCTCACCACAGTCAATACATCCAGACGGAGCGAACTGCTGAACGGCTTGTGGAGCATGGGCTACCGCTATTATCCCGTTATGCTCGGGCTGGACAATAAATCATCCAAGAGCGTGAAAAAGGCGTATGCGAGCGTCGGCAAGAACGGTGAGGACAAAGTGCTGGAGATGATCACCGGCCTGTTCAGGAAATACCGGCCCGAAGTCGTGGTCGCTCCGGACGAGAACGGTGAAGGAACGAACGGCATGCGGATGATGGCCGCGGATGCCTGCAAGCAGTGCTTTAAGATCGCGGCCGACGCGGACAGGTATCCTTCGGCAGGAGAACCGTGGCAGGTGAAAAAACTGTATCTGCACCTTTACGGCACAAAGGATACGCAGATCGTGCACGACTGGACGCAGCCGCTGGAAAAGCTGGGCGGCAGGACCGGTCTGATCCTGGCCATCGGCGCGGGCTTCTACTACAAGACGATGGACACCTCCGAACTGTCCGTACAGGGAACGGGTACGACTTACGCGAACAACACCTTCGGTCTGTACGCGGAGACTGTCGGCCCGGACATGGAACATAACGATCTTCTGGAGAATATTCCGGAAGACAGCCTGACGGCACTGAAGCCGCTGCCTTCACTGGAAACGGAAGGCATTGAAGCGGTGCTGCCGGTACTGAATGAGAAAGGCTTCCTGGATGAAGGCGAGTTTGTATACGCGGATGATGAACACGGTTTTTACGCTTATGTCAGTACCACCCTGCGGGTGCTGATCACGCGGAAGTATGACGGGTCGCTGCCGCTGCGCTGGTTTGTGACGGATATCCTGTGCGATACGGACGCGGGCGAGATGATGCGCAATGTTGAATACGATCCCGTAAAGCGGCACAAGGTGCGCGTGGACGCGGCGGAAAACGCGCTGAAGAACAAGCTCGTATTCGCTGTCAATGCCGATTACTATACGTACAGGCTCGGTGTGAAGAACGGCAGAAACACCGGCATCATCATCCGGGACGGCGAGATCTATGTGGATGATCCCAATGTAAAGAACCCGAGATATTTCCCGAACCTTGACTCGCTTGCTTTCTATGAGGACGGAACGGCCAGGGTGTTCCACAGCGATGAGGTGACCGCGAAACAGTATCTTGCGGACGGCGCGTATGATGTTTACAGTTTCGGTCCCTATCTGCTGAAAGACGGTCAGATCAGCGAGTGGATCATGGATCCGACAAGAGCCGGTTTCAAATCCAAGGCGCCGAGGCATTGCTTCGGAACCGCGGGAAAAGGTCACTATATCGATGTGACGGCCGAAGGACGCATGGCGGACAGCGAAGGCGTGACACTGTCGCAGCTGACAACGCTGGCACAGGCAGCCGGCTGTACGGATGCCTGCAATCTGGACGGCGGCGAAACGGCGGTGGTCGTGTTTATGGGCACCCAGCTGAACCGGATCAAGAACCAGGTGGACGGCGGCGACCGCGCGCGCAAAACATGCGAAGTGCTTGGTGTGGGAACGTCCGACCAGGTCGGAACCTTCAAGGTGAAATAAAAAGGTCGGGACCGTGATCTGATGATCCGGTCCCGCTCCTTATTTGCAAAAAAACACCGGAGCAAGCTCCGGTGTGCTGCGCAGGGGAAGAAGGATTCGAACCCTCAACAAAGGTTTTGGAGACCCACGTGTTACCATTACACCATTCCCCTAAACAACAAAGGGGATTATACAGGACAGGTCACGGTTTGTCAATACGAAATTTCACCGGCTGCAAACGTGCGCCGGAATCGGCGGCGAACGGCGCGCCGCGGGGTTGCAATGCGGAAACGGAACGGTTATACTTGTATCGTATGACGGGGAGGGAACAAAATGCAGAACGAAGCGGAAAATCCATTCAGCATGGAAAAAGCATATAAAGTCTATCAGGAAAACATCCGCCGCAGTGAAACGCTTGTCAGTGAAATCACCAAAGGCGCGCGCGACGGTATGAGCGAGCGTGAACTGCTGGATATGGCGATCGAGGCGATCGCGGTGATGACCGGCGACACGATCTTCAGGGATGTGGTCACACGGTCGCTGGACAGCCGCGGAGGCCGCGCGGAAGGAGACAACGAATGAAAAGGTTTTTTGCGCTGCTGCTTGCCGCACTGCTTGTCTGCGCGTGCGTGCCGGCTTTCGCGGCAGCGAAGGCTCCGGTCATCAATAAACAGCCGCTTTCCCAGAAGGTCGCTGTCGGCGGTGAATGCGTTTTTGAGATCGAAGTATCCGGTTATCAGAGCCTGTCATGGTATTTCTACAATCCGGAGACAGAGCAGAAGCTGCTGGCGACCAAAGCAAGCAAGACATTCAGGGGGCTGAAGATCAGCGGAAAGAACAGCCGCCATTTCCGGCTGTCGAATATTCCGGTGAGCATGAACGGGTGGCAGGTCTACTGCCACTGCTTCAACAAAGGCGCGGAGACGGATTCGGATTATGTGCTGCTCCTGGTCGGCGATGAACTGCCCGCGTATATGGAGCAGACCGCCGGTATGGAAGCCGCGGATGACGATGAGACCGGCGGATATGAAGGACCGGAGGACACGGATGAGGCCGCGGATGACGCGGATACGGACATCGCCGTGCCGGAAACACTTGATGTGACAAAGATCATTGAAGATGTTCCGGAAGGCATGTGCCGTGTTGTGTGTACCAGGTGCCGCTTCACCGGCGGCGGGCTCGTTTGGGTGCGCAACGGCGTTGTACCGGCGGGTACGGAGATCGTTGTCACCGGCGGGTCGATCGGCAAGCTGTATAAAGGATACAGCATCAACGGCGGCGCGTATTCCCATAAGGATATGGCAACGTTCCGCCTGGTCGTTACCGGCGATGTGCAGATCGAAATGCACAAATGATCACGGCTTCAGCTGACGGGACCGGAACGCCGGTCCTTTTTCATGCTTGCAAAAACAGTTAAAGAACGTTATACTGTCAATACTTTTCGAATGGCAGGAGGAAATCCATGGCAGTCTCCAAAGACAAAATGATGCTGTTGCCGATCCTTCCGCTTCGCGGACAGGTCGTTTATCCGCATGTCGTGCTGCATTTTGATGTCAGCCGCAAGATGAGTATTGCCGCGCTTGAACGGGCAATGCAGAACGATCAGCGGATCTTTCTTGTGAGCCAGAAGGACGAGGAGACGGAAACTCCCGGCTTTGACGACCTGAGCCTGACGGGCACGGTGGCCGTGATCAGACAGATCATGAATCTGCCCGGTGAATGCCTGCGGGTCATGGCGGAGGGCGAGATACGCGGCCGGATCGTGACGGAACAGGAAACGGAGCCCTGCATGACTGCCGTCGTGCGGTCATTCGCGGATAAAAACCCGAGAACAAAGGAAAGCCGGGCGGCGGTGCGCGTCGCGTGGGAACTTTTTGAGGAGTATGCGCGCAAGGGATCCCGCGTATCTGTTGATACGGCCCTGAGTGTGCGCAACGTGAACCGTACGGGGGAACTGGCGGATGTGATCGCGTCCAATATGCCTCTCCGCACGGAAGAAAAACAGCAGCTGCTGGATGAAACGGATCCGTCCGCGCGGCTTGAAAAGATCAGCACGATCATCGCGCGTGAAACGGAAATGATCGACCTTGAAAAACAGGTTCAGGCCAGAGTGCGCAAACAGGTGGATCAGAATCAGAAGGATTACTATCTGCGTGAACAGCTCAAGGCGATCCATACGGAGCTGGGCGATGATGATGAGCTCGGCACTTCCGAACTGCGGAAACGGATGGATGAGACCCCGCTGAATGAAGAAGCGCGCGAAAAATGCGGGAAAGAGATCGAACGGCTCGGCCGTATGGCTCCGGGTTCGCCCGAAGCAGCCGTAAGCCAGACATATATTGAATGGATCCTGGATCTTCCGTGGGGAAAGGAAACGGAGGACAATCTGGACCTGAAACGCGCGAGGGAAGTGCTGGATAAGGATCATTACGGTCTGGAGAAAGTAAAGGAAAGGATCATCGAGTATCTCGCGGTGCTGCGCGTGAAGCAGGATATGAAGGGCCCGATCCTGTGCTTTGTCGGTCCTCCCGGCGTCGGCAAAACGTCTGTTGTGCGGGCGGTGGCTGAAGCTGTCGGACGCAGGTTCGTACAGATGTCTCTCGGCGGCGTGCGTGATGAGGCTGAAATACGCGGACACAGGCGTACCTATATCGGAGCCATTCCGGGCCGGATCATTTCAGGCTTGAAGCAGGCGGGTACCATGAACCCCGTGTTCCTGTTCGACGAGATCGACAAGATGGGCAATGATTACCGCGGCGATCCCGCCAGCTCCATGCTTGAGGTCCTGGACGCGGAACAGAACAACGCGTTCCGGGATCATTATATGGAACTGCCCTTTGACCTGAGCAAGGTCATGTTCATCACGACGGCGAACACGACGGATTCCATTCCGCCCGCGCTGCTGGACCGGCTGGAGATCATTGAAGTGCCCAGCTATACGGAAGAGGAAAAACTGCAGATCCTGCGCAATCATCTGCTGCCGAGACAGATCGCGGCGCATGGCCTGAAACCCCGCAGCGTGCGTATGAATGATGATGTGATGCGCGCGATGATCGAGGGATACACGAGAGAGGCCGGCGTACGCACGCTGGAACGGACTACAGCCATGGTCATCCGCAAGGCTGTGGTCGAGATGCTGGAAAATGAGAAAAACGCCGTTACCGTAAGCGCGGCAAAACTCGGCAAGTATCTCGGCGCGGTCCGCTATCTGCGTGAGGCTCCCGAACAGAAGGCCAGTATCGGTGTGGTGAACGGGCTCGCGTATACCACGGTCGGCGGCGAGATGCTGCAGGTCGAATGCGCGCTGATGCCGGGCAAAGGGACGCTGAAGCTGACCGGGCAGCTCGGTGATGTTATGAAGGAATCCGCTGAAACCGCGTTTTCCTGGGTGCGGGCGCACAGCGAGGAGCTTGGCCTGAAAGCTGATTTCTGGCAGGACAGGGACATTCATATCCATGTGCCGGAAGGTGCCGTACCGAAGGACGGGCCGAGCGCCGGGGTCACCATGGCGACGGCTCTGGTGAGCGCGTTTGCCGCTTCGCCTGTACGGCAGGACGCCGCGATGACGGGTGAGATCACGCTGCGCGGCAGGGTGCTGCCGATCGGCGGCCTGAAAGAAAAGACACTGGCGGCTTTCCGCGCGGGGATCAGGACGCTGATCATCCCGAAGGAAAACCATAAAGACCTTGAAGAGATTCCCGGATATGTGCTGGAACGGTTCACCGTTGTCGAGGCCGAAACGATCGGGGATGTGCTGAAAACGGCATTGATAAAGGAGTAACGGCGTGGAGATCAAAACGGCGGAATTCATTACATCCATGGCGGACTACGGAAATTTCCGGGGAAAGGGATTGCCGCAGATCGCTGTCGCGGGAAAAAGCAATGTGGGCAAGAGCACGATGATCAACTCGCTCTGCAGGCAGAACAAACTGGCGCGGACAAGCGCCACGCCCGGCAAGACGCGCCTGCTGAACGTGTTCCTGCTGAACGGTTAGATTCATCTTGTTGACCTGCCCGGATACGGCTTCGCAAAGGTCGATAAGAAGGAAAAGGAACGCTGGGGCGTGATGATGCAGGACTATTTTGAGCAGGCCGGAGAACTGCGGCATGTGCTGTGCCTGGTCGACATCCGTCATGAACCGACACAGGACGATATCCAGATGAACCGGTTCCTGCGTCAGATGGGGATCCCGTTTACGGTGATCGCGACCAAGGCGGATAAGATCAGCCGCGGCGCGAGGAGCAGACAGCTGGCCCCGATATGCCGGGCGCTTCTTGTTCAGCCGTGGGAGATCATCTGCTTTTCCGGAGAGGACGGAACGGGCAGACCGGAGCTGCTGCATAAGATAGAAGAAATACTTGCAACCGGTACGGAACGGTAGTATAATGCAACACCGTAAAACGGCACGGTGCCGGAAAACAGCCGGATTGTGGCGCTGAAAACGCATAAAGTGGCGGATGATGCGCAAAATGTGGCTTGAAAGTGGCATGGCTGTGGTAGTACACATATCAATAACGGCTGCTCGGTGCCATAATGTGGTGAACAGCCGCTTTCTGGAGGAATGTTCATGAAATTTGTGCTGTGCCCCCGCTGTGAATTGAATTATATGCAGGCAGACGACAAGTACTGCAAAGTGTGCATGCGCGAGGTCAAAGGCGAATCTCCCCGTGAGGAAGTGGAGCTCTGCTCCGTATGCAATGAGGCGCCGGCTCTGCCCGGAAAGGACGTGTGTCTGTTCTGCCTGCGGGAAATGAACGGCGAGACCATGCAGACGAAGGATGATAACGATTCCGGCGAAACGATCGATACGGACAGCATCGGAAATATGGATTCCGTAAGCAGTATGGATGAGATCATTCCGGAGATGGATGAGAGCGATATCGACTTCGGTGAAGATGACACTGATGAGGATGAAGAGAAGGAAATGAGCCTGGAGGCAGTCCGCGATGACGAGATCCGCGATGACGAAGCCGCCGACGAGGAACCGGAGGAATTCTGATCCGGTCTGATTCATTGAGAAGGGGAATATATTATGCGCCTGTTCGCGATAGGGGATCTGCATCTGCCGGGTCATCAGGAAAAACCGATGGATGTGTTCGGCCCTCAGTGGAACGGGCATTTTTTGCGCCTGTCCGAGGCATGGAAAGAGAAGGTATCGCCGGAGGATACCGTTCTGATCCCCGGAGATATCAGCTGGGCCATGACGATGGATCAGGTGAGGGACGATCTGCAGGCGATCGGTGAATTGCCGGGGCGCAAAGTGCTGCTGAAAGGCAATCATGATTACTGGTGGTCATCCCTGACACAGGTCCGTTCGGCGCTTCCTGCCGGAATGTCCGCTTTGCAGAATGACGCGATCGATATCGGTCCGGCGGTCATCTGCGGCACCAGAGGCTGGATGATACCCACCGGCGATACGGTGCTTTCGGAACAGGATGACAAGCTGTACCGGCGCGAGACGGCACGCCTTTCGCTGAGTATCGATGCCGCGGAAAAGATCGCCGCGGGCAGACCCGTCATCGCGATGCTTCATTTTCCGCCGCTGTACGGCGACGGACAGACGTCCGGGTTTTCGGACCTGCTTGAAGAACGCGGCATCAGGTATGCCGTTTACGGTCATCTGCACGGCAAGGGAATTGCCGCGGCGTATAACGGCTGCATGAACGGGGTGCGTTACCGGCTCGTTTCGGCTGACGGCATCGGCTTTTCACCAGCCGAAATATTAACTTTTGATTAATTTTACAACGCATATTTGTCATATGGATCCGCATTATGTGCGGGTCTTTTTTTTGTGCACACAAAATGTGGTACAGCGAAAACCGGACCGCCCCAATTAACACAAGTATTTATTACAATTATATTACAAATATATTAATTACATGAAATAAACTGCACACAAATATGCAAAATAACATTGCTCCGCGAGTATTGCGCAGGTGGTTGCGATGTTGTATGATATGTGTGGAAAAGGGGTAGAGTAACCCTAAAATGATATGAAAAGTGGTAGAAAGGTGGCGATAAACGTGGCTGAGACACAGGAAGAACCGAAAACGAAGCTGCGCTTTATCGGCTCCTACAACCACACGATGGATGCCAAGGGCCGTATGGTGATCCCTCAGGTCTTCAGGGACCAGCTGGGTGACACCTTCTGTATGGCCCCTTCTCTGGACTTCAGTTCGATCGCGATCTATCCGAACGAAAAATGGGAAGAACGGAGCCATGCGTATGAAAAACTCGGGAAGCTGAATCCCGGGCTCAATAAATACCTGGAACAGTTCTATGCCATGAGTTATGACAATCAGACCTGTGACGGACAGGGCCGCGTGCTGCTGCCGGCCAATCTCCGGCAGAAGGTGCTGAAAGATGACCGCGAGGTCGAGATCACCGGCGCGAACGATTATGTGCGGGTGGTCACTGCCGCGGCCGCCGCGGATGCCTGGGAGAAGTTCAGGAGCGAACTGCCTGATCTGCTGGAAATGATCGGCAGGCTCGAACAGCAGAGCGCGGGCAGGGAATGATCATGCAGACCGCCGGAAACAGCCCGGCGGACCGGAGACAAAGATTGCGGGGATAAGGAGCTGCCGAAAAGATGACATATGAGATGCCGGGCCGGCAGGATCGGTCCGTCGGCGCGCGGATACAGCGCCGCGGCGCCGCTGACAGGCTTGTGAAGCAAGTACAGGAAGCCGATTTCAGAAGGGAAAGAATGACATGCAGATCCGCTGCTGTTGACGCAAGATTCAGCGGTGACAGCTGGCGCAAATACTCAGTGGATACGGGCAATACGGGAAGGAATCCCGTGATCACCGACAAGGACGCGGGAAAGATCATCGGGCGCGACGGCGTGCGGTGGTCGGTCGGGGCATGGGCGATCGCGACGCTGGCCGTGATCCTGGCGATCGTCCTGCTCGCGGATGTCGCGGAGATCGGATTCCGGAAGAAAGACATGGAAACGCTGGAAGGCAAGATCACCGCGGTGACGGCATCCAACGCGGAAATGAGCGCCAGGCTCGCGCAGGAAGCGTCGGACGCGAGTATCTGCGTGAACGCGGTAAACCTGAATCTTGTATCCTCAAGTACGATCGAAGTGATCAGGCTGACGGTGCCTGATGACGCGACACTTTTCCTGAGAACAGCGAACAGTTCGCTGGATACGGCGGGACTGGCGACCATACTGGGAGACTGACATGTTATCAGTCTCCCGTTTCCCATGTTTTCGGGCGGGTATATCGAACCATTTCGGAATAGAAAGGCCGGGATCTGAATGAAACTGAAGGATATGCTGACTGAACTGCCTTATCTGAAGGATACCAGAGGCGATCTGGATACGGAGATAGAGGAGCTTACTTCCGGAAGCCGCGACAGGACCGACAGAGGCTTGTTTTTCTGTATCGTGGGCGCGCGCTTTGACGCGCATGAGTTCGCTTTTGAGGCGGTGCAGAACGGGTGCGTGGCACTTGTGGTGGAGAGGTTCCTGCCGATCGACGTGCCGCAGGTCCTTGTGAGTGACGGACGCGCGGCAATGGCGCGGATCGCGGCGGCATTTTACGGCTTTCCGGCACGCGGAATGAAGCTTGTGGGCATAACCGGCACAAAGGGAAAGACGACAACGACCTATCTGCTGAAGGCGATCTGCGAACAGGCCGGATACAAGTGCGGCCTGATCGGTTCGACAGGCTCCGTTATCGGCAAACAGCGGCTGGACGGACACCTGACGACCCCGGATCCGATCGACCTGCAGAAGATGCTCAGGAAAATGGCCGATGAGGGCGTACAGATCGTGTGCATGGAGGTGTCCGCGCACGCGATCGATATGTACAGGCTCGACGGCATGGTTTTCGAAGTCGGCTGCTACACCAATCTGAGCCAGGACCATCTGGACTATTTCTACAATATGGAGCGGTACTTCGAAACCAAAAAGAAGTTCTTCACGTCCGATATGGTACGCAACGCGGCCTTCAACGCGGACGAGGAGACGACCGCCCGGATCCTTCCGGATATCCGCGTTCCGTATGTGACCTACGGCATCGCCGCGGACACGGATATCTATGCCCGTGACATCGAGATCACGGAGAACGGCGTGAGCTTTGATATTCAGCTTCGCGGCATGCATGAGGTGCGTGTCGACCTGAAGATGACCGGGCGCTTCAATGTCTACAACGCGCTGGCGGCGGCGAGCTGCGCCCTGACGCTCGGCATAGAGCCGGAAGTCGTGCGTGACGGACTGCAGACCGTGGTGAGCGTGCCCGGACGGATCGAGATGCTGCAGACGGGGACGCCTTACAAGGTCATTCTTGACTATTCGCATTCTCCGGACGCGCTTGAGAACATCCTGACGACCGTGCGGCAGTTTGCCCGCGGACGCGTGATCGCCCTGTTCGGCTGCGGCGGAGACCGGGATCAGGGAAAACGGCCCATGATGGGAGAGATCGGCGGACGCCTGGCGGACTTCTGCATTCTGACCTCGGATAACCCCCGCACGGAGGATCCGATGGTCATCCTGAGCGCTGTGGAAAAGGGCATCAAACCGACCGGAAAACCGTACACCGTGATCGAGAACAGGCGGGAGGCGATCCGCTGCGCGCTTGACATGGCACAGGACGGTGATATCATCGTACTGGCGGGCAAGGGTCATGAAACGTATCAGGAGATCATGGGCGTCAAGCGTCCGTTTGATGAAAAAGTGATCGTAAGCGAACTGCTTCGTGAAAAACTTGACCGGAAATAAACGGGAAGAAGGAAGATCCGTATGTACAGTATGATGGCGGCGGCGGCGGTCTCGGCGGCGATCGTGCTTCTGATCGGCCCCGGAATGATAAAATATCTGAAA
>JAUNQH010000016.1:0-18503 GCA_030536295.1 Clostridia bacterium | reverse complement strand
GATCTACGACCTTGGACCGCAGGCGCACCAGACCAAACAGGGAACGCCCGTGATGGGAGGCCTGATGATGGCGCTGTCCGTAACGGTTTGTTCGCTGGTGTTTCATCCGGCTGCCTGGAACGGCGGATGGGACTGGGTGATCCCGCTTCTGGCCGTAAGCCTGCTGAGCATGGCTGTCGGCTTTGCCGATGATTTTATCAAGGCAGTGAAGAAACGCCACGAAGGGCTGACACCATGGCAGAAGATCGCGGGACAGGTGATCGTTGCGGTCGGCTTCAGCGTATACTGCTATTTCTGCCCGTCTGTCGGGTCCAAAGTCGTGATCCCCTTTGTTCACGCGGAGTGGGATCTCGGACTGTTCTATATTCCACTGATGAGTCTGCTGGTCATCTTTATCGTGAATTCCAGCAATCTGCAGGACGGCCTGGACGGCCTGCTGTCGACCGTGAACACGGTATCCGGCAGCGCCTGGAGCATGATCGCGCTGCTTATGATGCTGGGCTGCGCCGGCGCTTCGGCCGAGGCATCCTCATACGGAACGATCGGCGTGTTCGCGCTGAGCATGACCGGCGCGTGCGTCGCTTTCCTGCGGTTCAACAGGTATCCCGCGAAGATCTTCATGGGTGATACCGGATCCATGTTTATCGGAGGCGCCAACGTTGCCGTCGCCATGCTGACCCGGCAGCCGTTCCTGCTGCTGTTTATGTTTGCCATGCCGGTGGTATCCAGCCTGAGCGTGATCATTCAGCGTTACTATTTCAAGCTGACGCACGGGAAAAGGATATTCAAAATGTCCCCGCTGCATCATCATTTTGAGCTTTCGGGCTATTCGGAAACGCAGATCGTTTCCATGTACGCCGGCATTACGGTCATCCTGTCGCTGATCGCCATACTTGCCACTGTGCAGTAAAACGTATTCACGTTCGCAAGCGTCGGAGGTGTCATATGGAATATACAGGGAAGAAAGTGCTTGTTGTCGGAATGGCCAGAAGCGGGATCGCGGCGGCTCAGCTGCTCTGCATGCACGGCGCCGTTGTGACCGTGAATGACAGCAAAACGGAAGAACAGCTGGGTGAAGCGCTTCACGCGCTGGACGGTTCCCCGGTCATCCGCGCCTTCGGACGCGGCGCGGCGGAGCTCCTTGAAGGAAAGGACTGTCTGGTGATCAGCCCCGGCATTCCGGATACCGCTCCGTTTGTTGTGAAAGCAAAGGAAATGGGCCTGTATGTGACCGGCGAGCTTGAAGTTGCCTTCAGTCTGTCCAAGGGGACGATGGTCGCCGTCAGCGGAACGAACGGGAAGACAACGACTGTTTCGCTGCTGGGAGAGATCTTCACAAACGCCGGGAAGGCGACTCATGTCGTCGGCAATATCGGCTATCCGTATTCTCTTGCGGCAATGACCGCCAAACCGCAGGATGTGGTGGTATGTGAGGTGTCGTCTTTCCAGATGGAGACCGCGGATACCTTTCATCCGCATGTGGCGGTGCTGACGAACATCACCGAGGACCATCTGAACCGGCACGGGACGATGGAAGTCTATACCGAAATGAAGATGAGAATGTTCCGCAGACAGACGGCGGAGGACTTCGCGGTCTTCAATGCCGATGATCCCGCGCTGAAAGGACTGCACAGGAAAACGCGCGCCAGGGTCATGTTCTTCTCACGGCAGAAGGAAGTCGCGTACGGCGCCTTTGTCAGGGACGGGCAGATCATTCTCCGCACAGAAGAAAAGGAACGCGCCGTATGCGGGACGGATGAGATCTATATTCCCGGGCCGCACAATCTTGAAAACGCGCTGGCTGCCGTATGCGCGGCGGCGGCGATGAATGTGCCCGCGCCTGTGATCCGCCATACGCTGAAAACGTTCCGCGGCGTTGAGCACCGTATAGAGACCGTGCGTGTGCTGGATGATGTGACATATATCAATGACAGCAAAGGCACCAACACGGACTCAACGATCAAAGCAGTGCAGACGATGACCAGACCGACGGCGATCATTCTGGGCGGCTATGACAAGCATTGCTCTTTTGTGCCGCTGGCGCAGGAAATGATAAAAACACCGGAGATACGGCACGCGGTGCTGATCGGCGAAACGGCGGATCAGATCGAAGGCGCGCTGAGGGACGCGGGCTTTTCATCGGTCGAACGGGCCGGAACGCTGCAGGAAGCGGTGGAAAAATGCCGCCGCAAAGCTGAGAGCGGATGGAACGTGCTTCTGTCTCCGGCATGCGCAAGCTTTGATATGTTTGAGGACTACGAAGCCAGAGGCAGGATCTTCAAGGAGATCGTAAACGCGCTGCAATAAATGACAGCCCGGAAGGAGAACACATGGATCGATCCGGCCGCAGACCGGGTGAACGGCCCGGCGGAAACCATCAACCGGCACAGCAGAATACATCCGGGGGACCTGCGATGCCGAACTTCCGGCAGCAGCAGACCGGGGTCCGCGGCGACGGCCGTTATCGCGGGGACATACCGGAATGGCAGAGAGAGACCTGGGTCGGACCGAATCCCGCGGCAGCCGACCCTTTTGACGAGCCGGAAAGCGCGCCGGAGCTGCGTGACCAGCGTTCCGATTCCCTGAATGACCGCCGCGGCGGGTTCTGGCAGGATCAGCCGACCGGAGGCTATCGTTATACGGGCGGGCAGAATACCCGGCCCGAAACGCAGATCACTGAAAATACGCCTGTCGCGAATACGGCCGCGGAGAATACGGCCGCGACGGATAAACGCGGGGGGAAAAGACGCGCGGCGCTTCTGATCACGGTGCTGCTGCTGATCGGGCTGTGCGTCGCGCTCCGGCTGACGGTATTTTCCGTGCGGGTGATCAATGTGATCGGAAACGTGAATTACACGCGGGAACAGATCATTGCCGGGTCAGGCGTGAAGTACGGCATGAACCTGCTGACGCTTGACGGCGATAAGGTGGAAAGGACCATCGAGAGCGACTATCATCTGCAGTTCCGCTATATGGAAAAGAAGATGCCGGGCGAGATCGTGCTGTGCGTGCGCGAACGTGAAGCCATGGCTTATCTGAATTACTGCGGTATCTTTTACACGCTCGATAAAAGCGGCATGGTGCTGTTTGAGTCGGAACTGACTGGCATTGAACCTGCTTCACTGACTGAGCTGAAGGGCCTTGAGATCCGGAATATCAGATGCGGGCAGACGATCAGCCTCGCGCAGAGCGCGCAGAAGCAGATACTGGAAAGTCTTTTCCTGGAGATCAAGGTGCTCGGGTGCGGTCCACGCGTCGCGTCCGCGGATCTGACGACCCCGGATAACATGTATCTGACGCTTCGGAGCGGTTTTTCGGTCAGCCTGGGAAATACGGAGCAGCTGCATATGAAACTGAGAAGCATGCTGCTGGTCGAGCAGAAACTGATCGAGCTGGGCTATACCTCCGGAACGATCCGTGTGTCGGCCCCGACGGAACCGACATTTACGCCGGATGCGGTATAGCGCGCGGCTGTTTTCGGAAATGACACACAATTGTTACAAAAAATGTCCGAAAAATTTAATAAAATGTTTGAAACGCTTGCAAACACGCGGGCAAGATACTATAATAAATCCGTATAACATTGACCTTAAAGGATCAGGGGGGCTTGAAGCCTATGAAGACGACAGTAGCAGCGCTTGATTTCGGAACAAGCAAGATCGTGACGCTGGTCGCCGAAAACAGCGGAAACCAGCGCTGTGATATCATCGGTGCCGGTGTTGCTCCGTATGACGGATTCCTCAGCGAAGGCTGGAACAGCCCGGAACAGGTGAACAACGCGATCCGCGAATCCATCAAGGACGCGGAAGATCAGTGCGGCAGCAAGATCCATGAGATCAACGTAGGCGTGCCCGGAACGTTCACGAAAGTTTTTGCCACGCGGGTGACCGTTCCCCTGAAGGGAACCGATCCGCGTGTGAGCGCGAACGACGTGCAGACCGCGTTCCGCCTTGCGGCCGAGAACCTGAACGAACTGCCGGGCGTTGTGATCCATTCCAGCCCCGCCTGGTTTATGGTCGACAGCGGGAAGAAAACGCTTGAGCCTGTCGGCATGAAAGGCCGTGAGCTGATCGCGTGCATTTCGTTTGTGGTCGGAGACCGCTTTTTTGTGGATGATGTAAGCAATCGCATGGCTGACCTCGGTATCGCGGTGTCCGGATTCTATTCCACGCCCGCCGGAGAGGCGATGCTTTATATGTCGGAACAGGAGCGTGACCGTACATCCGTATTGATCGACATCGGTTATCTGAATACGGAGATCATCGGCGTTGAAGGCGATGCCATCATCTATCATGAGAATATCGAATACGCCGGAGGCAGAATAACCGCTGAACTGGCTGAAAAGCTCGATATCACGATGGCTGCCGCCGAGGATATCAAGAGACACTTTGTTTACGGCATCGAGACCGATAACGAGACCTACCAGGTCGCCGCGGCTGACGGGGAAAAGGGCACGAGCTTCAGCCGCGACCAGGTCAAGCCGGTGCTTTACGGCGCGGTCGATGAACTGGCGGAACTGATCCGTGAAAAGCTCGACGATTTCGGCGGGCTCGGCAACTGGAGCAACGTGTTTATGACCGGCGGGGCGCTGAGCTTCAACCGCGGCGGCAGGGAATATCTGGGCGGAAAACTCGGAAAGGCTGTGCTGGAAACACCGAGGCGCACCACGAAGCTGAACAGTCATTCGTTCTCCAGCGCGCTGGGTCTGATGGATCTGATCATCGACACGCTGGAACAGCAGCATCAGCCTTCGGCGGGGATCGGCGGCAAGGTGAAAGGATTCTTCCGCAGCCTTCTGGGCGGCTGACCGAACATCGAAAACAATAAATCGGGAGGATATACCATGATCGAGTTTACGAATGAAGAGCAGAACACTTTTGCCTCCATCAAGGTCGTCGGCTGCGGCGGCGGCGGAAATAACGCGGTCAACCGCATGGTAGAAGCCGGCCTGCGCGGCGTGGAGTTTATCTCCGTGAATACGGACCGGCAGGCATTACTGATGTCCGGCGCCTCCGTGAAGATCCAGATCGGTGAAAAACTGACAAAGGGTCTCGGCGCGGGCGCCGTGCCCGAAGTGGGACGCCGCGCCGCGGAAGAAAGCCGTGAAGAGATCGCCCAGGCACTGCAGGGCGCCGATCTTGTGTTCATTACCGCGGGCATGGGCGGCGGTACCGGTACCGGTGCTGCTCCGATCGTCGCGGAGATCGCGCGCGATCTCGGCTGCCTGACGATCGCGGTGGTAACGAAGCCCTTTAATTTCGAGGGCAAACAGCGCATGAAGAACGCTGAAGCGGGCATTTCCGAACTGAAGCAGCATGTGGACACACTGGTCGTTATTCCCAACGACCGTCTGCTGCAGGTGGTGAATAAGGGAACCACGATGCTGGAAGCTTTCCGTATCGCGGATGACGTTCTTCGCCAGGGCATTCAGGGGATCAGCGATCTGATCGCCGTACCCGCGATGATCAATCTTGACTTTGCTGATGTGAAGACCGTTATGGAATCCGGCGGAATGGCCCATATGGGCATCGGTATCGGCTCCGGTGAAAACAAGCTTGTGGACGCGGCCAAAAACGCGATCGCGAGCCCGCTGCTCGAGACCAATATCAACGGCGCGCGCGCCGTGCTGATCAACGTGACCGGCGGAAGCGACATCTCCATTATGGATATCAATGAAGCCGCGAACCTGGTGATGGAAGCCGCCGATCCCGACGCGAACATCATCTTCGGTGCCGGCATTGATGAAAACATGGGCGATGACGTACGCATCACCGTGATCGCGACCGGATTTGAAAAAACACCGTTCCCCGCGAAGGAACCGGCGAAGAAGGCCCGTGAGATCGAACATGAACGGCTGTTCGGAAGCGGAAGCTTCGGCACTTCATATAATGTTGAAACGCCTGCCGCCTCTTATACACCTCCGACGATGAACGCGTCATCTTTCAGTACGGGTTATGAGACCCCGTCATCCGCGTTCTCATCGACTACGGCGCGTCCTTCCATGGGTGTGCCCGGCATGACGGCCGGCAGTTCCTTCGGCAGCGGCTTCAGCTATCAGGCGCAGCAGTCCCAGCAGCCTCAGCAGAACACGCAGCCCTATAACACGATGAACAATACCCAGCCGTATGGGCAGGGGCAGCTTTTCCAGACGCAGCAGCAGCCCGCCTATCAGCCCATATTCAACAACAATATGCAGATCACCGGTCAGCAGACCGGTTCCTTCCCGGCGGCGCAGAATGCCCAGACGCCCCAGGCTGCCCAGAATTCCGCCATGGAGACGGACAGCCACGGTATTCCGGCCTTCCTGCGCAGAAAAAAGTAATACTGATGTACGATCACGAAAGCGGATCCCGGACGGGATCCGTTTTTTGGCTCTTCACGGCAACCTGGGCTATCAGTTCTTCATTGCAGCAAGAGGATTTCGCGCCTGCGGGCGCGACCAAAGGGCTTTGCGATCGCCCTTTGGAAACCTTCGCAGCATAATCCTTACCATAGCCTGATTTCCCGTGAAGATCCGCTTTTTTGATCCTTTTTTCCGGATTGCGCAGGTCTGCGGAGTGCGTTATAATAAAAATGGTGAAATATTGTTCCGGAGGTATTTTTGAATGCGCAGACTGACAGCGATCATGCTTGCGGTGGTGATGACCGTGCTGTGCACGGCCGCACTGGCGGAGGACACTTTTACAATGGCCGGGTATGACGGCGACAGCGGCGGGCATGACTGGAAAACGAACAAGTTTTTTGAACGGATGCAGGAGAAGACCGGCATCGTTTTCGACTATGTCCAGTATACGGATATTGATGTTTACACGAAAGAAAGGGATGCCCTGCTTTCAGACGGCAACATGCCCGATGTGCTTTTCAAGGCCGAACTGAACGCGCGGGAGACCCTGAAGTATTATAATGAAGGAAAGATCATCGATCTGAAGCCCTATATACAGGAATACGCGCCGGACCTGTACGCGCTGCTTTGCGAGCATCCGGACTGGGAGGAAGCGATCACGCTGCCTGACGGCGCCATCGCCGCCCTGCCGAATCTGAATCAGCTGCAGAACAACAACGCGATGTGGATCAACACCGCGTGGCTGAAGACGCTGAAGCTGGATATGCCGCAGAACGCCGAACAGCTTACGGAAGTGCTGCGCGCGTTCCGTGACGGGGATCCGAACAAAAACGGCAAGGCGGATGAAGTGCCGCTGACATTTATCGGCATGTGGGACCTGCGCTGGCTCGCGCACGCGTTCGGGATCGTATCGAATGATTACTATCTGACGACGGATGAAAACGGAAATGTATCCGAGGTCCTTACTACCGATGAATACCGCGCGTTTCTGGAGTGGCTGCATCTGTTGTGGGATGAGCGCCTGATCGATCATGCCGGTTTTTCGGGCACATCTTCCATGAGACAGGTGACGGATACGAGCACGCCGATGACTTACGGTGTGATGCTCGCGACGACTCCGCTGCTTGTGATCCCTTCAGACTCACTGGATCAGTACAGCTTGCTCGAACCGCTCGAATACAACGGCAGGAGAGTATATCGCGATCTGCTGGGTGAAGTGGTGCGCGGCACTTTTGCCGTCACATCCGCCTGCAAGGATCCCGCGAAGCTCGTCTCCTGGGTGAATTATCTGTATACGGAAGAGGGAAGCAGACTCGCGCAGTGCGGGCTGGAAGACACGGAATACTTCTGGAATGAGAACGGAAAATGGGAATGGATGAGCGATCAGGCAACTGTGGCAAATACCGTACTGCCCGAGGCGACCATCAGTGAAGGCGGAAGCGCTCCCGGACTGACATCGGCCGAATTCCAGCTGAGCTACGCGGACGAGATGACCCATACCGCGCTGGAGCAGCTGCTGACGCTGAAAGAGTATGCCGTGATGCCGTATCCGCTCGTATATCCCGATGAAGAAACGGCCGCGAAGATCGACGCGATCCAGGCCAAAGTCGCCGACTATGCCGAAAATGCCATGGCGCGCTTTGTGACCGGCGACATTGAGCTGAATGATGACACATGGAATGAATTCTGCACGCAGGTCAGGGCGAACGGTATCGACGAACTGGTCCGGCTGTTCACTGATCTGCTGAAATGACCCATACGCGGGGAAAGGCTGATGAAAGATGACAGGCAGCGGCAAAATGACCGGTAAACTGCGGAGTGAAGAGGTTCAGGCTGAACTGAAGCGGCTGTACGGCGGCAGGAATGATATGACCGCTTTCCAGACCGAACGGTATGAGAAACTGATACGGCGCTATGAAGAACTGTTCGGGGAAACCGGGCGTCTGAAGCTTGTCAGCGCGCCGGGCAGAACGGAGATCGGCGGAAATCATACCGACCACAACCGCGGATGTGTTCTCGCGGCCTCCGTCAATCTGGATACGGTAGCCGCGGTCTCGCCGCGGGAAGACATGCTTGTGCGGCTGATGAGCGAAGGCTACCCGGAAGTGACCGTGGACCTTGATGATCTGACCGTGCATGAGGCGGAATACGGTACGACGGCGGCGCTGATCCGCGGTGTCGCGGCCGGCATGCGGGAACACGGCAGAAAGATCGGCGGTTTCAACGCGGCGGTGACCTCGACTGTCGCGGCAGGCAGCGGGCTGAGCAGTTCGGCGGCGTTTGAAGTCATGCTCACAGGCGTTTATGACGCCCTGTTCAATGACGGGGGTATGGCTTTCGCGGAACGCGCCGTGATCGGCAAGTACGCGGAAAACGTGTATTTCGGCAAGCCGAGCGGATTGCTGGACCAGATGGCATCCGCGGCCGGCGGGCTCGTGACCGTGGACTTCGGCACGGATCCCGCGGGAATACGCGCGATGGATCATGACTTCGCGGCAGCCGGCTACGCGCTCGTCGTCGTCGGCACAGGCGGCAGCCACGCCGACCTGACGGAGTATTACGCCTCGATCCCGGCCGAAATGAAAGCGGTGGCCGCGCAGCTCGGCGGCAGGGACCTGCGGGATATTGATGAGAAAGCTTTTACGGAGCATCTCGGTGAACTGCGTGAAAAACTGGGAGACAGACCGCTGATGCGCGCCATGCATTTTTATGATGAGAACCGGCGGGTACAGGCCCAGGTGGCGGCGCTGGACGCCGGCGACATGAACGCTTTCCTGAAGGAGATCAACGCGAGCGGCCGCTCTTCGTTCATGTATCTGCAGAACGTATGGGCAAGGCCGGAAGAGCAGGGCCTTTCACTGGCGTTGTGCCTGGCGGAGCGGATCCTCGGCGCGCGCGGCGCGTGGCGTGTACACGGCGGCGGCTTCGCGGGCACCACGCTGAACTTTGTGCCGTCCGATCTGCTGGACGCTTTCACCGGTACGATGGAGCGGGCTTTCGGCACGGGATGCTGCAAGGTGCTTGATATACGGCCGCAGGGCGTATACGTACTCGACCCTGAAGAATAAACCGGAAAACGGAAGTGATATAAGTATGCGGAAAAACATCTCTGTACAGGCGATAACGCGTATTGCGGTGCTGACGGCGCTTGCTTCCATTCTCTTCCTGATCGAGATCCCCGTGGTCGCGTTTTACAAGCTGGACCTGAGCAATCTGCCGGTGCTGCTCGGCGCTTTTTCCATGGGACCGGCGGCCGGTATCGTGATCCTGGGGCTGAAAAGCCTGATCGGCATGCTTCACTCAACAAGCATGTATGTGGGCGAACTGGCGGACTTTATCATGGGTGCCGCGATGATACTGCCGGCCGCGGTGATCTACCGCGTGAAGAAGACGCGGGGCCGCGCGCTGACGGGTATGATCATCGGCACGGTGCTGATGGCGATCGTCGGGGTCATTGTGAACAAGTACATCATGATCCCGTTCTATATGAACGCTTACGGCATGCCGATGGAAGCAGTGATCGGCATGGCGTCCGCCGCGCTTCCGTTTGTGGATACCGAGTGGAAGCTGCTTCTTTTTGTGACGGCGCCGTTCAATCTGCTCAAGGGCATTGTGCTGAGCGCTCTGACATTCCTGCTGTATAAACGGCTTTCGCCGCTGCTGCATGTAAAGGGAGACAAACGATGATCACAACATCGGCGCGTGAAACGAGAAGACTGGGAAAGGCGATCGCCGCTTATCTTGAAAAGGGTGATGTGGTGCTGCTGCACGGTGATCTCGGCGCGGGCAAGAGCGAGCTGACGCGCGGGATCGCGGAAGGGCTCGGCGTGACCGAGACCGTGACCAGTCCGAGCTTTACGATACTGAATGTATATGAAAGCGGCCGGATCCCGCTGTATCATTTTGACTGGTACAGGCTGGAGAGCGCGGAGGAACTGTACGAACTCGGGATGGACGAATATCTCGGCGGAAACGGGATAGCGGTCGTTGAATGGCCCGGGCGATGCGAAGAAGCGGTTCCGGAAAGACGGATCGACATCATGATCGAGCCCGCGGGAGAGGAAACACGCGCGATCAGCTGGAAAACGGAAGGCGGAAGGACGGCAATTCCGGAGGTGACTGTATTATGAGGATCCTCGCGATCGATACATCGGGTCCGGTCTGCGGTGTCGCCGTGACCGACGGTGAACGTGTGCTCGCCGAGCAGATCGTTCTGAACAGCCGGACGCATTCGGCAAACCTGATGCCCATGACGGACCGCGCGCTGAAGGACGCGGGTCTTTCGATACACCAGATCGACAGGATCGCATGCGTGACGGGCCCCGGTTCATTTACGGGGGTGCGTATCGGTACGGCAACGGTCAAGGGCCTTGCCTGCGGCTCAGGGATCCCGTGCGTGCCTGTGGACGCGCTGGAAGCGCTGGCGGTCTCCGCCGGCGCTTTTGACGGTGTCATCTGCCCGATCCAGGACGCGCGCTGCGGTCAGGTATACGGCGCGGCGTTCCGCGGCGGGGAACGGCTTGCGGAAGACTGCGCGCTGAAGCTCAGCGAGTTCATCGATCTGATCATGCCGCTCGGCGAACGCTTCCTGTTCACGGGCGACGGTATGCCGGTACACGCGGCCGGGATCAGGGAACTGCTCGGCGATAAAGCGGTATTCGCGCCGGCGCATCTGGCTTATCTGCGACCGTCGGCGGCAGCGGTGATCGCCGCGGGCAAAACGGAGACCGTGACGGATCTCGAACTGGAGGCTTTCTATCTCCGGGCGCCGAATGCCCAGCTGAACAAAAAGCTGCTGGAGGCGATGAAGCATGGCTGAGGTATCCGTACGCAGAATGACCGCGGAGGATCTGGACGATATCGTAAGGATCGAAAACGGCACATTCGCGATACCGTGGAGCAGAAATTCATTTGAGAGTGAACTGCGGAACAGGGCCGCGCGCTATCTGGTCGCCGAAAAGGACGGGAGAGTGATCGGGTATGCCGGCGCGTGGATCATTCTGGACGAGAGCCATATCACAAATATCGCCATCGAGGAAACGGAGAGGGGACACGGCTTCGGACGGCTGCTGACCGGAGCGCTGCTGCAGTACCTGTCAAATCTCGGCGCGGCTTATGCCACACTGGAAGTGCGCTTGAGCAATCTGCGCGCGCAGAACCTGTATACGAGCCTCGGGTTTGTGACCGTCGGAAAAAGAAAAAAGTATTATGAGGACAACGGCGAGGACGGGCTGCTGATGGTCTGCGATCATATGCCGCCGGCGGATCCTGATTTCGAGGAGCCTGAAACGCTGCATGAGCCGTAAGCAACGGAGAAACTGCGAAAAAGTCGCGTAAAACTGAAAAAACGCTTGCATATCGCGGAGAAATGATGTATATTACATACCGTTGTTAGCACTCACATATGTCGAGTGCTAAAACGGACCAAACATCAGGAGGAATGAAAACATGACCGTGAAGCCTTTGGGTGACCGTGTCGTCATCAAAAACGTAGAAGCAGAAGAAACCACCAAGTCCGGTCTGATCCTGACCAGCGCCGCCAAGGAAAAGCCCCAGATGGCGATGGTGCTCGCCGTTGGCCCCGGCGGGAATGTGGATGGCAAGGAGATCAAAATGCAGGTGACCGCCGGTCAGAAGGTGATCTATTCCAAGTATGCCGGAACCGAAGTGAAGGTGGATGGCGAGGAACTGATCATCGTTCGTCAGAGCGATATCCTGGCTGTTGTTGAATAAGAGAGATAAAAGGAGAACAAAGAAATGGCTAAGCAGATCAAATTCGGAGAAGACGCGCGCCGCAGCCTGGAAAAGGGCGTCAACATGCTGGCGGATACCGTGAAGATCACCCTGGGGCCGAAGGGCCGCAATGTCGTGCTGGACAAGAAGTACGGCGCTCCCCTGATCACCAATGACGGTGTGACTATCGCCAAGGAGATCGAGCTGGAAGACCCCTTTGAAAACATGGGCGCCCAGCTGGTCAAGGAAGTTTCCACCAAGACGAACGATGTTGCCGGCGACGGCACCACCACCGCGACCCTGCTGGCTCAGGCCATTATCCGTGAAGGCCTGCGCAATCTGGCCGCCGGCGCGAACCCCATGATCCTGAAAAAGGGCATTGAAGCCGCGACCGAAGCCGCTGTTGAAGGCCTGCGCGCCCAGAGCCAGCCGATCAACGGCAAGCAGGCGATCGCCCAGGTCGCCGCGAACTCCGCCGCTGATGAGAACATCGGCAAGCTGATCGCCGACGCGATGGAGATCGTGGGCACTGACGGCGTGATCACCGTTGAGGAAAGCAAGACCATGACGACCGGCATGACGACCGTGGAAGGCATGCAGTTCGACCGCGGATACGCTTCCGCCTACATGGTCACCGATACTGAGAAGATGGAAGCTATTCTGGATGATCCGCTGCTTCTGATCACTGACAAAAAGATCAGCGCCATTCAGGAAGTGCTGCCCGTGCTGGAGCAGGTCGTGCAGACCGGCAAGAAGCTGCTGATCATTGCCGAGGATGTTGAAGGCGAAGCCCTGAGCACCCTGGTCGTGAACAAGCTGCGCGGAACCTTTACCTGCGTCGCCGTCAAGGCTCCCGGCTTCGGCGACCGCCGCAAGGAGATGCTGCAGGATATCGCGATCCTGACCGGCGGTACCGTGATCTCCTCCGAGACCGGTATGGAACTGAAGGAAGCGACCCTTGATATGCTGGGCCGCGCCCGTCAGGTGAAGGTCAACAAGGAAAACACCACCATCGTGGACGGCGCCGGCGACAAGGCTGACATCGAAGCCCGCATCGGCCAGATCCGCGCGCAGATCGCCGAGACCACCAGTGATTATGACCGTGAAAAGCTGCAGGAACGCCTGGCCAAGCTGGCCGGCGGCGTGGCGGTCATCCAGGTCGGTGCCGCGACTGAGATCGAAATGAAAGAGCGCAAGATGCGCATCGAAGACGCTCTGGCCGCGACCCGCGCGGCTGCCGAGGAAGGCATCGTGCCCGGCGGCGGCATCGCTCTGCTGGCTGCCGAGAGCAATGTGAAGGCTCTGCTGGATAAGTTCACCGGCGATGCCAGGACCGGCGTGCAGATCGTGCTTCGCGCCCTGGAGGAGCCCATCCGCCAGATCGCAAAGAATGCCGGCATTGACGGCAGCGTGATCGTTGATCATATCCAGGCCAAGAAAAAGCCCGGCTACGGCTATGACGCCATGAAGGATGAGTATGTCGACATGGTCAAGCGCGGCATCATCGATCCTACCAAGGTCACCCGCAGCGCGCTGCAGAACGCCGCGTCCGTGGCGGCCATGGTGCTGACCACCGAATCCCTGGTGGCTGATATTCCCGAACCGGAACCCGCTGCTCCCGCAGGCGGCGCCGGTATGGGCGGCATGTACTGATAAACATATAAACAGAGGCGCGGCGCCGGAACGAGAACCGGCACCGCGCCTTTTCTATGCTGCGCGTGTAAAAAAACGGCGGATCCCGGATGGGATCCGCCGCGGATGCATATCTTACTTTTTGCCGTCGACCATGGCCTGAACTTTGGTGGGCAGACCGAACAGGGTGATGAACCCGGCGGAGTCTGCCTGATTGTAATCGCTGGCGCCGAAGGTCGCGATGTCTTCACTGTACAGGGAGTACGGGCTCCAGGTGCCGGCCTTGATGATGTTGCCCTTGTAGAGTTTCAGCTTTACGGTGCCGGTGACCTTTTCCTGCGTTTTGGTGACGAAGGCGGAAAGCGCCTCACGCAGCGGGGAGAACCAGAGGCCGTTATAGACCAGCTCGGCGAAAGTGACGGACAGCTTCTGCTTTTCATGCATGGTCAGCTTGTCCAGGCAGAGGCTTTCGAGCGCTTCATGCGCACGGTAGAGGATCGTTCCGCCGGGGGTCTCGTACACGCCGCGGCACTTCATGCCGACCAGCCTGTTCTCCACGATATCGATGATGCCGATGCCGTTCTTTCCGCCGATCTCATTCAGCTTCAGAACGATATCCTTCGCGGACATCTTCACGCCGTCCAGCGCGACAGGCTTGCCCTGCTCAAAATCGAGCGTGACGTAGGTGGGAACGTCCGGGGCGTCAATGGGGGAAACACCCATTTCCAGGAAGCCTGGCTTCTCATACTGCGGTTCATTGCCGGTGTCTTCCAGATCAAGACCTTCATGGGACAGATGCCACAGGTTCTTGTCCTTGGAATAGTTGGTCTCACGGGTGATGCGCAGCGGAATGTTATGCGCTTCGGCATAGTCGATCTCTTCATCACGGCTCTTGATATCCCACTCACGCCAGGGCGCGATGATGGGCATGTTGGGCGCGAAATGCTTGACGGCCAGCTCAAAACGGACCTGATCGTTGCCCTTGCCGGTGCAGCCGTGGCAGATCGCGTCAGCGCCTTCCTTCAGCGCGATCTCCACCAGACCCTTCGCGATGCAGGGACGGGCGTGACTGGTGCCGAGCAGGTAATCTTCATAGATGGCGCCGGCCTGCATGGTGGGAATGATATAATCATCCACATACTCATCGGTCAGATCCAGAATATACAGCTTGGAGGCGCCGGTCTTCAGGGCTTTCTCCTCCAGACCTTCCAGCTCATCGGCCTGGCCGACGTTGCCGGACACGGCGATGACTTCACAATTGTTATAATTTTCCTTCAGCCACGGGATGATAATAGAAGTATCCAGGCCGCCGGAGTACGCGAGAACCACTTTTTTGATCTGAGACTTATCCATAAAACAGATCCTCCTTCGTTTGGTACGGCAGAAAATATACACCAAATACTCACTTGTGTCAAGGGAAAAATGAAAAAATATGCAGAATAAAATGCGAATTATGCGAAAAAGATGCATAAATAATAAAAAAGGCATGATTTGACAAATCCAGTCTGCAGGCGGTAAGATAAAACACAATGATATCCGGAGGAAAGAAGACCATGTGCGAAAAGCTGATCCGGCAACTGATGGCGTATGAACCGTACAACGAACAGGAAAAGGCGGACCTCGCGGTCATCACAGACGCGCTGAGGAACCGTGAGGATATATTCGAACGGACGAATCTGAACTGTCATATGACCGCGAGCGCGTGGGTCGTGAATGAGCAGGGAACGCGGGTGCTGATGGCTTATCACAACATATATAAAAGCTGGAGCTGGCTGGGCGGCCACGCGGACGGGGAGACGGACCTGCTGGGCGTTGCTCTGCGCGAGGTGCGCGAGGAAAGCGGCATACGATATGTATCGCCGGTCACGGAGGACATTTTCTCCGTGGAGGTGCTGACGGTGGACGGCCACGAAAAGAAGGGCGTTTACGTGCCGTCGCATCTGCATCTGAATGTGACCTATCTTCTGAAGGCGGACGATACGGAGCCCGTACGGAAAAAGGATGATGAGAACAGCGCGGTCGCGTGGTTCACGCCGGACGAAGCCGTAAAAGCCTCAAGCGAACCGTGGTTCCGCGAACGGATCTATACGAAGCTGAACGAAAAGATGAGGAGGTCGGTCTGAACCATGAACGGCGGAAGAGGATATAACGCGAACCGGAACAGCAGTGAACCGGTAAAACGCTCGCGCGGTGAGACAAAGAGCCTGCTGACCCGCTTTTTCGCGTACTATAAACCGCATATGAAACTCTTTTCCATGGATATGGGAGCGAGTCTTCTGGTCGCGCTGATCGGGATCGTGTATCCGATCATCACACGCACGATGCTGAACGATCTCATTCCGGACCGGAACTACAGGATGGTCGTCGTTTTCGGCGTGACGCTGCTGGCGCTGTACATCGCGAAGATGCTGCTGAATTATTTTATTCAGTATCAGGGGCATATGATGGGTGTGCACATGCAGGTGCAGATGAGAACGGACCTTTTCAATCATCTGGAAACGCTGCCGTACAGTTTTTACGATACGCATGAGACCGGAAAGATCATGAGCAGGATGACAAATGACCTGTTCGATGTGGTGGAGCTTGCGCATCACGGCCCGGAAAACCTGCTGATCTCCGGACTCAGCATCATCCTTTCCTTTATATATCTGAGCACCATCAATATCTGGCTCACGCTCATCGTTTTCGCCTGCGTGCCTTTTCTGGTGGTCATCAGCTACACGCTGCGGGAAAAAATGAGAAAGGCTTTCCGGGATATGCGGTCTTCCATGGCCGAGATCAACGCCAGTCTGGAAAGCAGCATCAGCGGGATCCGCGTGACGAAGGCGTTCAACAACGCGAAGATCGAAAGTGAAAAGTTCGAGATCGGCAACGAAAAATACAGATCCGCGCGCAAGGACGGCTACAATGCCATGGCGCGCTTCCACAGCGGGAATACGTTTGTGACGGACGTTTTCAACGTGGTGGTGCTGATCGCCGGCGGATTTTTCCTGTATAACGGCAGTATCCGCTTCGGCGATTATTCCGCGTTCATCGTTTCCGTGAACATGTTCATCGGTCCTGTGATGACGCTGATCAATTTTATGGAGCAGTTTGAGAACGGCGTGACCGGCTTTGAACGGTTCTGCGAGATCATGGATGCCGTACCCGAAAAAGATCCGGATGCCGCGGAGGATTGCGGGCAGCTGCAGGGCGAGATCCGGTTCAGGGACGTTACCTACGCTTATGAAGGCGACGAAAATGTGCTGAAGCATGTGGATCTGACCATAGAGAAGGGCAGAAAGTTCGCGCTGGTCGGTCCCAGCGGCGGCGGCAAAACGACGATCTGTCATCTGATACCGCATTTTTATGATGTGGTCAGCGGTGAGATCCTGCTGGACGGGAAGGAGATCCATACGCTGACGCTGGAAAGCATACGCCGCAACATCGGCATCGTGCAGCAGGATATCTATCTGTTCAATGATTCGATCCGGGAGAATATCCGCTACGGACGGCTGGACGCGACCGATGACGAGATCATCGAAGCCGCGAAAAAAGCCAATATCCACGATTACATCATGACGCTGCCGAAAGGGTATGAAACAAATATCGGCGAGCGCGGCGTACGCCTGTCCGGCGGGCAGAAGCAGCGGCTGAGCATTGCCCGGGTGTTTCTGAAGGATCCCGCGATCCTGATCCTGGATGAAGCGACGAGCGCGCTGGACAACACCACCGAGATCCTGATCCAGCAGGCGCTGGACGAGCTGTGTGAGGGAAGAACGACGCTGGTGGTCGCGCACAGGCTGAGCACCATCAAGAACGCGGACGAGATCGCTGTGGTGAATAACGGCGCGATCGTCGAACAGGGCTCGCATGAGGAACTGATGGCGCTGAACGGGATCTATGCCGAACTCTACAGCCTGCAGTTCCGCGCCGTGAGCGGGATGTAATACAGATTGACAAATGAACAGACGGGAGTATAATATGCACAGCGCTGGGGGAGCCGCGCAAAGCGGCTGAGAGGGCATCGGTCCGACCCTTGGAACCTGTGTAGGTCATCCTACCGTAGGGAAGCGGTCATGAACGGGGTTCAGGCTTTCCGCCGCAGCGCGGAAAGCTTTTTTGTATGAAGCGAGGCGTGTTGACGATGAGACAGACATCCGAGAAGATCCGTATCCTGTGCGAATGCGCGGTGATGGTCGCCGCGGCGCAGGTGCTGGGGTATCTGAAGCTGTTCCGCCTGCCGCAGGGCGGCTCGGTGACGCTGAATATGCTGCCTGTGTTTATCCTCTGCGCGCGGCGGGGATTCGGTCCCGGTATGCTGACCGCGTTTGCTTTCAGTCTTTTGCAGCTGCTGCTGGACGGGATCACCGGCATCAGCTGGGCTTCGATCCTCGGCGACTATATCATCGCGTACAGCGTGCTGGGCATCGCGGGGCTGTTCAAGGGCAGGAAAGGCGGATTGTTTGCGGGGATCGCGGCCGGCAGCGCGGCGCGTTTTCTGATCTCATGGGTCACTGGCGCGGTGGTCTGGGGACAGTATATGCCGGATGTATTCTTCGGCATGCCGATGACAAACCCATGGATCTATTCCGCGCTGTACAACGGAAGTTATATTTTCGCGGGCGCTGCCGCCTGTGCTGCGGCGGGTGCCGTTGTCGCGCGGCCGCACGGGATCGGCAAAGCCTGAGAGAACGTTTTCATGCTTCCGAACGGGCAGCCGTCTGAACCGTAACGTTTTTTTAATAAATTCCGGAATTATTGAAATATAAGGGAAAACGGACTATGCGTTTTTAATACGGGCCATGCGGCCTGT